>VGZE01000091.1 GCA_016872755.1 Planctomycetota bacterium
ATCGGGGAGCACGAGCAGCACGCGGTCCTCGGCGCGCACGCCGGCGCGGCGCAGCGCGGCGGCGCAGCGGCGCGCGCGCTCGGCGACCTGCGCATAGGTACGTACCTCACGACCGACCTTCAACGCGACCTTGGCCGGGCGCCGCTCGAGATTGTGGTCGAGGAAGTACTCGCACAGATTGAAGCGCACCGGCCACGGCGGCAGCGCGGCGTGCGGATCGCCGGTGCGAAGCTCTCCCATCGCGGTCCCCCCCATGGCAGTGCTAGGTCGCGCTCTGCAGCGCGCTCAGGAATTCCTGAGCCGTGCCGAAACGCGCCGAGCGATCGGCCATCAGTCCGCGCGCGATCGCGTCCTCGAAGGAGTCGGAGATCGCGATCTTCGGAGCGCGCGCGCGCACGATCGGCGGGCGCTTGTCGAGCTTGGCCTGGAAGACCTCGAGGAAGTGCTTGCCGGGCCACGGCAGCACGCCCGCGACGGCCTCGAACAGCGTCGTCGCGAGGTTGTAGATGTCCGATTGCACGTCGGGTGCATCGCCGCCGAACTGCTCGGCAGGCGCGTAGAACGGCGTGCCGATCAGCGCGGTCCGCTCGCCCAGGTGCTTGGCGTGCCACAGGCCGGGCGTCACGCCGCCGTCGACGATCTGTCCCTGCAAGGTGGCGCCTTCGCCGACGACGTGCACCGTGTCGGGCTTGATGTCGCCGTGCACGAGCCCGTGCGCGTGGATCTCGACCAGGCCGTCGACGAGCTGGCGTCCGAGACGCAGCGCATCGTCGGTGGACAAGCGGCCCTGCTCGAGGCGCTTGCGCAGCGTCTCCTCGGGCGCGCTCTCGGTGAACACGAGCAGCGGACCGGTCGTGAGCGCGTGCGAACCGCCCAGGATCACGTCGCGCACCTGCGGCACGGCCGAGTGCCGAACCCGGCGCCAGGACTCGAAGGAGTTCGCAAGCGTGCGCGCCTGCTCGAGGTTCTCGAACAGGGATGGCGCGAAGTAGAGCAGGTCACCGGCGGTGCCGTCGGCGTCCGTGACGTGGAAGGCCGCCATCAGTCCGTTCTGGCGCAATGGGCGGCCGATCCGGAAGCGATTGGCGAGCAACTTGCCCGACGACAAGTCGTAGACGCTGTAGCTCTCGTGGCTCATGGTTCCTGTTCCGCGGCGGTCGCGAGCGCGGCGAGCGCGCGCTCAACGGCGCGGCCGGCCGACTCAGGACGATACCCCGGATGCGCGGGGTCGCACCAGCCCGCTCCGGCATCCTCGACCGACTCGAAGGTCGCGTCCCGCGCGAATTGGTCGAGCTTCGCTCGCGCGAACGCGACGTGCGCGGGCGGAAATTCCGGATCGGCCATGCCGTGGAACACGAACAACGGGCAGCCGAGATTGAGCGCGAGCTCGAGCGGCTGGCTGGGACGCTCGGCTGACAACCGCTCGAGAACGAGCGCTCCGCCGACGAGAGCGCAGGCAACGACGCTGGAACTCGTGCATGCTGCGAGCAGCGCGAGTGAGGAGCCCGGACCGAGGCCGAGCAGGCCGGCTCGCCCGAGTCGCGCGAGCTCCGCGGTGATCGCAGCCGTCGCGGCGCGGTCGCCGCGCGGCAGATCCTCGCAGACGAGACTCACCGACGAACGCCCGGCGCCCGGCCGCGCGATCCCGAGGGTCGCGAGCCCAGCGCGCGGCGCGATGACGAGCAGCGGTAGCAGGCCGGGCGTGCCGTTCATCGCGGCGTGGATTCCAGCCGGCGCAGCGGTCGCGAGGTGCCCGAAGCGGCGCGCCGGGAGATGGGGATTCTCATGGACGTGATCCTACTCCGCTCGCGCGGCAGGAATTCGCGGCGCCGCTAAGCTGAGGCGGCACACTCCGTTCGAAGCGTTCAGGTTGTGAGGCTTCCCCATGTCGGCCCGCATCGCTCCGTCCCCTTCCGCTCGCTCGCTGCTGCTCTGGCTCGCGCTGCATGCCGCACCCGTCCTCGCGCAGAATCAGGTCTGGGTCGTCGACGATCAGGCCGGCCCCGGCGTCGACTTCACGTCGATTCAGGCCGCGGTCGATGCGAGCGCCGACCGAGACACTGTGCTCGTCAAGGACGGGAGCTTTGCCGAGACGGTCTTCATCACCAACCGAGGACTGACCTTGATCGCCGACCTCGGCGCCAACGTCGTGATCCAGGGCGGCCTGCGGATCTACGGCACCCAGGCGAGCCAACCCATCCTGTTGCGCGGCCTGCGCGTGCCTGGCACTTCGATCGCCAATCCCTATGGACTCGTCGTGCACCTCGCGGCGGGCGCGGTCTGGGTCGAAGACTGCGTGCTCCACGGCTCGGCCTCGCTCGGCGGGCCGGGTCTCGGCGCGGCGGTCTCCGATTCCGCGGGCGTCACGTTCGTCCGCTGCGAGCTGCGCGGCGGCAGCGGGCTCGGCAAGGGCAATCCCCCTCCGGGAGGGAGTGGATTGTCCTCCAATGGACCCGTTCACGTATTCGACTCGGACGTGCGCGGCGGCGACGTGCCCGCGTTCACCGGCGTGTTCTTTTTCGGCACGACGTCGTCGGGAGGAGCCGGGGTGCAGTTGAACGGCGGCGCGCTGTTCGCTTCGGGAACGGTCATCGTCGGCGGAACGGGCTCGAGCGGGTACGCGCACCCGCTCTTCGGCTGTATCGGCGGCGGCCCGGGCGGCGCGGGCATCGCGGGCGTCGGCCCTGGAACGAGCGCGGTGCTCGTCGGCACGGCTCCGCAGGGCGGCAGCGGCGGTCCCGCGTTCGGCGCTTGCGCCCAAGGCCTCGCCGGTGCGCCAACCTGGCTGGTCGGTGGTGGCGTGACCGCGCTGTTCGGCAGCGCGCATTCGGCGCAGTTCACAGCGCCGATCCGCGAGGGCCAGGCGATCGCGGGCACGTTGCACGGCGCCCCGGGCGAGTTCGCGGTGCTCGCGATCGCGCCGACGCTGCACTCCGGCACGCTGCTCCTGCAGCTCTCGGGCGTCGCGCTGCTCGGTGGACCGATCAGTGTGCTCGGCATGGGCCAGGTGCCTGCGTCCGGCGTGATCGCGGTCACCGGTACGGCCGCGCCGCTGACGGGGGGCAACGAGGGAGCGACGATCGCCACACAGCCGGCGTTCATCGACCCGCTCGCGCTGACGGCAGCGCTCGGCGCTCCCGCGAGCCTGACGTTGCTCAAGGCCGGACTCTGACGGCTCACCGCGCAGTGTGCGACCGCTCACGCGCACGCTCGGGGCGAAGCCGTGGCTCGACTGGCGTTCCCGCCGGTGCTCGGGCAAGCTCTAATCGTGAAGGAGAGGTCCGCCTGGGCATGGGTCGCGCTGGTAGCGTTGCTGCACGGACTGTGCTGGCATGCGCTGCTCCCCGCCTGGCAGGGTGAGGACGAGCCGTGGCACTACGAGTTCGCCGAGCTCGTCTCGCGCGGACACCTGCCGAGCGGCGGAGGCGATGTCCGCGCCGAGGATTTCGAGCGCAACCCGCAGGCCTTGTGCGAGATCCTGCGGCGCTTCCCGACGGTCGAACGCGCGGAGGCCGCGGAGCTGCAGCGCGATATCGCCGCCAGCATGGACCGCGCGCGCTGGACCGAGCGCGTCGATTTCGCACCGCGCATCGCCGCGCCGTCGAGCTACGACGGCTATGCGCCCGGCTACAACGCCGCGAATCAGCCGCCGCTCGCGTACCTGCTGACCGGCGCCTGGATCGCGATGCTGGGCGGCCCCACTCCCGAAGCTCGGCTGGCGCGCGCGCGCGTGCTGTCGCTCGTGTGGTTCATCGGGACCTGCATTGCCATCTACGCCGCGGCGCGCGCGTGGCTCGAGCTCGAGGCCTCCGCGCTGGCGGCGGGGTTGAGCGCCGCGCTGCTGCCCGCGCACGCGCGCGCCGCCGCGTGCGTGACGAATGACACGTTGGCCGTGCTGCTCGGCGCGCTCGCCTGCCTGTGCGTCGCACGCGTCGCGACCTCGGCACGTCCGCGCACCTGGTTCGCGGTGCTGCTGGCGGTCGTGGCAGCCGGCGCCGCGACGAAGACGACCACCGCGATCTGGCTGCTCGCGCCGGCCGTCGCAGGCGCCTTCATGCCGGCCGCGGCGCGTGGCGCGCGCGTCACGTGGATCGCGCTCGGACTCGGCGCGAGCGCAGCGCTCGGCGCGCTCGCCTTCGGCCTATGGGCGAGCCACCACTCGCCGGCGCTGCCTGCTTCGTTGGATGCGGCTGCCGGCCGGCTCGAACGAGGATTGGGCGGCGCGAGCTGGCTCGACCTGGGCTCGACGCTGGTCGGTCGCACCGGTTGGAACACGCGCGGATTCCCACGCGCCGTCGAACTGACGCTGCTGGCGTCGATCCTCGTGCTCGCCGTCGGGTTCGTGCGCACGCTGCCATGGCGCGAGAACCGGGCGCCGGCACTGTTCTGCGCCGTCGCCGTGGCCGCGCAGGTCTTGCTGGTCGCATCGCGCGGCGTCGGCAGCGCACGCTACCTGATGCCGGCCCTCGCGCCCATGTGCGTGCTAGTCGCGCTCGCCCTGCGCGGCTGGCCCGGGGGCACGCGCGTGACGACCCGGCTGTGGGTCGGCGCGTTGGCGGGTTACGCCGTGTTGTTCGGTGTCTGGGTGCTGTGGAGCGGGCAGTGGCTCGTCGTGTCTTCGTGAGACCGCCCCCGCTCGTGCGTGATTTCGCGATCGCCCTGGTAGTGGTTCTGCTGCTGGCGTGGGTCGCCGAATGGGCGGCGGCGCGGACCTGGGTCGACGTGCGCACGCAGCCGCTGGAATTCACATCCGGCGCGCTGACGGTCGCCACGCCGCTGACACAGGAGATCAGCGTGGTCGAACGCGCCGGCGCGCACGAACTCGCGCGCATCGAACTCGCCGGGCACTGGTTCGACAGGCCCGCTCCGGAAGCCGTGCTCGCGCAGATCTTCGAGGTCGGCACGACCGCGCCGCTGAGCAAGGCGACAGGTCGCGCCGGCGCGAGCGTGGGGACCATCGATTTCGAGTTCGGTCGCCTCGAGCTGCTGCCGAAACGCGCCTACGAACTGCGCCTGTCTCCGGGCGAACACATTGAGCGCGTGCCGTTCGCGCCGCTGGTGCGCGTACGCGCACGGCTCGGAGCCCGCGCGGCGGCCGAGACCGACACCGAACCGCGCCTGCGACACGAGTTCGACATCGTATGCGCGTCCGACGAGTGGAGCGGTTTCGTGCTGCCGATGCCGGCCGGAGCGGCGAACAGCGCGCGCTTCGCCGTGCGCGGCGCGGACGAACAGGCCCCGCTGCGCAGCGGGACCTTCGCGGTCGCGGCGGGCCTCGGACGCCATGCCTTCGCGGCCTTCGATCCGCTCCCCGACAGCCGCGGCCGGCGATACTCGATCGAGCTCGGGTTCGATCAGCCGGCCGCGCTGTGGAGCGGTCGCCGCGGCATCGCGCATGCGCAGCTTCACGGAACGCGCGGGCCCTCGCCGAACTTGCGCGCGCTGCGACGAGCCGGGACCGAGTTCGGCCCCCTCGACCTCGTGCTGCGCGCCGAGGGCGGCTCGCCGACGCGACCGCGCGGCGTGCGCGAATGGGTGGGGCTCGTACTGCTCGCGTTGCTGTTCGCTTGCGCGCTGGCGGCAACACGCCGCATCGGATGACGCGGGAGGAGCACGGCAAGCCTCGCGTGCCCGGAAACTGCGTTGCCCCCTCCTCCTGCCCGGAGCGCGCAAGTAGCCTGTGGCCGAATGTCACCTACGCCCCTGGGTTGGCGCGGTTGGACGCTGTTGGCGGTGATGTGTGCCTTCGTGACCAAAGCGCTGTGGCAGTGGTCGGCGTGGGCCGCCGGCGCCTTCGCTGTGGTGTGCGCGGCCGGCGCGCTCTCTGTGTACGCCGCGCAGCGCCGAGCGCGCAGGCGCGGATACTGGATCGAGTATCTGTCCCCCAACCAGGTTCGCGGCGGAAGCGAGCAGTTCGCCATCGTCTACCACGAGGGTGAGCAGGAGATCTGGTTCAACGGTCTCGTGCGCAGCCCGCGCGAGCGAGACTTGCTCCACTTTCCCGGAGCCGAGGCCTGGACCGCGGCCGTCGATGCGTGGGCTCGTGAGCGCAGGTCGGAGATCCTCGAACGCCTGCGCGAGGATGCGATCGTGAGGCGTTGCGACCTCGTCGAGCGCGAACCCGCCTGACGCAAGACGCGCCGGGAGTCGAAATTCAGGCCGGAATCGCGCGCTGGTTCTGGCCTTCCGGCGCGTTCGGCAGGTGGCGCTCGAGGACGCGGGCGAGTTCGGCCATCTGCACCGGCTTCGCCAAGTACTCGTCCATGCCCGCCGCAAGGCACGCTTCGCGGTCGCCGCGCATCGCCGAGGCGGTCAGGGCCACGATCGGAACGTGACGCCCGGTGCGACCCTCGATCGCGCGAATCGCGCGGCTGGCTTCGTACCCGTCCATCTCGGGCATCTGGCAGTCCATGAGGATGAGAGCGTAGGCGACCGATTCGTAGGCCACGATCGCTTCGCGACCGTTCGCGGCGACATCCACCTGGCAACCGAACCGGGTCAGGAGCCGCGACGCCACGCGCTGGTTGACCGAGTTGTCCTCGACGAGCAGGACGCGCCCGCGCGAAGCCGGCAGCGTTGCGGCGGGCTCCTCGGAAGAGAGCGGGGCCGAGCGCACGGCCGCCCGAACCGGCGTCGGGCCGCTGACCGCCTCGAGGAGCGTCTCGAGCAGGCGCGCACGGCGGACAGGCTTGAGGAGCGCGGAGTGGATGCCGAGTTCCGCCTGCTCCGCGGGATCCAGGCGCGCGATGCTCGCGGTGAGCAGGACGATCGGCGTGCGCGCATGAGCGCGCTCCGCGCGCAGCGCCCGCACCAGCGACAGACCGTCCATGCGCGGCATCTGCACGTCGAGGATCGCGACGTCGAGGACCAGGCCGGCGGCGTCGCACTCGCGCGCCTTCGCGAGGGCGTCGAGGCCGTCGCAGGCCTCCACGACCTGAACGCCCAGGAACCCCAGCGTCTCGCGCAGGATCTTGCAGTTCGTCGGGTTGTCGTCGACGATCAGTGCACGCCGGCCTTGCAAAGGGCGAGCGCGGATCGCGGTCATCTCCTCGCGCACGACCCCGCGCTCGAGTCGCACGGTGAACCAGAAGCACGAGCCTTTTCCGGGCTCCGACTCTGCTCCGATGGTGCCGTGCATGAGTTCCGTCAGGCGCTTCGAGATCGACAGACCGAGTCCCGTGCCGCCGTAGCGCCGGGTCATCGATGCATCGGCCTGCTCGAAAGGCTGGAACAACCGCGCTCGCGCCTCCGGCGAGATGCCGATTCCGGTGTCGCGCACCTCGAACTTGATGCTCTCCCCGTCAGCGGAGGATTCGACGCGGAGAACCGAGACCTGGACCTCGCCGCGCTCGGTGAACTTGATCGCGTTGCCAACCAGGTTCAGCAGTACCTGCCGGATGCGCCCCGGGTCCCCGCGCAGACAGCGCGGCACGTCCGACCGGAACTCCAGCAGGAACTCGAGGCCCTTCGACTGCGCGCGTTCCGCCACGAGGTCCAAAGTCTCCTCGACGGTCGTGCGCGGATCGAAGTCCACGACTTCCAGGTCCAGCTTGCCCGCTTCGATCTTGGAGAAATCGAGGATGTCGTTGATGACGACGAGCAGTGAATCGGCGCAAGTCCGGATCGTCTCCGTGTATTCGCGCTGCTCGCGCTGCAGCTTGGTGTCGAGCAGGAGCCCGGTCATGCCCATGATCCCGTTCATGGGCGTGCGCAGTTCGTGGCTCATGTTGGCGACGAACTCGGACTTCAGGCGCGATGTCTCCAGCGCGCGATCGCGCGCGCGGGACAGTTCGCGGCTGTGGCCGGCCTCGCGCGCCACGAGGTGACCATACAGGGTCACGCACACGATCATGACCAGGATCGCGAAGGCGACGATCCACTCGTAGCGGCGCTGCGCAGCCGCCGCGGCGGACTGATCCGACAACACGCGCGTCTGGATGCCCGAGATGCCGTCGCGGATGATCGAGAGCGTCCGATTGAGCTCGGCGTAGCGGCGGTTCATCGTGGCCATGCGCTCGGCCGCGCGGTCGTGCTCGCCCTGCTCGTAGAGATCGAAGATCGCGTGGGCCTCGCTCGTCATCGCGGTCATGGCCGGCGCCACCGGTTCGAGGAGCCGCTCCACGGGAGCCACGTCGAGACCGAGGGGATTGGCCTTGAGAGCCACCCTCCGTCCGAGCAGGTGAGAATCGAATCTGGCCAGGGCCGAGTCGAGTCGCCTGCGTTCGGCGACCACATCCTTCGAGTCGAACACGTCGTTGCCCGGCGCATTCACCTCGGAGGCGAAGTCACCCAGTTCGGAGACGCCTGTCAACGTCGCCGCCCAGGCCTTGTTGACGGTGATCGAGTGCTCGTAGATCGAGCGGGTGCGATGACTCAGGTACAGGCCGAGCAAGACCGTCAACAGGTCGAATGCGGCGACGAAGTAGTAGAGCCGGTGCCATTGAAGGGGCTTGGAGCCGCGCGGTTCGGAATCGGGCATGGGGGGGGCCGGGGCGAGCCCGTGGCGAGCCCGTACTTCGACCGTTTTCCCCGATTCCTTGCGCAGTCCCTCTCTGGCCCGGAGGCCGGATCTATCGCCCGCTTCGGGCGCCCGGCCGGGAGGGGTGCAGAGCGTCGGCGACCTTGTCCAGGAGCACGCCGATCTCGACTGGCTTGTGCACGACGGCCGCCACGCCCGTGTTGCGCAGGCGATCGATCACGAGTTGCTCGGCGTACCCGCTGCTCAGGATGACCGGCACATCGCCGCGGAGCTTGCGCAACTCGCGGAAGGCCTCCTCGCCGTCCACTCTCGGCATGCTCAGATCGAGGAGCACGCAGTGGATCGACTCCGCTTCGCGCTGGAAGACCTCGATCGCCTCCTGGCCGTCGCAGGCGAGCAATACCTCGTAACCAGCTCGTTCCAGGACGGCCTGGAACAAGCTGCGCACCGGGGCCTCGTCATCCACAACGAGGATGCGCGCGTTGGACCTTCCGGACACGGGCCGGTCCGGCGGCACGACGACCCGGTCGAGAAGGGACGCTCGAGGCAACAACACCTGGAAGGTCGTCCCCGCGCCAAGCGCCGACTGCAGGGCGATGGCGCCACCGTGCCCGCGCACGATGCCCTGGGCGGCGGCCAGGCCCAGACCATGCCCGGCTCCCTTGGTCGAGAAGAAGGGCTCGAATATCTTCGCCTGGGTCTGCGGGGTCATGCCCGATCCCGTGTCGCTCACCGAGAGCACGACGTACTCACCGGGAGACAGGTTGGAATCCGGGCAAGCACTCTGAAGCTCCTCCCGCGTGAAACTGCGCAACCGGGTGCGGACCTCGATCCGTCCCGCGCAGTTTCCGATTGCGTCGGAGGCATTCGTGATCAGGTTCATGACCACGTGGCGCAACTGGCTACGGTCCGCCTGCACGCCGAGCGGTCCTGGGTGAAGATCGAGGACGAGGCTCGCCTTCTTGGAGAGCGCGACCCTCAGCAAGGTGGCTTGCGCAGCGATCAGCTCATTGAAATCGACCGATTCCGGGGACCGAGCCCCCCGCCCGACGTACGCGAGCATCTGCTCGCACAACTCGGCGGCGCTCAGGCTGGCGTCGACGATTTCGCGCAGGTGATTCCGGGCGTCGGAGTCTTGGGGAAGCCCCTTCACGGCGAGTTCCGCATTGCCCAGCACGACGGTCAGCAGGTTGTTGAAATCGTGCGCGACTCCGCCGGCCAGGACGCCCAGAGCCTCCATTTTCGCCGAATGGTGGCGTTGCGCTTCCAGGCGGTGCCGCTCGACGGCCAGCCCCACCATGCGCGCGGCGCTCTCGAGGCCGTCCATGTGAGCCCGGGTCGGCGCGCGCGGACGGTCATTGTAGAGCGCGATGGCACCCAGGGCCTCGCCCTCGGCGTCGAGGATCGGGTGCGACCAGCAGGCACAAACACCGGCCGTGGCGGCCGCATCGCGCAGTTGCGCCCACAGCGGATCCTGTGCGATGTCCTCGACGACCACGGGGACCTTCCAGAAGGCCGCGGTACCACAAGAGCCGACCGTCGGCCCGATCTGCAGGCCCTCGACCGCAGCGTTGTACGCCTTGGGAAGACTTGGTCCCGCGCCGCCGACGATGTGCTCGCGCCTCTCGTCGAGCAGCAGGATCGAGCAGCGCATGCCAGGGTTGTTGTTCTCGACGATGCGAGCCATCGCGTCGAGCAGTTCAGACATGTTGCTGCTGCGAGCAGGTGCCTCGATACCGGCATTCGCTGCAGCCAGCTCGGGCGCGGAATCGCACTGACCCAGCACAGCGAGCGCACCGGCGTGGACACGGGCCTACCAGTCGAATCGAACCCACTCGCCGCGGAGCGCGCGATGCCGAGCGCTCGCGCGTCCGCAAGCCGCCCGCAGCAACTGCTTCAGCGCCGGACGATCTTCCGGGTGGATCCAGTCGATCAATGCCTGCTGCCGCAGTTCTTCCGCGGTCAACCCGAGCCGTTCGACGAATTCGCGATTGACGCGCACGCTCCCACCCTGGTCGGGTGAGCGCACCACCATGGGCCGGCTGGAGGCGGGGAGAGCGGATTCCATGCTCGTTCCGGCGCGGGTGGCGCCTCCTTCAGTAACTCTTCGCCGCCGCGGCGTGCACACGCCACGACCGCTTCTCGCGCAGCTCCGTCAGCGCCGCCGCGAATTCGTCGAGCTCCTCGCGGCGGTTGTAGTAGTGCGGACTGACGCGGATCCCCGCGCCCGGCCGGTAGTCGACCAGGATCTCGCGCGCGGCGAGCGCGGCGACGATCGCCTTGCCGTCCTCGTCCTCGCGCAACCCCACCGTCAGGGAACCGCCGCGCCACTTCGGTTCGGCCGGACTGTGCACCGCGAAGCCGCGCGAGAGCAATTGCTGGCGCAGGTGTTCGGTCAGGTACTGGCTGTAGGCGCGCACGCGCTCGACACCGACCTCGAGCAGGATCTCGTAACCCGCCGTCGCCGCGTACAGCGCGGCGACCGCCGGCGAGCCATGCAGCATGCGCTCGATGCCGGGTGCGTAGCGCTGCCGCGGCTCGAACGCGAACGGCGCGGCGCTGGCCGCCCAGCCGGTGATGCGCGGCTCGAGGCGCGGCAGGAGGTCCGGCCGCACGTACAGGTAGCCGGCACCAGGGCCGCCGCACAGCCACTTGACCGAACCGCCGCAGACCATGTCGACGCCCAGCGCCTGCACGTCGACAGGCACCGTGCCGAGCGACTGGTAGGTGTCCAGCAGCACCATGGCTCCGACCTCGCGCGCGCGCTTGCAGATCGCGGCCGCATCCTGCAGGTAGCTCGACTTGTAGAAGACGTGGCTGATCGGGACGATCAGCGTTCGTTCGTCGATCGCCTCGAGCATCCGTTCGGTCGGCACCGTCAGGCCGTCCTCGCTGCGCACCACGTGGATGCGCGCGCCGAGCTTCTCGAAGCCCTGCCACACGTACATGACGGTCGGGAAGTTCTGGTCGGTGTAGACGACCTTGTTGCGCGGTCCCGAGAAGTCGAGCGCGGAAGCGACCAGCGCTTCGATCACCGAGACGTTCTGGTGCATGACCACGCTGCCGGCAGGCGCGTTCAACACCTTCGCGAGCACGTTGCCGACGTCGACCGGTGCGCTCCACCACCCCTCGCCCCAGGCGCGCACGCCGCGCGTCGCCCACTGGTCGGCGAAGAGCCGCAATTTCTCGTGCACGGCCGCCGGCATCGCCCCGAGCGAATGGCTGACCAGGTAGTTGGTGTGCGCGAGGATCGGAAAGCGCGCGCGCCAGGGTTCGGGGGAGAAGGACTGTTGCATTCGGGTGACGTCCGCCTGCGGGGCCCTCGATGATAGGCTCTTGTTCGAATTGGCGCCCTCCTCGCGGCGGAGCAGGCTGCTGCGGGACGGTGGGGGCCGAACTCGACACGCATGCATCGATCGGTCGTCTCGCTCACCGTTTGGATCGCGCTCGCAACGCTGCTGGATTCCGCGGCAGGTCCGTCCGCGCAGGCCGCGAGCGCCGATGCCGTGGCCCCCGCCGGGACCTGGTACACGCGCGCTGGTTGCGCGGCCCGCACCGGCGTCGCCGCGACTCCCCCGCCGGGCTTCGCGCCGCGCGAGTCGTGGGTGCACACCGTCGACGGCGAGATCGCCGGCGAACCGCTGGTCTGGAACGACCGCGTCGCGGTCGAGGTCTTGCGCGGCGGCGAGCGCCGCATCGAATGGCTCGACCTGGCGACCGGCAAGCGCCTCGCCGCCACGGCCTGGATCGAGGGCGCGCCGCTGTCGCCGAACCTCTGGGGCGGTCAGTTGTCGATGCGCGCCGGCGAGCGCAAGCTCGCGCTCTACGCGCCGCGCGA
>VGZE01000092.1 GCA_016872755.1 Planctomycetota bacterium
GTGCGCTCGATCTCGGCGGCGGCGGGCCGGATCCGCTCGTCGGTGAACTGGCGCGCGAGGTCGCGCAGCAACACGTGCTCTTCAGTGGGGCGAATCAAGGTGGGGGTCGCTTGGGACATGGTGGGAGGATCGTCTATGGCAGCTCGCGCACGCGCATGTTCCGGAACTCGATCCGCGCGCCTTCGGCTTCCAGCGCCAGGAAGCCGGTGGCGGGTGCGCAGGCGTTGCCGCCGTTGACCTCGACGCCGTTGACCCACAGGCGCACCTCGCCATTGAGCGCGCGCACGTAGTAGTGGTTCCACTCGCCCGCCGCGCGTGTCAGGCGCTCGCTCGGGAAGCTGCGCGAGCCGTCGGGCGTGCCCACGCGGAAGGTCTCGCCGCCCGGCAAGGCGTAGGTCTTCTGCGGTGTGAACGGAGTCATCTTCGAACTGCCGACCGGGAAGACGTCGCCGTGGCTGGTGAACCAGTCCGAGCGCGCGCCCTTGGACTCGAGCCACTGCTCCTCGTAGCCGAGATCAAGGATCTGCACCTCGATGCCGCTGCGCGGCAGCGTGCCGCGCGGGAGATCGGTGAAAGCCGACTCGGGGCACCACAGGAACAACCCGGAATTGCCGCCGTGCTCGTGGTGCTTCCACTCGAGCACGAGCTCGAAGTTCGTCAGCGGTGTTTTCAGACGCGCGCCGCCGTTGGGCTTGCCAGTGCATGCGATCACGTCGCCGCGCTGCGACCACGTGTCGGCATCGCCGTTGACGTTCTGGAAGTCGGCGAGCGTGAGCTCGCGCCAACCCGCGCCGTCGATCCAGGCCTTGCGCAGCTCGGGCGCGGGGCCGCGGACGAAGGCGAGGGTCGCGCACAGGAGGGCGGCGACGACGACGACGGCAACGCTTGTGAACGGCTTCGGCATGGCCTCAGTTTGACGCACCGGCGGGGTGCCCGGCGAGCTTTCGCCACGCGTCGAGCGTCGCGCGCGCGTTGGCCTCCCACGTGTACGCGCCGGCCAGCGCGCGTCGGCGCGCCTGCGCGGCCGGATCGAGTCCGAGCTCGACGGCGCGCTCGAGCAGGCGCGCGAGCTCGGCCGGGTCCTCGACCGCTGCGGGCGGCGCCCAGACGGCCTCCTCGCCCAGCGCCTCGAAGAAGGCCGGCAGCGGGCTCGCCAACACGCCCGCGCCCGATGCGCAGGCCTCCAGCGGCGTGACCGGAGTCAGCTCGCCGTCGGACAGGTGCACGAGCGCGGCCGACTCGGCCATCACGCGGGGCATGCGCGACTCGATCGGCTGCCCGATCCACTCGACACAGGTCGCCAGCCCGAGCTCGGCGGCGCGCGTCAGCACGGGGACGCGCTCGGGTCCGTCGGAACCGATCAGCAGCAGCCGGGCGGCTCGCTTGCGCGCGTGCAGCCGCGCGAAGGCCTCCAGGATCGCGCGGTGGCCGCGCCCCGCGCGCAGCGCGCCGAGCACGACGAGCTGAGCCGGCTCCAAGCGCGCGACCGGATCGCGCTGCTCGCGCAGCCAGTGCTCGCAACCGGTCCGCACGCGGTGGATACGAGCGGCGGCGATGCCGTGGTCGCGCTGCAGGCGCTCACCGGCGTCACGGCTGGCGACGAGAAAGGCATCGAACTCGGCCAGGCGTGCGCGCAGTGCCGTCTCGGCGGCAGTGCCGCGCGCGGGCAGCTCGGGCACCGGCCAGAGCTGGCGCACGCCGCGCAGCGGCGGGTAGTGCGCGTGGATCCGGTGGAACAGGTCGAGCGCTCCGCACGAGGATGCGGCGTCGAAACCGATGCGCGCGCGGAGCTCGAGCAGCCGGCGCGGCAGTCGGCGCGAGACGCGCTCGACGCCATCGAGGTGCCCGTCGAGCCCCAGCCAGGGCTCGCCGATCGCGCGCGGCTCGCTGCCCCACTCGAAGAGCACGAGCTCGCCGCGCTCGGCGCGCGGCAGCCGCACCAGCGCGCGCACGAGTTCCCGCGCGTAGCGGCCGACGCCGGGAAAGTGCGTGGTCGCCGGCAGGTAGTCGATCGCGACGCGCGGAAGTCCCGGACTCACGTCGCCATGTTCGTCCGAATGCCGACTTCGACCGCGTCGCAGAAACGATCGAGATCGGCGGGCAGCGTGTACACGCACGGCGAGATGCGCAAGCCCTCGACCGAGTCGTCGCCGTCGAGCTTGCCGATGTAGACGGTGAAGATCCGGTGCTTCGTCCACAGCCAGGCCTGGAGCTTCGCCATGTCGAGCCCGTCGACGCTGAAATTCGCAACGCCGCTCGCCCAACCGGGCTCCAGCGAGGTGCGGAGACGCACGCGCGGGTTCTGCAGCAAGCGCTTCGCCCAGCGATCGCGCAGGTAGAGCATTCGCGCGAGCTTGCGCGCGCCCCCCAGGCCGCGGTGGAAGGCCAGCGCATCGGCGATGGCCAGGAAGTTCGCGGCCGGGTGCGTGCCGATCTCCTCGAACTTGCGGATGTCGGCGCTCTGCTGCGCTCCGGCGGCCATCAGCGGCCACAGACCCGCGATCTTGTCCCGGCGCACGTACAAGAGTCCCGAACCGTGCGGCGCGAACAACCACTTGTGCAGCGACACGCCGTAGTAGTCGCAGTCGAGGTCGCTGATCCGGAAGTCGAGGTGCGCGAATGCATGCGCGCCGTCCACGATCACCGGGATGCCGCGGCGGCGGCCGAGCGCGACGACCTCGGCGACCGGCAGCACCTGCCCGGTCAGGAAGATCACGTGGCTGATCAGGATCAGCTTCGTGCGCGGCGTGATCGCGCGCTCGAAGCGCTCGACGACCGTGGCGGCGGAAGTGACCGGCAACGGCAGGTCGAGCTTGACCATCTTCACGCCGTCGCGGCGCTCGCGCTGCTCGATCGTCGTCAGCATGCGCGGGTAGTCGTAGCGCGTGGTCAGGATCTCGTCGCCGGGCTCGAGGTCGAACCCGAACAAACAGGTCTCGAGGCTCTCCGACGCATTGCGCGTGATCGCGATCTCCTCCGTATCGACGCCCCAACCGCGCGCGAGTTCGCTGCGCACCGTCTCCTTCTGCGGATCCTGCAATTGCCACAGCACGTAGGCCGGCGCGGTGTTGGCGTGGTCGAGATAGCGCTTGACGGCCTCCTGCACGACGCGCGGCGACGGGCAGACGCCGCCGTTGTTGAGGTTCAGCATCGACCGATCGGGCGTGAAGGCCTGGCTGACCGTGAGCCAGAAATCCTCGTCGCGCGCGGCCTCGTTCGGATTCGCGTGCGCCGGATACGCCGCCAGTGCCTCGAGCACATGCGCGACGCCGCGCGGATCGAGCGCGAGCCCGGCTAGCGCGGGAGGAGCCATCGATCCGAGCAGCGTGCGGCGTGTCAGCACGGGGGTCGCTCGCGAGCGCGGCTACAGCGAACGGTCGAGCACCACGATGGCGCTCGGCGCACCAAGGCTCCAATCGGCGCCCGGCGGGAAGAACGGCGTGTAGAAGATCGGCTGCGCGTAGATGGTCGCGAACTCGATGCCGGCGCCGAGTTCGGTCGCCGTCAACGCGAGCGGCACCGCTCCGCCGCCTTCGACCAGGCCGACCGGGAAGATCGTCACGGCTCCGCCCAGCCCGATCACGGTCCACAGTTCGGGCAGCGCGGCGAAGTCCGATTCGAGCGACCACGCGCAAAACGCGAACTCGTCGGGGATCGCGTGGAAGGACATCAGGAAGGACTCGCCCTCGCGGATCGGCGATGGCACCTCCAGCCCGCGCGCGAAGCCGAAAGGGTTGACCGAGGTCGCGCCGGGCGCGTTCGTCTCGGCGCCGGGCGCGCCGTTACCGCAGCCCGAGCCGCCCGAACCCGGTCCACCGCCGAACAGGATGGTCTCGGTCAGCAGCGCGCTCGCAGCACCGGACAGCGCCAGCCCGACCGCACCGTCGCCGGCCCCGGGCGCGCAGCCCGCCGCGGCCGGCGCGCCCGCGCCGCCTTCGAAGACGCAGCCGGTCGATAGGACCGGCCCGTCGCTCGACAGGCCCGCGCCCGGCTGTACCTGCAGCACACCGCCGATCGCGCCGGCAGCGCCATACGCGATCGAGTTCCACAGCGCGACGGGCGTGGCGCTCACCTCGATCGCGGTGCCGCCGGAAGGCCGCACATCGCAGCGCATGACGAGCAAGCCGCCGACCGAATGCGCGTTGAGCGCGCCGTTGGCGGCCGAGCCCGGCTCGGCCGCGAGCGTGCAGCCCTCGACCCAGGCCGTGCCGATGCTGTCGGAAAGAGCCAGCGCGGCGAGGCCGTCGCCCGGTGCGTGCAGCACCAGATTGCGCAGCATCCAGTCGGATGCGGCGCCGCCGGCGCCGGCGACCAGCGCGCAGTGCGTATCCACCTGCCCGAGCCGGACGTCGCCGACCAGCTGCAGCGACTTGCCCTGGAGAACGACGGTCTCAGCCGCGTAGGGGCCGGGCCGGATCAAGACGAGATCGCCGTTTCCGGCGGCCGTGACGGCCGCTTGCACGGACGTGAAGTCGATCCCCGGCCCCGCGACCGGACCAACGACCCAAACCTGATTCGTGGCGAGCGCGGGTGCGGACAACAGCAGGGATACGACGAAGGACTGGATGCGCATGGGGATTCCCGTGCGCGTCGGCCGTACGCGCAGCATTCCAGTTTCGGGCCTGCGCGCGGAACCGTCAAGCTACGCTACCCGGAATGACGACTGCCGCACGCACGAGCGCTCGAGGGCCTTCGAGTGAGGCCGGGCGCAAGCGCGTCGAATGGCGGGACGCGCTGCGCCTGCTCGCGCAACTGCTCGCGCCGCGCCGCGGCCTGCTGCTGGGGTGCCTGCTGCTGCTCCTGGTCGGCCGCGGCGCGGGGCTGATGCTGCCCGCGGCGGGCAAGTTCCTGCTCGACGAGGTGGTCGAGCGCGGCCGGCGCGAATTGCTGGTGCCGCTCGTGCTCGCTTGCGGCGGCGCGGTGATCGTGCAGGGGTTGGTCGCGTGGGCGCTGGTGCAACTGTTGTCGAAATCCGCGCAGCGACTGATCGCGGACAAGCGCATCGAGATCCAGCGGCACGTCGGGCGCCTGGCGATCGCGTGGTACGACAAGCAGAAGAGCGGCGCGCTCGTCACGCGCGTGATGAACGACATCGAGGGCATTCGCAACCTCGTCGGCACCGGCCTGGTCGAGCTGGTCGGTTCGTCGATCACCGCGCTCGGCGCATTCGCGCTGCTGTGCTGGCTG
Organism: Planctomycetota bacterium; assembly: GCA_016872755.1. GTDB lineage: Bacteria > Planctomycetota > UBA1135 > UBA1135 > GW928-bin9. The sequence goes on from VGZE01000092.1 coordinate 5,188, forward strand.
TCGTGGCGCATCACGCTGTCGGTGCTGCTCGTCTTGCTCGCGTTCGGCGCGCTGCTGTTCTGGGCCTTCAAGACCATCCGACCGATCTACCGCGAGCGCATGAAGATCCAGTCGGAGGTCGCCGGGCGGCTCGCCGAGGGCCTCTCCGGCGTGCGGGTCGTCAAGGGCTTCCACGCCGAGGAACGCGAGGCGCAGGTCTTCGCCTCGGGCGCTCTGCGCATCTTCGACAACGTGCGACGCACGCTGTCCGCCAGCGCCGGCTTGCACCTGGCCGCCTCGGTGCTCATGGGTGCGGCCGGCGTGATCGTGCTCTACATCGGTGGCAGCGACATCCTCGACGGACGCATGACCAGCGGTGATTTCCTGGCCTACGCGATGAGCCTGGGTCTGCTCGCGGCGCCGGTCGTGATGCTCGCCAGCCTGGGCACCGAGCTGACCGACGCCTTCGCCGGACTCGAGCGTGTCGATGAGTTGTTGCGCGAGACGCCGGAGGATGTCGATCCGCGCCGCACGCGCAAGCTGGGACGCGTGCGCGGCGACCTGCGCATGGAAGGCGTGCACTTCGCGTACGAGGAAGAGCGCTGGGTCCTGCATGACATCGACTTGGAGGCGCCGGCGGGCACGTCGACGGCGCTGGTAGGTCCTTCGGGAGCCGGCAAGAGCACGCTGATCGGCCTCGTCGCGGCCTTCGCGACCCCGCAGCGCGGCCGCGTGCTCGCCGATGGAATCGACCTGGCCGATGTCGAGCTCGGCTCGTGGCGCGAACAGCTCGGCGTCGTGCTGCAGGACTCCTTCCTGTTCGACGGCACGATCCGCGAGAACATCGCCTACGGGCGGCCGAGCGCGGACGCCGGGGCGATCGAGGCGGCAGCGACGGCCGCGCACGTGCTCGAGTTCGCCGCCGGGCTGCCGCAGGGACTCGACACGGTGATCGGCGAGCGCGGCGTCAAGCTCTCGGGCGGCCAGCGTCAGCGCGTCGCGATCGCGCGCGCGCTGGTCTCCGATCCGCGCGTGCTGATCCTCGACGAGGCCACCAGTCACCTCGACACGGAGTCCGAAGCGCTGATCCAGGAGGCGCTGCGGACGCTGATGCGCGGACGCACGACCTTCGTGATCGCGCACCGGCTGTCGACGATCCGCGGCGCCGACCAGATCCTGGTGCTCGAACACGGGCGCATCGTCGAGCGCGGGCGGCACGCAGAGTTGCTCGCGGCCGGGGGCCGCTATGCCGCGCTGCACGAGCGGCAGGCGGGACTGCTGTGAAGCCGATCCCGCGACTCGTGCTGCCCGTGATGCTCGCAACGGCGCTGGCGGCCGCCTGCGCGACACACCGTGCGCGCACCGTTCCGGATCCGAGCATCGTACTCATCTGCGTCGATGACATGGGCTGGGGCGACTTCATCGCCCCTGGACCGGAGCAGGACGCGCGCCGCGGTTACCGCACGCCGAACCTGGATCGGCTCGCGCGCGGCGGCATGCGCTTCACGAACGCGTATGCCGCGCAGTCGGTCTGCTCGGCCTCGCGCGCCGCGCTGCTGACGGGGTGTTATCCCAATCGCATCGGCATCGGCGGCGCGCTCGGGCCAACGGATGAGCGCGGCCTGGCGCCGCAGGAGACGACGATCGCCGAGCTGTACCAGCGGCGCGGCCATCCGACCGCTCTGTATGGCAAGTGGCACCTCGGCCGCCCGCCCGAGCACTCGCCGCTGCGGCACGGATTCGACGAATGGTACGGCGTGCCTTGGTCGCACGACATGTGCCCGACGCACCCGGAGTCGCCGCAGGCCTGGGGCGATCTGCCGCGCTACGAAGGACGCGCCCTTCCCGCTCCGAATGCGCCCGACGAGCACGTGCTCGGCTGGAATCTCGACCCGTCCGATCTCACGCGCGAGATCGGCGCGCGCGCCGCCGCCTTCGTCGAACGGCACGCGGGCGGGCCGTTCTTCCTGTACGTCGCGCATCCGCTGCCCCACGTGCCGCTCGCCGTTTCGGAGCCATTCCGCGGTCGGTCGGCCGCGGGGCTGTACGGCGACGTGCTCGAGGAAATCGACGCCGAGCTCGGCCGGCTGCTCGACGCGCTCGAGCAGAGCGGCGCCGCGCGCGACACGCTGCTCCTGTTCACGTCCGACAACGGACCGTGGCTGTCCTACGGCGAGCACGCGGGCGCGAGCGGCGGATTGCGCGAGGGCAAGGGTACGGCCTTCGAAGGCGGCGTGCGCGTACCGCTCCTCGCGCACTGGCCGGCTCGCATTCCCGCCGCCAGCGTGTGCGACGAGCCGGTGATGCTGATCGACGTGCTGCCGACGATCGCCGAGTTGCTCGGCACGGGCCCCGAGCTGCCGATCGATGGGCGCAGCCTCGTGCCGCTGCTCGAGGGCGAGCGGCTCGCGGCGCCGCTGCACGAAGTTCTGTACTTCTACTACGACGGGAACGCACTCGAAGCGCTGCGCGCCGGGCGCTGGAAGCTGCACTTCCCGCACCGCTACCGCACGCTCGCGCCCGACACGGCGCGTGCGAGCGGCGGCAAGCCGGTCAAGTACGCGAGCGCGGAGATCGGGCTCGCGCTGTTCGATCTCGAAGCGGATCCCGGCGAGACGCGCGACCTGTCGAGCGAGCATCCGCAGGTCGTGCACGAGCTGGAGGCCCTCGCCGAGCGAGCGCGGGCCGAGTTGGGCGACGGACTGAGCGGCCGCAAGGGCGCACGGGTGCGCGAGCCGTCGCGCACGCGATCGCCCGATCGCTAGCCAGCGCGTCGGAACGAACTCTCGGCTCCTGCGCTCGGGTCGGAGAGCGAGTCGTCCGGGCCTTGCGATTCCTGCCCCCCCACCACCGATCGTCTCGACGTGGATCACACGCTCACGATCACGGGAACGACCAATGGCCCCGTCACCGTCCCACGCGGCGCGACCGTGTTCTGTGAATTCCCCGACTACCAGAAGGAGTACCACTGGCTCGACAACGGAGAGGACAACCGCTCCGCGTGCGGGTCGGACTTCAAGGCGGTACGCGTCTACCGGCACGACGGTCCGGACGACCGCCGGTTCGACCAGACCTTCTACGCGCGCAAGTGACGAGCGCCCGGGAGACGCGCGCAGCGGCCGGACGAATGCATGCCGCTACTTCGGCGACTTGCCGGCGCGCGCCTTGATGCGGCGCTTGCGCGGCGCGAGCTTGCCGTCCGCGACGCCGTCGAGCTGATCCAGCTCGAGCATCTTGCCGGCCAGGGCCTCGGCGCTGATCAGCTTCTTGTCGAGGCACAGCTCGGCCAGCGACTGGCACACCAGCGTCAGGTGGCCGAGCTCGTCCTCCAGCGCGGCGATGCGCTCCTCGGCGTCGCTCTCGCGGCGGAAACGCAGCAGGCGCGCGCGGCGCGCGCCGTCGTCGATGGCCTCGAGCTTCTTGTTCTCTTGCAGGCGGCGGATCAGCAGCAGCATGGTCATGGTGCGCACAGGATACGCGACTCAGGCCTCGCCGCGTCGCTTTCGTTCGCGGTGCCGGCGGCGCACCTCCTCGATATCGAGGGGCGGCTTCGGCGCCCCGGCTCGGGCGGGCGCGGAGGTCCACTGCGTCCGTCCGCCACTCCGTCCTCGAAGTCGATTTCGCCGATCACGCGCAGCATGTCCTCCTCGCCAGCGACACCGCGCTCATGGCACAGTCGCACGAGCATTTACGTGACCGTGACGAAGTGGAGTTCGTTCCGCTCCCGAGGGGACTGTCGAAATCCGGGCTCCCCCGGTAGGTTCGACCTCGTCGCGCGCCGCGAGGCAAGCGGCCGTTCTTTTCGTTCCCCCCTACTGAGAGGACATTCATGAGAGTTTCCGTTCGATTGATGCTCTTCGCCCTGACCTCCGCCATCGTGGGCCTGTGCGCCGCGCGCTCGTCCGCACAAGTCTCCTACGGAGGCACGCCTCCCAGCACGTGGGCCAACCTCCAGTTGCCGCTGCAAGTGCTCGAGGTCCCGCCGATCGACGTCGCCGCGCAGGCTGCGCAGCGCAACGAACGCCGCCCGGGCGAGCCGCTCTACTACGGTGTCGTCGTGCCGCTCGCGCTGTCCGCCGAGGAGACGGGCGTGTGGGAAATGCTGCCCGGCGGCGACCTCGTCTGGCGCCTCGCGCTGCGCTCGCCGGGTGCGCTCTCGCTCTCCGCGGCCTTCTCGGCCTTCCAGGTCCCACCCGGCGCGCAGCTCTTCGTGCACGCCGGCAACGGCGCGCGCACGCTCGGCGCCTACATCGACGCGAACGCGAACCTGGACGGCTCGTTCGCCTTCGAGCCGCTCGCGGGCGACGAAATCGTGATCGAGTACCTCGAGCCCGCCGGCGCCGCATTCCACGGACGCCTCGTGCTCGGCGAGCTCGTGCACGACTTCAAGGGCGTCTTCAGCCTGCTCTCGGGCGGCGGTCAGCCGTCGCCGGGCATCGCACCCGCCGCCGCGTGCGAGATCGACGTGAACTGCCCGCAGGGCGCGGGCTGGCAGAACCAGAAGCGTGCCGTCGTGCGCCTGCTCAGCAACGGCGCGTTGTGCACCGGCGCGATGATCAACAACACGTCGGCGACGAAGACGCAGTACCTGATGACCGCGTTCCACTGCGGGAACATGAACAACGCGATCATCTACTTCAACTACGAGCGGCCGAGCTGCAACAGCGGCAGCCCGCCGATCCAGACGGTGTCGGGCACGACGCAGAAGGCCGGCAACAAGACGTACGACTACCGGCTCGTGCAGGTCACGCCGACGATTCCGGCGGCCTACAACCACTACCTGCTCGGCTGGAATCGCACGACGACCGCGCCGTCGAACACGGTCTGCATCCACCACCCGTCGGGTGACGTGAAGAAGATCAGCTTCGACAACCACGCACCGACCCTGTACTACCAGTACTGGCGCATCCTGCAGTGGGATCTGGGCGTGACGGAGCCCGGCTCGTCGGGCAGTCCGCTGATGAACCCGAGCGGCCAGTTCATCGGCCAGCTCTACGGCGGCAGCTCGTACTGCGCGACGCCGTTCGACGACATCTACGGCCGCCTCAACCTCGCCTGGGCGAAGGTCAAGCCGTACCTCGACCCGACGAACAGCGGGGTGACGTCGATCGGCGGATTCGACCCCTAGTCGACGCCGGCGTTCGTACGAGACAGGCGGGCCGCGGAGTTCCTCCGCGGCCCGCTTCGTTTCAGGTAGTCCGCAGCACATCCCGCGTGTGCCATCGCAGCGCGCCGCGAGCCGCGCCGTTCGAGCCTGCCCAGTTCCGAATCGGCTTTTCTGGCGGTATCGATCGCTTCGGCTACGGTAGTGCCGATGCAGGCGAAATCCGACGTCGCGGCGATCGTGGACCTGTGCCGCCGCCGCCTCGAGCTCGGCCCTCATGTGCGGCTGGGGCGCGAGTACTTCTATGCCAGCCTCCCGCTCTGCGTGATCGACGCCGTCTTCTCGATCAACACACGCTACACCGCCGTCGAAAATGTGATCGGCCGCGTCTGCGATCGGCTAGGCGTCGCGAGGTTTGCAGCAGGAGAGGGTGTACTGCCGGATCGCGACACCCAGCTCTCCACCTCGCGATTCCTCGAGCGGATCGGCGCGGCAGATCCCGAGGAGCTCGCGCGGAATCTGTTCGGGAATCGCCAGCGAACCTCGCCGCGCAACGGCATCCTGAAGGCGGATGCCGCAGTTCGATTCGCGCAGGTGCTGCAACACGGCCGCATCGAATACTTGCAAGATGCCGCCGGCTTGGGCGAACGCCCGGACATCGAGGCGTCCGTGCACCGAATCCCCGGACAATCCTCCGGCCTGTCGTGGCGCTACTTCCTCATGCTGGCCGGCGACGAGACCCTGACGAAGCCCGACCGGATGGTGCGTCGCTTCCTCGCTCGGGCCCTCGGTCGAGAGCCGGCGGCCGACGAGGCTCAGGCGCTGCTCGAGCAGGCCGTCGTGGAGCTGCGCAGCGACTGCCCGGCGCTCACGCCTCGATTGCTCGATCACCTGATCTGGCGCGCGGAGCGCGCGACGTAGCCCGGCCCTCGCGTCGCGCTCAAATTGCGCGCAGCACGTCCCGCGTGTGGAAGCACGCGTCGGCGAAACGCCGGCCGCTCGCGTCTCGCACGACGCGGCGCAGCACGAGGTCGAACAGGAGCGGGTTGGCGTCGAACAGCTCCTCGAGGCCGGCGCGATCGGCCTCGTCGACGTAGCCCTGGCGTTCCAACCACCACGTGCTGACCACCGGATCGATCGCGACCAGCGGGTAGTCGCTGCCGTACAGGAGCCGCGGATGCAGCTCGCTCGCGCCGAGCAGCTCGCCGAGCACGTCGCGCTCGCGATTGACGAGCACGATCGCCGACAGATCACCGTACAGCCGCTCGCGGTACTGCGCCTCCCCCATCAGGCGCAGGAACAGGTCGATCGCGCGCGCCTCGCCGCCGCGCTCGTCGTCGCGACAGCGCCCGAGCGACGCGCAGTGCGCGGCGATCACGCGCACGCCTTGATCGAGCGGGCGGCGCAGGCGCAGCGGATTGCCGAGCTCCTGCTGCTCGGCCGCGTCGACCGCGTGCTCGACGCCGGTATGCGTGAGTAGCGGGACTCCGAGCTCGACCAGCCGCCGGTAGAACGCATCGCAGCGCTGCGAGGAAGGATCGATCCCCTGCGCGTTCGGCAGCCACTTGACCAGCACCGCGCCGTCGGCCGCCGCTCGCTCGAGCCGCTCCAGCGCGTCGGCGCGGTACGGATGGATCGACGCGCAGAACGCGAGCTCGGCGTGCTCGCGGGCGAGTCGCGCGACGTACTCGTCGGGAACGCGGAACGGCGTGCGCTCGAGGTCCTCGCTGCCGTCCTCGCGCACGTGCGCGTCGAAGGCCAGCGCGACTGACTTGCCCAACGGGTTGGCCAGCCGCTGCAGCTCGACCAGGCGTTCGACGTACTCGGCATCGCCGCGCGCGAGGTCGCGGATGCCTGCGCCGGAGCGATACGCGTCGAACTGCGCGTTCTCGACCAGGTTCCACCACTTCCGCAGGCGTGGATTGACCCAGCAACCGCTGCCGCCGGCGCCGAGCCCGATCACGTGCACGTGCACGTCCCACACGCGCGCGAGCTCGAGGCCGGCGAGCGCGCGGTCGAGGAGCGCCCGGCCGGCCGGACCTGG
>VGZE01000093.1 GCA_016872755.1 Planctomycetota bacterium
CCCTGCGGGGCGGGTCGCCCTGGCGCGGGTGCCGGGCGCTCGGCCTGCGGCGCGGGCCGCGGAGGGGCGACGGGCTGCGGCTGTTGACCGCGGTCTTGGAACGTCGGAATCGGCAGCTCCGCCTTGGCGGAGAGCGCGAACAGGAGAGCAACGGCGCTGAGCATGATTGACCTTCCTTCGGGGCCGGCGGACTCGGCCTTGCAGGGCTCGCGAACGCGCCGGCGCAAGAGCAGCCTACGGAAGACCCGGCGCCGTGTGCAGTGCAAAGAAAAAAAGGGTCCGATGCCGTCCGTGAGGAGCGACATCGGACCCAAGGAAGGAGGAGGCTTCCTACTTCGTCCGCGGAGCCGACCCGGCTTGATGTCGAGCCCCGGAATCCGGCGCGGTGGCTGGGAAAGCCGTTCGCACCCGGGCCGCCGGCGTGGATCCGGGCGGGTGCGGCTGGCACGATGCTCGCGATGAGCGGCCTCGCCGCCCCGCCGCGCCTCCTGCACTGCTTCCCGACCTTCGCCGCGGGAGGAGCGCAGGTGCGCCTGATCCGCCTGCTGGCCGCGACGGCCGGGAGCTATGAGCACGCCGTGCTCGCGCTGGACGGCAATACCAGCGCGCGCGAGTTGTTCGAGCCCGGCTGCGGGGCCGCCTTCCCCGCGCCGCCGCCGCGCGCGGGCACGCTGTCCTCGCTGCGCGCCCTGCGCGCGCTGCTGCGACGCGAGCACCCGACCCTCGTCCTCACCTACAACTGGGGTGCCATCGAGGCGGCCATGGCGGCGCGCTCGCTCGGCCTGCCGCTGCTCCACCATGAGGACGGCTTCCGTCCCGACGAGGTGCACGGCCAGAAGCCGCGCCGCGTGTGGACGCGGCGGCTCGCGCTGCGCGGCGCGGACCTCGTCGTGCCCTCGCGCACGCTCGAGCGCATCGCGCTCGCGAGCTGGCGCCTGGCCCGTGAACGGGTGCACTACATCGCCAACGGGATCCGCAGCGAGCGCTACGGGCCGCCCGACCGCAATCTCGGGCTGCGCGCCGAGCTCGGCCTCGACGAGCGCGATCTCGTGATCGGCACCGTCGCGCACCTGCGCGCGGAGAAGAACCTGCTGCGCCTGCTCGGCGCGGTGGCTCGACTGCCGTCGCCGGTCAAGCTGCTCGTGCTCGGCGACGGCCCCGAGCGCGGCGCGTTGGAGGCGCGCGCGGCGCGCCCCGAACTGGCCGGGCGCGTCGTCTTCGCCGGTCACCGCGCGGACCTGCCGCCGTGGTATCGCGCCTTCGATGCCTTCGCACTGTCGTCGGACACCGAGCAGATGCCGCTCTCGCTGCTGGAGGCGATGGCGAGCGGGCTCGCCTGCGCCTCGACCGATGTCGGCGACGTGCGCGACATGCTGCCCGGCGAACAGCGCGCCCAGGTCGTGCCGGCGGCCGCGGGCGAGGCGGGCGAGGTGGAGCTGGCGCGCGCCTTGGAGCCGCTGCTCGCCGATCCCGCGCTGCGTGCGCGCCTCGGTCGGCTCAACCGCGCGCGCGCCGAGCGCGAATTCGCGTTCGATGCGATGGTCCGCGCGCATGCGCGTCTGTGGGAGGCGTCGGCTACAATCCGGGGCCGGCCACGGCCCTCCGCATGAGCACGACCACCGCCACGGGCACCGACACTTCCCTGCTGCACTCGATCGCCGAGCGCGCCTTCGCGCAGATGGTGATGCAGATCTGGCTCGCCAACAACCGCAAGGACAAGCGCGCGGGCGACCCGAAGGTCGGCGGCCACCCCGCGGCCTGCGCGAGCTCGCTGCACATCCTCGGCGCGCTGCACCTGGCCGTGCGCGACGTGCAGGACTACGTGTGCTGCAAGCCGCACGCCTCGCCGGTCGACCACGCCTACCACCACCTGTTGCGGTTGTTCCGCCGCCCCGACCTGCCCGGCATGCCGAGCACGCCGGCCAACCTCGAATGGCTGTCCGACGAGGAGGCCAAGCGCGTGATGAGCCGGCTGCGCAAGTTCCCCGAGCCGCTCAGCGAGCCGGTGCTGCAGAGCTACCACGCGCGCAGCGACCCCGACTCCTTCCACATGCTGCCGACGGGCTCGGTCGGCATCCCGCCGGTGGTCTCGGTGTACTTGGCGCTGGCGCACCGCTACGCGCGCGACCACAAGTACTACGTGCCGCCCAAGGCACACTACTGGTCGCTGATCGGCGACAGCGAGTTCCGCGAGGGCTCGCTGTTCGAGGCCATCCCGGACGTGGCCGAGCGCCAGCTCGGCAACGTGACCTGGATCGTCGACTACAACCGCCAGAACCTCGACGGCACGCGCATCCCCAACGAGCGCGCGCTGCGCAGCCGCGACTGCGACCGCATCGAGCGCACCGCGACGGCCAACGGCTGGAAGGTGATCCAGGTCCGGCACGGCCGCTTCCGCGAGGAGCTGTTCGCGCGCCCGGGCGGCGAGGAGCTGCGCGTGCTGCTGGAGAGCGAGCTGTCCGACTACGCGCTGCAACTGATGCTGTTCAGGCGCGACGTCAAGCACGTGCGCAAGCACGCGTTGAAGTTCCACGCCAAGGCGCGCCGCATCCTCGATTCGCTCGACGATGCCGAGCTGATGCGCGCGCTGACCGACCTGGGCGGCCACGACATGGGCGCGCTCGTCGAGGCGCTGCGCGCGTCGAAGCAGCATCCGGACACGCCGTACCTGCTGGTCGTGCACACGATCAAGGGCTGGGGCCTGAAGTGCTTCGCCGATCCGGCCAACCACTCGACGCTGCCGAGCGAGGCCGAGGTGCGCGCGATCCTCTCCGCGCGCGGCATCTCCTGGGAGGATCCGTTCACGCACTTCCCGCACGATTCGGCCGAGGGCGCCTACCTCGCGCAGCGCGGCGCGCGATTCCGCGCCGGCATCGCGGAGCACCTCGAGCTGCGCGCGAGCAATCGCGCCAAGGCGCGCCAGCGCCTGGACGGGGTCGGCGGCCTGCCCGAGACCCTGGGCATCGACCTGTCGCTGTACCCGACCGCGCACACGCAGTGGATGTGGGGCCAGCTCGCGGCCAAGCTCGTGCGCATCAGCACCTTCGGTTCGGGCGGTCCGGCCGTGGGCGACAAGCAGGAGCGACCGCTGTCGGCGGACGAACAGCGCTGGCGCGCGGCGGCCGAGTTCGTGCTGACGCTCTCGCCCGACGTCGGCACCAGCACCAACATCGCCCCGGCCATGGACCAGCGTGTCTACGGCCCCGCCTCCGAGGAGCCGAACGAGGAATTCGACGCGCGCCATCCGGAGTTGCAGACCACCGACGCGGCCTGGACGCGCCACATCCGCTTCGAGATCGCCGAGGCCAACTGCATGAGCGCGGTCGGCTCCTTCGGCAAGCTCGCGCACTACACCGGGCAGCCGTTCTTCCCGGTGATGACGGTCTACGACTTCTTCATCAAGCGCGCGCTCGACCAGCTCTACTACAACCTCTACTGGGGTGCCGAGTTCGTGATCATCGGCACGCCGTCGGGCGTGACGCTCTCGTCGGAGGGCGCGCAGCACTCGTGGAAGAGCGACCTGCAGATCCCCAACCTGATCACGTGGGAGCCGACCTTCGCGATCGAGATGGACTGGATCTTCTCCGACGCGATTCGCCGCCACATGCTCGACGAGAACGAGGGCCGCCGCGGCGTGCTGATCCGGGCGGTGACCAAGGCGATCCAGCAGTCGCTGCTGCTCGACCACGTGCGCCGGCAAGCCGCCTCGAAGAGCGCGCTGCCGCCCGGCGCGCTGCTGAAGCCGGCCGGCGCCGGCGCCGATTGGGACGCGCTGGCCGACGGCGAGACGCAGGTCGTCGACGAGGCGACGCTCCAGCCGCTGCCCGACGCCGAACTTTACGCGCGGCTGCGCCGCGACTGCCTGGCCGGCGCCTATTACGCCGTCGACTGGCGCGGCTATGCCGGCTACGAGCCCGGCGACAACGTCGTGCACGTGTTCGCGATGGGCGCGCTGGTGCCCGAGGCGCTGGAGGCCTCCAAGGTGCTGCTCGAGATGGGCCTCTTCGCGAACGTGATCGCGGTCGCCTCGCCCGAGCTGCTGCTCGGCATCCTGGGCGAGGCCGATCAGTACCGCCACCTGCGCGAGCACCTCGCCATCGACGGCGACCTGCACCTGACGCCGAGCGCGGCCGGTCCGGCGCGCTCGATCGACGTGCGCTCGGCGGTAGACCTGGTCGCGCTGGCCGGGCGGCGCGTGCCGATCGTCGCCGTGTGCGACGGCGAGGCCGGGCTGCTCGACAACATCGGCTCGATCGTCGGCGTCAAGCAGCTCACGCTGGCCGTGCGCAAGTTCAGCAAGTGCGGACGGCCGGACCAGGTCTTCGCCTACCAGCACATCGACGCGCAGTCGATCGTCGAGGCCTGCGGCAAGGCGCTGGCCGAGACCGCGCTCGAGGAGGTCCGCATCTCCGGATCGCTGGCGCGCACGCTGGCCGGCGCGCCGCGCAAGCCGCGCGTCGACTGGCGCGAGCTGTGGCCGCACGGCGCCTAACGCGATCCACGCTCCCACCACCGCAGCCCCCCCCATGCACCTCTCCACTCACAACTGGATGCGCGCCGAACCGCTCGAGATCACGCTGAAGCGCATCAAGCGCCTCGGCTTCGAGAGCATCGAGATCAGCGGCGAACCGAAGCAGTACCCGCCGAAGGAGTGCCGGCCGCTCTTGAAGCAGTACGGGATCCGCTGCTGGGGCGCCGTCACCCTGACGCTGGGCGAGCGCAACCTCGCCGCCAAGGATCCGCGTCAGCGCGCGGCCACGGTCGGCTACATGAAGTCGGTCGTCGACATGGTCGAGGAACTCTCCGGCGAGGAGATCACGATCGTCCCCGCGACCGTCGGCAAGGTCGTGCCCGACGGGACGCCGGAGGAGGAATGGGCCTGGGTCGTCGCCGGACTGCAGGAGGTCTACGCGCACGCGGAGCGGGCCGGCGTTCGCATGGCGCTCGAGCCGCTCAATCGCTTCGAGACGTACTTCCTGAACCGCGCCGACCAGGCGCTCGCGCTCGCGCAGGCCGTGGGGCCCAAGTGCGGCGTGTGCCTCGACGCGTTCCACATGTGCATCGAGGAGCGGGACATGTTCGCGGCGATCCGCCTCGCGGCACCGCGTCTGAACGACGTGCACGTCGCCGAGAACAACCGGCTCGCGCCGGGCATGGGAGCGATCGACTGGAAGCGCTTCGTCGCGACGCTGAAGGAGTGCAACTACAAGGGCGCGCTGACGATGGAGGCCGTTGCGCCCATCGATCGCACGCCGGTCTCGCCGTGGACGAACCAGGTCGAGAAGAACCCCGTCGACATCTCGCCCGAGCAGCTCAAGTTCATCCAGGACCACGGCTCGAGTCTGCTGTCGGAGGAGTTCTACACGATGCTCTACGAGACCGCGTCGAAGACTCTGCTGCCGCTGATCCGCTGATGAAGATCCGTTCCGTCGAAGCGAGTTGGCTGCGCGCACCGCTTCCGATGGAGAAGCAGCACCGCTCCGACTTCGGCCACATCACCGCGTTCGACGCGGTGCTGGTGACCGTGCGCACCGACGAGGGGCTCGCCGGCTACGGCGAGGCCAAGCCCGCCGTCGGCAGCAGCGGCGACGGCGCGGCGCTGGTCGCGATCGTGCGCAACGAGCTCGCCCCGCTGCTCGTGGGCCAGGACGCGAGTCGGATCTCCGCGCTCGGTCAGAGCATGCTCAACGGCACGCGCGCGCCGCTCGCGCTGCGCTCCGGCCGCGCGATGCCGATCCTCGGACGACGCGGCGTGCACCAGGCGGCGATCGCGGCAGTCGATCTCGCGCTGTGGGACCTCGCCGGCAAGGCGCGCGGCTGCTCGGTGCTCGAGCTCGTCGGCGGCGCCTGCCGGCCGTCGATTCCGGCCTATGCGAGCGGCGGCTGGCGCGACGAGCGCGAGATCGGGGCCGAGCTCGTGCGCTACGTCGAGCAGGGTTTCCGCGCGGTCAAGATGCGCATCGGCGCGATGGACGGCGGCACGCGCACGAGCCTCGCGCGCGTGCGCGCCGCGCGCGCCGCGCTCGGGCCCGGGATCGCACTGATGGTCGATGCGCACGGGACCATGGGCGTCGCCGAGGCGCGGCGCTTCTGCGCCGCGGCGGCCGAGCACGAGCTCCGCTTCGTCGAGGAACCGGTGTGCTCCGATGACCGCGCCGGCCTCGCCGAGCTGCGGCGCACGGCCACGCTGCCGATCGCGGCCGGCGAGAGCGAGACCTCGTGCTTCGACTTCGCCGAGCTCGTCGAGCGACGCGCGCTCGACGTGCTGCAGCCCGACCTCGCGATCGCCGGCGGGTTCAGCGAGGGGCTGCGCATCGCCGCGCTGGCCTGGGCGAGCCGCCTCGAGCTGGTGCCGCACTGCTGGGGCTCGGTGATCTCGTTCCAGGCCGCGCGCACGCTGGCGCTGGCGAGCCCCGCCGGCACGTACGTCGAGGTGCCGATGGGCGGCGCGCCGCTGTTGCGCGAACTCGCCGCGATCGACCTCGCGCTGCACGACGGCGCGCTGCTTCCGCCCGCGGGCCCCGGCTGGGGCGTCGAGCCCGACCCCGACTACGTCGCACGTCACACGCAGGAGTAGTCGCCGTGATGTCCGCCGACGCCCACATCCAGCACGTCAACGTCAACGTCGATGACCTCGCGGCCGCCGTCGCGTTCTACCGCGATGTGCTCGGCCTGGCACTCGACCCGACGCCCGACCAGGGCTTCGAGTCGCAATTCTTCCGCATCAACGCGGCGCAGCAGATCCACATGAACGTGATCCGCGACGCGCGCCCGTTCCGCGCGCACTTCTGCATCGAGGTGCGCGATTTCATGGGCTTGTTCCGGCGCGCGAAGGCGGCCGGCGCGATCGACATCCGGCCGTGGGGCCGCGTGCGCGCGCTGCCCAGCGGCAAGATGCAGATGTTCGTGCGCGACCCGCACGGCAACCTGATCGAGATCGCGAGCGCGGCCGGCGCGGCGATCGAGCCGGCGCTGTTCGGCGACGCGCTCGTCGAGCCCGAGCCGGGCGTGTATCGGATGGCGCCCGGCGCCGACGTCGGCCGCCACGAGACGCGCTGAGCACGCGATGATCCTGCTACTCGAGAGCCTGCACCCCGACGCCGAGGCGCTGCTCGCGAGCGCGGCGCCGCTGCTGCGCGCCCCCGAGCCGAATCGCCCCCCCGCCGAGCTCGCGCAAGTGCGCGCGATCCTGACGCGCGGCCGCGGACGGATCGACGAGCCGCTGCTCGCGCGCTGTCCGCAACTCGCGGTGATCGCGCGCGCCGGCGCCGGTCTCGACAACCTCGACACCGCCGCCGCCGCGCGGCGCGGCATCGCGGTCGTGTACGCGCCGGGTGCGAACACGAACACGGTCGCCGAGCACACGCTCGCGCTCCTGCTCGACCTCGCGCGCGGCGTCACGCGCTCGGCGCGCGCGGTCAGCGCCGGCCGCTGGGAGGAGCGCGCCGGCTATCGCGGCGACGAGCTCCATGGCCGCACGCTCGGAATCGTCGGCCACGGGGCGGTCGGACGACGCGTCGACGAGCTCGCGCGCGCCTTCGGGATGCGCGTGCTCGTGGCCGCGCACCCGGACGGCCGCGACGCGAGTGCGCCCGGACGTCTGCCGCTCCGGCAACTGCTCGCCGCATCCGACCTCGTGACGCTGCACGTGCCGCTGACACCGGGGACACGCCACATGCTCGGCGCGGCCGAGCTCGCGTGCATGAAACCCGGCGCGCTGCTCGTGAACACCGCGCGCGGCGCGCTGATCGACATGCCGGCGCTGCGCGCGGCGCTCGCCTCCGGCGCGCTCGGCGGTTTCGCCGCCGACGTGCTCGACGTGGAGCCTCCGGAGCCGGACGATCCGCTGCTCGCGAGCGAGCGCGTGCTGCTCACGCCGCACGTCGCGTCCCTGACCTCGGCGACCTACCGCGCGCTGTGCGTCTCGACGGCCGAGAACGTCGCGCGCGTGCTGCGCGGCGAGGCACCCGATCCGCGCTGCGTGTTCCGCGCAGGCTAGGCTAGTGAACGTGTCTTCCGCACCCCGCCCCTACGCACCGTTCGAGCGCCTCTCCAGCACGCAGCTCTACCACTCGCGCTGGTGCGGGCTGCGCCGGGACATGATCCGTCTGCCGTGCGGCACCGAGCAGGATTACCACGTCTTCGAGGTCGACGACGCGATCGTGGTCGTGCCGCTGCTCGCCTCGGGCGACGTGCTCTTGCTGTGGCAGTACCGCTACGTGCACGGCCTCACGCACTGGGAAGTGCCAGCGGGTCGCATCCACGCCGGCGAAGCGCCCGAGGCCGCCGCGCACCGTGAGCTCGCCGAGGAGGTCGGCCACTCGACGCACCGGCTCGAGCGCCTGCCGGGGTTCTACCCGATCAACGGGATCAGCGCGCACTACGCGCACGCGTTCGTCGCGTACGACTGCAGGCCGCTGCCCGGCGGCACCGCGCACGAGGCGTCCGAGCAGATCGAGGTGCACACGCGTACGCGCGCCGAGGTCGAGCGCATGCTGCGCGCGGGCGAGTTCGCCGACGGGTTCAGCGCGCTGGCCTTGTTCTATGCGTTCCAGCGCGGAGGCGGCGGCTGATGCGAGCGCGCGCGCTGCTCGTGTTGCGGCTGCTCGCGCTGTGCCCGTTCTTGCTGGGCCTGCTCGCGTCGCTCTCGCGCGCGCAGCGCGGGGGCCAGGATCTCGCGCTGGAGGGCGTGGCGGAGCTGCCGCCGGTGCGCGGCTGGTTGACGCAGCTCGCGCTGGATCGCAAGGCCGACCGGCTCTATGTCGCGGCGATCGGCAACGACACGGTCGAGGTCGTCGACACGCACGGGCTGCGGCACGTGCGCTCGCTGCTCGGCGTGCTCGAGCCGCGCGGCGTCGCGGCGCTCGAGGGCCGCGGCCGCGTCTGGATCGCCAGCGCGGCCACCGGCGAGCTGCGGCTGGTGGAGACCGCGACGGGTCGCGTCTTGCGCAAGCTGCAGCACGCGCAGGAAGCCGGACGGCTGTGGTTGTCCGCCGACCAAGAGCTGCTCTACGCGGCCTTCGACTCCGGCGCGCTCGGAGCCTGCGAGGCCGACAGCGGCAAGTTGCGCTGGCGCGTCGAGCTCGGCGGGCACCCCGAGCACCTGGTGCTCGACGAAGCCCGCGCGCGCGCCTTCGTCAGCGCGCCCGACGCGCGGCTGGTGGCCTGCATCGATCTCGCGACGCAGACCTTGCGCTGGCGCGCGACGCCGCGCGAATCGGCGACCTTTCCGCTGGTCTACGACCCGCTGCGCGAGCTCGTGCTGGTCGCCGCGCGCAAGCCCGAGCGCTTGCTGGCCTACGCGGCGGCCGACGGGCAACGCGACGCGCGCGCGCCGACGCTGGAGTGCGGCGGCGTCGCCGACGACCTGCACCTGGATTCGCCGCGCGGCCGCATCTTCGCGTCCTGCGGCGACGGCTCGCTGTGGAGTTACCGCGCCGAGGGCGCCGGCTGGCAGGTCGGCGAGCGTCTCGAAACCGCGGACGGCGCGCGCGCCTCGTGCTACGACGCCGCCAGCGGACGCCTGTACCTGGCCGTGCCCGCGCAGGGCGAGCAGCCGGCGCAGGTCCGCGTTCTGCGAGCCGCGCGTTGAGCCGCCGCGAGGGATCGGCGATCCTGAGCGGATGAGCGAACCTCTCCGCATCCGCCGAGCCGGCCGCGACGACGCGCGCTGGATCCGCGACTGTCAGCTCGCGATGGCGCACGAGACCGAGGCGCTGGCGCTGGAGCCCGAGGTCGCGCTGCGCGGCGTCGAGCACGTCTTCGACGAGCCGCGCCTGGGCTTCTACGTCGCGGCCGAGCGCGGCGCCGAGCGCGTTGGCTGCGCGCTCGTTCTGTCGGAGTGGAGCGACTGGCGCGCGCGCGAAGTGTGGTGGATCCACAGCGTGTACGTGCTGCCGCCCGTGCGCGGCCACGGTGTGTTCCGCGCGCTGTACCAGCACGTCGAGGACGAGGCGCGCGCGCACGGCGTGCCGTACCTGCGGCTGTACGTGGAGCGCGGCAATCAGCGCGCGCAGCGCGTGTACGAGCAGCTCGGCATGAGCGACCGGCACTACGCGATGTACGAGAAGCCCGTCTCCGCCGGCTAGTCACGCCGCGGCAGCTCGTACAAGCGCAGCCCGGGCCCCGGCCGTTCGACCTGCCAGATCTGGGTCAGCGGGAACTGCATCTCGGTCGGCAGCGTCGCCTCCTCCGGATGGAAGCCGGGCACGGCCGGATCGATGGTCCACAGCGGCGCCGCGCCCTCGACCAGCGGCAGGAGCGGGTTGTCGCGCACGTGCTGCGGTCGCTTCGACACGAGCAGTACGTGCGACACGCCGTACCGCCGCAGGAACGCGCCGAGGTCCTCGCCGTCGTGCACGATCGGCTGCTTGGGGCGCAGCGTGCCGCGCCGCTCGTCCCACCACCAGGCCTTCTCCAGCTGCAGCACCGGCAGGCCGCTGCTCAGCGGAGCGCCCGCGCGCAGGAGTTCCAGACGCTGCTCTTCGCGCGTGGAGAAGTCGGGCCAGCTCGCGACGCGCTCGAGGGCAGCCTGGTCGAGCTCGACCTGCGGCCCGTAGCGGTCGAAGGCCACGAGATCCAGGCCGCTGGTGCGCGCGAGCTCGCGCTCGGCGAGCGCGCGCGTGTCGTCTTGCAACAACACCCAGTCCAGCCGCAGCGCCTGGAGCAGCGGGAAGGCGAGGGCGCCCAGCAGCACGAGGCGGAGCGGGCGTGTTTTGGCACAGCGTTCCCACAGCGCGTCGAAGGCCAGCCCGCCCGGCAGCGCCAGCAGCACGACCAGCGGCAACAGGTAGCGCACGTGGTCGTTGCGGTGCGTCATGAAGAACGCAGCCCAACCCAGCCCGAACAGCGCCGCTGCGCGCAGCGCCGGCCGGCGCAGCGCGCTCCACAGTCCGAGCAGTCCGAGCGCGACGAGCAGCGGGTCGTAGCCGATCAGTGCGTGCGACAGCCGCGCGAAGGAGGCCGGCCGGAACTTGAGCTCGAGCGCCTGGCCGCCGATGCGCAGGATCGGGCCGAAGGATTCGGAGTCCGCCGCGTTCTGCTGCGTCAGCAGCTCGGCGCCCGAGATCGTCTCGAGCTTCGATTGCCCGTGCACGAGGTAGAACGGGTAGCCGACGAGCAGGCTGAGACCGGCGAACAGCGCGACGCAGGCCAGTCCGTCGCGCAAGCGGCGCGCGAGTTCGCCGCCGCGCCAACCGAGCGGGCCGCACAGCCAGGCCAGGCCGGCCAAACCGAGGAACGGCGCGCCGGCCTGGTGGCAGGAGAACCCCAGCGCCGCGCACAGGCCGGTCAGCAACAGGTGCTTCACGCGCCCGCTGCTCGCGTACAGCGCGGCGGGCCAGAGCGCGAGCGCGAGGAAGAAGACCAGCGGCGTCCAAGGCCGCTCGTGCGTCGAGAACTGCACGTGCAGCAGACTGGTCGCGACCAGCCAGGACGCCGCCAGCGCTGCGCGCGTGGAGAGCGCCGCGGCCAGCGCCGCGCGCCAGATCAGCCACGGCGTCAGCGCGCCCAGCAGCGCGACCAACAGGCGCGCGGGCAGTTGCACGATCCAGGGCTCCTCGATCACGCGCATGCGGAACTCGCCGCTGCCGCCCCAGGCCCCGCTCGCGCGCCCGCCGGCGTACTCGGCGGCGTAGATCGGAAGCAGCGCATACGGCAGCAAGTACGGGTAGCTCGTGTACGCGCTCGCGGGCGGCACCAGCGTCTTGTCCTTGGCCATGCCCAGCGCGCCGCGCACGATGTGCGTGTCCGGCACGTAGTTGCGCGGCATGCCATGCCCGAGCGGGGCGAAGCGCAGCAGGAACGGCGCGACGAACAGGAGCAGCGCCGGCCACAGCCACGGCGCGCGGCGCGTCGAAGCGGTCTCGCTCAGCGCTGCGATGGCGCACCTCCGGCGCTCTCGAGCAGCCCATCGAGCACCGCGACGAGCAAGGCGTCGGTCTCGGGTGCGAGCGCCAGCACGAACGGCTGCGCCCACAGGTTCGTGCGCAGCGCGCCGCTGCCGAGCACGAGCTCGACCGGCGCGGGCGCGTCGGCGTGCAGGCGCAGTCGCGCGCGCGGAGCGGCGAAGCCGTGCTCCGGCGCCGGCGCCGTAGCGAGCACGTCGGCGAAATAGAGCGCCCCGGCGAGCTCGCCCAGCCGCTCCACGGCCGGAGCGGGAACGGGCGCGCCCGCCGCGCTCCAAGCGCCGGCCTGCTCGCGCACGAGCTCGAGGCGTCGCGTGCCGCGCTCGATTTCCACACGCGTCCAGCGCCCGACCTCCGGCAGCGCGAGCCGCGTGTCGAGCCACGCG
>VGZE01000094.1 GCA_016872755.1 Planctomycetota bacterium
CGACTGCAGGGTCGACTGCCGGAGCGAATGCAGGCGCGAAGGGTCCGGCCAACCCGCCTGCCGCGGCGGCCCGACCGGCGCCCCGACCCGGCACGGAACTGCGCCCGGCCGCGCCGGCGCGCTGATCCGCCTCCTCCGCGGAGACGCGCAGTACCGGGTACCGCGAGCGGTACCCGGTACCGTAGGCTTGCGGCCCCGAAATCGGATTCCGCATGAGTCCCGCGACCCAACCTACCCCATCGCTGCGCGTGCCGGCCGCCGCCGTGCGCGCGCAGTTCGTGCAGTTCTTCGAGCAGCGCGGCCACACGTTCGTGCCGTCGAGCCCGGTCTTCCCGCAGGACGATCCGACGCTGCTGTTCACGAACGCCGGGATGAATCAGTTCAAGGACGTCTTCCTCGGCACCGGGAAGCGGCCGTACAAGCGCGCGGTCAATTCGCAAAAGTGCATCCGCGTCTCCGGCAAGCACAACGACCTCGAGGAGGTGGGCGTCGACCACTACCACCACACCTTCTTCGAGATGCTCGGCAACTGGAGCTTCGGGGACTATTTCAAGCGCGATGCGATCGCGTGGTCCTGGCAACTCTTGACCGAGGTGTACGGCCTGCCGAAGGACCGCCTGTGGGTGACCGTCTTCGGCGGCGACGAGAAGGACGGCTTGCCCGCCGACGAAGAGGCCGCGCGGATCTGGCGCGAGCTGACCGACGTCGATCCGCGCCGCATCCTGCGCTTCGGACGCAAGGCCAATTTCTGGGAGATGGGGGACACCGGTCCGTGCGGCCCCTGCACCGAGATCCACTTCGACACCGGCGGGCCCGGCACCGATCCCGCAGACGGCTTCGACGCGGTAAAGGGCGTCAACGGCCCGAACGCGCGCTTCCTCGAACTGTGGAACAACGTGTTCATGGAGTTCAACCGGCAGGACGACGGCAAGCTGGTCGTGCTGCCCAGCCAGCACGTCGACACCGGCATGGGCCTGGAGCGCATCGCGCGCGTGCTCAACGGCAAGGCCTCGAACTACGACACCGACTTGTTCGAGCCGTTGTTCCGCGCCACCGAGTCGAGGAGCGGCAGGCGCTATGGCGGCGGCGAAGGCCGTGCCGACGTCGCCTTCCGCGTGATCGCCGACCATGCGCGCGCGGTGAGCATCGCCTTCGCCGACGGCGCGCTGCCTTCCAACACGGGCCGCGGGTACGTGCTGCGCCGGCTGATCCGCCGCGCGGCGCGCTACGGGCGCCAGGAACTCGGCCTGGAGGATCCGTTCCTGTGCGAGCTCGTGCCGAGCGTCGCGGCGATCCTCGGGGATGCGTTCCCCGAGGTGCGCACGCGCGTCGAGCACGTGGCGCTGCTGGTGCGCGAGGAGGAGCTGTCCTTCGGCCGCACGCTGGGCCGCGGCTTGCTGCGCTTCGGAGAACTCGAGAACAAGGTCGCCAAGGCGAAGTCGCGGACGCTGCCCGGCGCCGAGGCCTTCGACCTCTACGCGACCTACGGGTTCCCGCAGGACCTGATCGAGCTGATGGCGCGCGAGAAGGGACTCGAACTCGATGCCGCCGCCTTCGCGGCCGCCGAGAAGGCGCACCAGGACGCGAGCCGTTCTGAAGGCAAGTTCAAGCAGCTCCTGTCCGCGGAACAGCTGGCCGGGTTGCCGCCGACGCGCTCGACGTACCACGAAACCGGGGAGAGCGCGGCGCGCCTTGCGACACGGATCCTGCGCAGCGGGCGCATGCTCGACGACTCCGAGAGCTGGGTCGTGCTCGACGCGAGCCCGTTCTACGCCGAGGGCGGCGGGCAGGTCGGGGACGTCGGCGTGCTGCGCAGCGTGCAGGGCCAGGTGGTCTTCGAGGTGACCAGCACGCGCCGCATCGGCGCGCTGGTCGTGCATTTCGGCCCGCACGCCGCGCCGGCGCAGGATGTCATGGCGGAAGTCGACACCGCCAAGCGCGACGCAACGCGCAAGAACCACACGGCGACGCACTTCCTGCACAAGGCGCTGCGCGACGTGCTCGGCGCGCACGTCACGCAGCAGGGCAGCTACGTCGGTCCCGACCGGCTGCGCTTCGACTTCAGCCACCCCAAGGCCGTGACGAACGAGCAGCTCGAGGAGATCGAGCGCCGCGTCATGCGCGCCGTGATCGCGAACGCCGCGCTGCTGACGACGATCGAGGACCTCGAGGCGGCCAAGGCGCGCGGCGTGATGGCGCTCTTCGGCGAGAAGTACGACGCACAGGTGCGCGTCGTCGCCTGCGGCGACTCGATCGAACTGTGCGGCGGCACGCACGTGCGCGCTTCCGGCGACATCGGTCCGTTCGTGATCACGCAAGAACGCGCGGTGCAGGCCGGGGTGCGGCGCATCGAAGCCGTCACCGGCCTCGAGGCCCATGCGCTGATCCAGAAGCGCAAGCAGTGGCTCGAGTCCGCGGCGCGCGCGCTGCAGGCCCCGGCCGAGAAGCTCGAGGAACGCATCGGGCAGCTGCAGGAACAGCTCAAGGAAGCGCGCAAGAAGGGCGCCGCCGGCGCGAAGGCCGACCAGGCCACGCTGCTCGCCAAGCTGCGCGCCGCGCTCTCCGAACGCGGCGGCGTGCAATTCGGCGTGCTCGACCTGCCCGATGCCGACGGCGCGGCGGTGCGCGAGCTCGCCGGCGCCGCCAAGGGCATGTCGAAGGACCTGGCGCTGGCGCTCTTCGGCCGCGAAGAGGGCCGCGTGCCCTTCGTGATCCTGTGCGAGGGCGCGGCGCTCGCCAAGGGCGCCAAGGCGGGTGTGCTCGCGCAACTCGCGGCATCCAAGCTCGGCGGCGGCGGCGGCGGCCGTCCCGAAATGGCACAGGGCCAGGGCCTGCAGCCCGAAGCCGTGCCGGCAGCCGTCGAGGCTGTCGCGCAGCGCTTGTCGGAGCTGCTGAGCTGAGCCGCCGGACCGCGCCGCGCAGGTTTGACCGGCGCCCTCGCCACCGCTATCCTCCTGCGCCCTGAATCGCTGGCGTGGCGCCGTGGAGATGCGCTGCCGCGCCAGCTCCGCCCCGTTCCGCCATGGCCAATCCCAAGCGTCGTACCAGTCGTGCCCGTCAAGGGGAGCGCCGCTCCCACCTCGCCCTGAAGCCCACGCAGCTCAACAACTGCGCGCGCTGTGGATCGCCGGTCCGCCCGCACCGCGTGTGCGACAACTGCGGCTACTACGGCTTCGCCAAGGGCGGCGACAAGAAGGGCACCGACATCCTGGGCAAGGAAGAGTTCTAGCAGCGCCGCGCCGCCGCGGCAGGTCAGGCCCAGGCCTGCGTGCCGCGCTCGCGCAGCGCAAGTCACCGATCCTCCGATCATGTCGAATCTGCGCATCGCTCTGGACGTCATGGGCGGCGATGCCGCCCCGCAAGCGATTCTCGAAGGCGCGCTGCTTGCAACCCGGCCGGGCCCGCGTCGCGTCGACGCCTCGCGCATCCTGTTGGTCGGTCCGCAGGACCGCATCGACGCGTGGCTGCGGGAGCACGGCGGAAATCCCGGCTTCGCGATCCAGAACGCGACCCAGGTGATCGAGATGGGGGAGTCGCCGGCCGCCGCGCTGCGCGCCAAGCCCGACAACTCGATCTCCGTCTCGATCGGCGCGGTGCGCAAGGGAGCCGCCGCCGCGGCGCTGTCGATGGGCAATACCGGAGCCTGCGTCGGCGCGGCCACGCTCGGGCTCGGCACGCTCGACGGAGTCCGCCGGCCCGGCATCGCGGTGACGATCGCGCTGTCGGGCAAGCCGCTCACGCTGATCGACATGGGCGCCAACATCGCGCCCAAGCCGCAGGACCTGCTGGCCTACGGCTTGATGGGCCAGGCCTACTCGAACGCCTGCCTCGGCACCGCACAGCCGCGCGTCGGACTGCTGAACGTCGGCGAAGAAGAAGGCAAGGGCACGGACCTGTGCAAGGAAGCCTGGACCCTGCTCAAGCAGTCCTGCCCGGGCTTCGTTGGCAACGTCGAGGGTTGCGATGTGTTCCGCGACCGCGCCGACGTGATCGTCACCGACGGCTTCACCGGCAACGTGGCCCTCAAGCTGATGGAGGAGATGGGCGGCTTCCTGCTGGGCATGGTGATGCGCGAGCTCAAGTCGCACCAGGCCCAGTGGGCCGGCGAAGCGCTCACGCACCTCAAGTCGAAGGTCGACTACGCGCAGTACGGCGGCGCGCTGCTGCTCGGCTTGAAGGGCGTGATGATCATCGGACACGGACGATCGGATGCGACGGCGGTCGCCAACGCGCTCTGGCAGGGGGCCCAAGCCCTCGACAAGGGCGTCAACGCCGCGATCCAACGCACGCTGGCCGCCGCTCCCGCGACCCCGGCGGCGCCCTGAGTCCGCCGGGCACGCAGCGCCGGCGGAAGAGCTGCGGCCGCGGCCGGGGTGCGCACGGCGAGGGCGCTTGCGCTTTCATTCGCGCGTCCCGAAGCTAGAATCCGACCCGCTCGGCGCATCTCGCGACGAGCCTTCGCGCCACCAGCGACTCCTACCGCATGGCCCACCGCGTTCGCGTCGGCATCGCCGGCACTGGCTCCTACGTACCCGAGCGTGTGGTGCCGAATTCGGAGTTCGAGAAGTTTCTCGACACCTCCGACGAGTGGATCGTGCAGCGCACCGGCATCCGGGAGCGGCGCTTCGCCGCGCCCGGACAGGCGACCTCCGACCTGTCGCTGATCGCGGCCCAGCGCGCGCTCGAGAACGCCGGCATGAAGGCCGAGGACCTCGACCTGATCGTGCTCGGCACGCTGACCCCCGACTTCCTGCTGCCCTCGACCGCCTGCCTGGTGCAGGATCGCCTCGGCGCCAAGCGCGCGGCCGCCTTCGATTGCAACGCCGCCTGCACGGGTTTCATCACCGCGCTGAACACCGGCGAGGCCTTCGTGGCCGCGGGACGAGCCAAGCGCGTGCTGGTGATCGGCGCCGAGACGCTGTCGCGCTTCATCGACCTCAAGGACCGCAGCTCGTGCATCCTGTTCGGCGACGGCGCCGGTGCCGCCGTGCTCGCACCGTACGACGAATGCGGCAAGGGTGAGATCCTCGACACCCGCATGGGCGCCGACGGCTCCGGCTACGACTTCATCCACATGCGCGGCGGCGGCTCGCGCCTGCCGCCGACGCAGGAGTCGGTCGAGCAAGGCGAGCACTTCATCCGGCTCAAAGGGCGCGAGGTGTACCGCTTCGCGGTCACCTACATGAGCGACCTGATCGCCGACCTGACCAAGGGCTACGATCCGTCGGAACTCGGCCTGATCGTGCCGCACCAGGTCAATCGCCGCATCATCGACGCGGCGCTCGAACGGCTGGGCATGGACGACTCGAAAGTCGTCGTCAACATCCAGGACTACGCCAATACCTCGGCCGCCACGGTGCCGATCGCGCTCGACGAAGCGCTGCGCGCCGGGCGCCTGGACAAGGGCAAGTTGTGCGTGATGGTGGCGTTCGGCGCAGGCCTGACCTGGGGGGGCACGCTGATCCGCTGGTGAGGCGCGGGGCGCCGCGCCCGCGCGTTTCCCCGTTCGTTCGTTCCGCTGCTCTCATTCGAAGCTTCCCATTCGACAGGAGTCCTCCCTGCATGCGCGTCGCACTGTTGTTTCCCGGTCAAGGCGCACAGCACGTCGGCATGGGCAAGGACTGGTGCGAGGCTTCGAGCGCGGCGCGCGCGACCTTCGAATTGGCCGACCGCGTGCTCGGTTTCGGGCTCTCCGCCGCGTGCTGGCGCGAAGGCGAGGAGGTCAATCGCACCGACATCGCGCAGCCCGGCATCTTCACGACCTCGGTCGCGATCGTGCGCGCGCTGGAAGAGCGCGGCTGGAAGCGCGATGCGATCGAGCTGACCGCGGGACTCTCGCTGGGCGAATACACGGCGCTGTGGTTCGCGGGCAGCCTGTCCTTCGAAGACGGTCTGCGGCTCGTGCGCCTGCGCGGCGAGGCGATGCAGGCGGCCAGCGAGCAGATCCCGAGCACGATGCTCTCGCTGATGGGGGCCACTGAGGAGCAGGCGCGCGCGCTGGCCGGCGCCGCGGCGGCACAGGGCATCTGCCAGGTCGCCAACCTCAACGCGCCCGGGCAGGTCGTCCTGTCCGGGGAGCTCGCCGCGATCACCGCCGCCGAGGGCCTGGCCAAGGACCATGGGATCCGCCGCACGCGCCGGCTGGTCGTCGCCGGCGGCTTCCACTCCGAATGCATGCGCCCGGCCGCGCGCCGACTCGAGGCCGCGCTGCGCTCGGTCGAGATCCGCGCGCCGCGCATCGATTTCCTGACCAATGTGACCGGGGACCTGGCACGCGAACCGCAGCAGATCCGCGCGCAACTCGCCGATCAGGTCTGTGCCAGCGTGCTGTGGGAGCGCAGCATGCGCCGCGCCATCGAGCTGGGAGCGCGCGAATTCTGCGAGCCGGGGCCCGGCAGCGTGCTGTGCAATCTGCTCGGCAAGATCGACGCGACGGTCGCGACGCGTTCGTACGCGACGCCCCAGGACGCAGTCGCCGGGGCTTGAAGTCCGCGCGCCGCCCGCGACAGCGAGCAGAGCCACTCGCCTCGGCCCCCCGGGCGTGCCGGCGGGCCGCGTTGCGCGCCCTGTGGGGCGGGGCTATAGTCCGGCCCGTCGCGGACGCCGAGCGCGTCGCTGACCGACCCACGCCGTCCCGCCACCACCCGCCGCCAGCCCGACATGGAGCGCTTCCTCGCCGGTAAGACAGCCCTGGTCACGGGGGCCTCGCGCGGGATCGGCAAGGCGATCGCCGTGCAGTTGGCGCGCCGCGGCGCGCGCGTGGCCTGTGTAGCGACCTCGGCCGAGCGCTGCGCGGAGACGGTCGCCGCCTGCATCGCGGCCGGTGCGGAAGCCAGCGCCCACGGGGTCGACGTCGCCGACGGAAAGGCCGTCTCCGCGCTGGTCGATTCCGTGACCTCCGCGGCCGGCGGACTGCACGTGCTCGTCAACAATGCCGGGATCACCCGCGATCAGCTGCTGCTGCGCATGAGCGCGGAGGATTTCGAGCGCGTCGTGGCCGTCAACCTCGGCGGAGCCTTCCATTTCATCAAGGCCGCGGCCCGCCCGCTGATGAAGAGCAGCGGTCGCATCGTCAACATCAGCTCGGTCGTCGGCCTGATGGGCAATGCCGGCCAGGCCAACTACGCAGCCAGCAAGGCCGGGCTGTTCGGACTCTCGCTGTCGGTCGCCAAGGAGCTCGCCGGGCGCGGCGTGACCGTCAACTGCATCGCGCCGGGCTACATCTCGACCGACATGACCGCCGCCCTCGATGCAGCGGCCGCCCAGAAGCTCGCCGAGTCGATTCCGCTGCGTCGCATCGGCCAGGCGGAGGAAATCGCTCTCGCCGTCGACTATCTCGTCGGCCCGGGCGGGGCCTACGTCACTGGCCAGACCCTGGTCGTCGACGGGGGGCTGTCGATCTGATCGGGCGCCCGATCCGATCAGGCACCCGGCGCGGGCCCGACCCCGCCGCGAGGCCGTCCTGACTCCACTCTTGTCCTGGCACCTCTCCGCCCCCTAACCTACCCCACCCTCCAAGGAGCCCAGAATCCCGTGACCAACCCTTCCATCGAAGAGCGTGTGATCAAGATCGTCTGCAACCAGATGGGCGTGACCCCCGACAAGGTCGCGCGCGACACGTCCTTCGTGAACGACCTCGGCGCCGACTCTCTCGACACGGTCGAGTTGGTCATGGAGTTCGAGGACGAATTCGAGATCTCGATTCCCGACGAGGACGCGGAGAAGATCCAGACCGTCGGCAACGCCGTCGACTACATCCAGTCGAAGTGCTGAGACGCCGGCGGGCCGTCCGCCGGATGCTGCTTCCTTCGGCGCGCCGCCCGATCCCGGCCGCCTCGTTCCAGAGCCCGTCAACGCCCCCCCGGAACTCCCCATGCGCCGTGTCGTGATCACCGGCCTCGGTACCGTCAATCCACTGGGTGCCGACGTCAAGACCAGTTGGCCGCGCATGCTGCGCGGCGAGAACGGCGTGGGCATGATCCAGCACTTCGAGACGACCGAGCAGGTCGTCAAGATTGCCGCGAGCGTGGCCTGGGACGCGCGGACGATGTTCGCGGAGCCGGAGTTCCGCAAGCTGGACCCGTTCACGATGTTCGCGCTGAAGGCTGCTCAGGAAGCCTTCGCGGACGCGGGAATCGATCCGCGCACGCTGCCCGAAGCCCAGCGCGAGCGCTACGGCTCGATCATCGGCACCGGCATCGGGGGCATCACCGGCATCCTGCAGCAGTACCAGGGCTTGCTGGAGCGCGGTCCGCGCCGCGTCAGCCCGCACTTCGTGCCGAAGATCATGGCCAATGCCGTCTCGGGCCAGGTGGCGATCGAGTACGGGCTACTGGGAACCGCGTACACGACCACCAGCGCCTGTGCCTCCTCCGGCCATGCGATCGCGATGGCCATGCAGGCCATCCGTTGGGACGAGGCCGACCTGATCGTGACCGGCGGCGCCGAAAGCGCGACCACGCCGCTGTCGCTGGCCGGCTTCGCTTCGGCCAAGGCGCTCTCGATGCGCAATGACGATCCGGGCGCTGCATCGCGCCCCTTCGATCGCGATCGCGACGGCTTCGTGATGGGGGAGGGCGCCGGGATCCTGGTCTTCGAGGAGTACGAGCACGCGCGTCGTCGCGGCGCGCGCATGTATGCCGAGGTGCTCGGCTACGGCTCCACCGACGATGCCTACCACATCACCGCGCCGCGCGAGGACGGGCTGGGGCCTGCTCGCGCAATGTCGCTGGCGCTGAAGATGGCGGGTCGGGCGCCGGAGCACATCGACTACATCAACGCGCACGGGACCAGCACGAAATTCAACGATGCGATCGAGACGCGCGCGATCAAGCTCGTCTTCGGCGACCATGCGCGCAAGCTGGCCGTCTCCTCGACCAAGTCGATGATCGGACACCTGCTCGGGGCTTCCAGCGGCGTCGAGCTGGTCGCCACCGCGCTGTCGGTGCACCAGGGCGTGGTGCACCCCACGCGCAACTACACGACACCCGACCCCGATTGCGACCTCGACTACGTGCCGCGCGAGCCGCGCGCCCTGGCGGTTCGCAATGCGCTGTCCAACAGCCTCGGCTTCGGCGGGCACAACATCTCGATCTGCATCGGCCGCGTCTGAGCCCTGCACGCGTGACGCGATCGGCCGCAGATTCCTCCCGCAGAACGCGCCGGCGAGTTAGAATCGGAACAGGGCCCGACCGCTCCGGGCAATCCCGGCACGGCGTTGTTCCCCAGGCATCCCCCCGAAGACACCGTCCCTGACAACGCGCTTTCAGGCAAAGGCGACCGCATGCAACGCAAGCTCAAGGATCTACTGCACCAGTACAAGCTCGAAGTCTTCCGCGTCGAGCACCACCAGAAGAATCCCGAGCAGATCACCAAGGAGTGCATGGCGATCCGCGACGAGTTGCTGAAGCAGCAGTTCCACTACCACTTCCACAAGCTGCCCGATGCCAATCGCGCCGAGATCATCAACATGATCGACAACTACATCCGCGAGGCGGTGCTGCCGCCGATCGTGGAGAAGTTGGTGCATCGGCAGGTGCTGCTGGAGAAGCGCGTCGCCTCGCTCGAGCGCCTGCTCGAGCTCACGCTCGAGACCTTGACGAGCGAGAACGCGCCGGTCGAGTCGACGCGCTGAGCGCGCCTTGACCCACGGCCCGAGTCCATCGTTCCGCTCACGCTTCGCGGCACGCCCATGAACGCGCGCTTCGAGCACGAGCGGGAGCGCGCGCGGCGCGCCGGTCAGGAACACGTGCTGCGCTTCTGGCGCGAGCTCGACGAGCCTGCGCGTGCGCGGCTGCTCGCACAGGTCGAGCGCCTCGACTACGACGAGGTGAGTCGACTGGGCGGACTGATGCGCGCGCGCGCGTCCGAACGCGTGCCGGACCTGCAGGCTCCCGTGGTCGTCGATCCGCGCCGGAGCATGGAACCAGGGGTGCTCGAGCGCGCGCGCGCCGCCGGCCGCGCGCTGCTCGGGCAGGGCCGCGTCGGCTTCGTGCTGGTGGCCGGCGGACAGGCCTCGCGCCTGGGTTACGACGGCCCCAAGGGGATGTTCCCGGTCATGCCGTTGTCGGGGCGCACGCTCTTCGAGGTGCATGCGCGACGGCTGCTCGCGGTCTCGCGCAGGCACGACGTGCGCGTGCCCTGGTACGTGATGACCTCGCCGGCCAACGATGCGCAGACGCGCGCCTTCTTCGCCGAGCGCGCCCACTTCGGTCTGGACCCGCAGGACGTGGTCTTCTTCAGTCAGGACACGCTGCCCGCGCTGGACGACGAGGGGCGCATCCTGCTCGCGGCGCGCGACCAGATCTTCCTGGCGCCCAACGGCCACGGCGGCCTGCTGCTGGCACTCGCCTCCAGCGGTGCACTGGCGGACATGCGGCGGCGGGGCCTCGAGACGATCTCCTATTTCCAGGTCGACAATCCGCTCGCACTGCCCGCGGACGAGCTCTTCCTGGGCCTGCACGCGGAGCAGGGGGCGCAGATGTCGAGCAAGGTCGTCTCGAAGCGCTCGGCCGCTGAGAAGGTCGGCGTGCTCGGGCGCATCGACGGGCGCATGGGCTGCATCGAGTATTCCGACCTGCCGGCCGAATTGCGCGAGCGCCGGGACGAGACGGGGCGGCTGGTCTTCGACGCGGGCAACATCGCGCTGCACGCGCTCGACGTCGGCTTCGTCGAGCAACTGACGCGCGGCGGACTGCGCCTGCCTTGGCACCTCGCGCGCAAGAAGATGACCGTGCTCGACGAGGTCGGCCAGCCGGTGGAACGCTGGGGCACCAAGTTCGAGGCCTTCGTGTTCGATGCGTTGGGAGAAGCGCGCTCGACCGTCACCTTGTCCGTCGATCGCGCCAGCGAGTTCAGTCCGGTCAAGAATCGCGAAGGCGAGGATTCGCCGGCCAGCACGCGGCGCAACCTGTGCGCGCTGCACGCCGATTGGGCCCACCGTGCCGGCCGCAAGACCCCGCCCGCCGAGCCCGGGACTCCCGCGCGCGTCGAAATCGACCCGTTGCTGGCGCAGTCGGCCGAGGAGTTCGCGGCCCTCGGCCCCCTGCATCCGCGTGAAGTCGATGGCGGCCATCTCTACGAGCGCGTCTGATCCGCGCGCGCTGGTGGACGCGACGCTCGGGCCGCAGACCGCGCGCCTGGCCGCGCTGCGTTGCGCGGTGCTCGGCGGGGGATCCTCGCCGGAGCGCGAGGTCTCGCTGGTCTCCGCGCGCGGGATCGCCGCGGCGCTCGCGCAGCCGACGCCGCGCTGCCCGCAGGCACTGGCCGACGTCAGCGTGATCGAACTCGATGCGCAGGATGCCTGGCGCGTGGGCGAGCGCGCGCTGCAGCCGACGCGCGCGCTCGAGGCGCTCGCCGACATCGACGTGTTCTTCCTCGGCTTGCACGGGGGGAGCGGCGAGGACGGGACACTGCAGGGTCTGTTGAGCTCGGCGGGTCGCGCCTTCACCGGCTCCGGCGTCGGCGCCTCGGCCGTCTGCATGGACAAGTGGCTCAGTCGCGCGGCGGCCGCCTCGATCGGCGTGCGCGTCGCGGCCGGCGTGCGCATCGGCGCGCGGGATCAGGACCTCGCCGCCGCCGCTGCGCTGGCCGCGAGCAGCGGTTGCGTGGTCAAACCGCGCCGCGGCGGCTCCTCGGTCGCGACGTCGGTGCTGCGTCGCCCCGCGCCCGGCGAGTTGCGCGAAGCGGTGCTGCAAGCGCTGGCCTGCCGCGACGAAGCGCTGGTCGAAGAGCTCGTGCCGGGTGTCGAGATCACGGTGCCCGTGTTGCGCTCCGCGCACGGCGCGGTCGCGCTGATGCCGGTCGAGATCCGCCCGGCCGACGGGCACTTCTTCGACTACCAGCAGAAGTACGCGGCGGACGGCGCGCGCGAGCTGTGCCCGCCCGAATGGATCTCACCCGAGGAAGTGACGGCGGCCCAACGCGCCGCGCTGCAACTGCACGAACTGTTCGGATGCGGCTCGTACTCGCGCACGGATTTCATCGTCGCCAGAGCGGGGCCGCACAGCGGTCAACCGGTGTTCCTCGAAGTGAACACGCTGCCGGGATTCACGCCGCGCTCGCTGCTGCCGCAATCGGCGCGCTGGCACGGCATCGAGTATCGCGAGCTGTGCCTGTTCCTGCTGCTCGAGGCCCTGGCCTGAGCGAGAGCGCGGCACTTGCGCTCTTGCACGCGAGCGCTCCGCGCCCCATGCTGAGCGTTGCGTGCCGGGGTGGCGAAATGGCAGCCGCGATGGATTCAAAATCCATTGCCCGTTGAGGGCGTAGGGGTTCAAGT
>VGZE01000095.1 GCA_016872755.1 Planctomycetota bacterium
GCGTACTCCCGCCGCGTGTACAGCGTGCCGCCGCTGCCGCGCTTGCAGCGCAGCGCGCCGTCCTCGATCTCCCAACCGTCGAGCGCGCCGCTCCAGCCGTCGAAGCTCGCGCCGTCGAAGACGCGCTCGAACCGCGTGGCGCCCTGCGCCGCCAGTAGCGCGTTCGCTTCGGCCGCCGGGATCTCGCGCAGCCACAGCTTGCGCCAGCGGATCTCGCCGCCATGCGTCTGCAGTTGGATCGGCCCCGCGCGGGGCAGTGCGAGCTTGCGGTCGAAGTAGTTCTCCAGGCGCGCGTGGTCGACCACGAGTGCATCGTTCAGCCAGACCGACACGCGCTCGCCGATCATCCGCACGCGCAGCGCATTCCACTCACCGAACGGCTTGTCGGCCTTCGTGAGCGGATCCTTGCCGGCCGCGCCCGGCGAGTTGTTCCACAGCCCGCCCGAGCCCTTGTCCGCGCCGAGATTCCATTTGCCGCCCGCCTCGGTCGTGTCCCAGATCTGGATTTGCGGGCAGCCGCGCAGGTAGACGCCGCTATCGGCCAGCGCGACGGTCTTGTACTCGAGCCACAGCTCGAAGTCGGCGTAGTCCTGCTGCGTGGTCAGGTACAACCCGTTGCCGTCGTTGACGAGTTCGCCGTTCTCGACGCGCCAGTGCTGCTCGATGTCGGTCCGGCTGCGCGCCTTCTTCGCCGCGAGTTCTTCCGGCGCGAGCGCCTGGTAGCCCCGCGGGTTCTCCGTCTCCGCGCCCCACCAGCCGGCCAGCGAGCGCCCGTCGAACAGGGGCAGCGTCCCGGGTGCCGGCGCCGGGCCCTGGCCTGCTTCTGTCGCACGCGCGACGCGCGCCGCGAGGTCCGGCGCTCCGCAGCAGGCACGTGCATGCGCGGCGGGCCCGAATGCAGGAAGCAGGATCAGCAGCGACGCGAGGGAACCAAGAGCTCTCATGCGGAGCCATTGAAGAGTGGCCGCGCAGCCGCCACAAGCCGCGATTCGATTGCACAGTCCTTACATGATCCGCGCGACGAGCCGCCACCCCGCGGGCGCGCCCGTGCTCTACGATCGAGACCGTCCCACGGGTCTCGTTCGGCTGGTCGATGCCTGCCTGAATCGACGCGGCATCGACGCGAGGCCCTTCCCCTCGTGCGAAAGGAATCGCCACTCCCCATGGTTTCCGAAGCTAGCCTGCGTTCCAACGCCCTGACACTGATCCCCGCGCTCGCGCTGTGCGGCGCGCTCTCCGCGCAGAGCCCGATCTCGTCCGCTCACGCGCGGCATCTCGAGCACAGCTACACGATCGAGCAACCGGCGTTCGTCTCCACGCTCTACGCCGATGGTTCGAGCGCGCTGCTGCAGAGCGAGATCGTGTGGAAGGAGATCTGCGGCGGTCTCGGTGCGCATCTGAACGCCGACGAATTGCAACGCATGGCCGATTCCCACGAGTGCATGGTGGGATCCGGAACGCCGATCATCGTCGACACACCCAAGGGTGCAGACGCCGGGCCCAACATCGTGTTCACGGTTTCCGGGTCGATTCCCGCAGGCGGGCTCGCCGCGCTCGCGATGGTCGAGACGTACATCGAGTCGCAGTTCAACGACGCGTTCAACCTGAACATCAGCCTGTCCTTCGCGAACCTCGGTCCCGGCGTGCTCGGCGGCACCGGCTCGGCCTATGCGAACGTGCCGTGGAGCACGGCGCGCGCCGGCCTCGTCAACAACAAGGACGCCAACGACACGATCCAGACCTCTCTGCCGTCGGGCTCCACGATCCCGGTGCGCTACACGAGCGGCTCCTCGGTCACGAACGAGAACCGCGTGTTCTTCACGACCGGCGCCTACAAGTCGACGATCGGCACGTTCAGCGGCACCGACGCGAACATGCAATTCAACAGCGCATTCGCGTTCGACTACGATCCGACGAACGGCATCTCGGCGGGCACGTACTCGTTCGTGGACGTCGCGATCCACGAAGTCGGGCACGCGATGGGCTGCACCTCGGGGATCGACTTCCGCTACAACGACATCGAGGCGATCGACATCTACCGCTTCCAGCGCACCGATGGCACCGGCGACTACAACCCCGACACGCTCGCCGAGTTCACCGCGCGCCCGCGCCTGGCCGCGTACAACGCTCCCAACGACGCGCACAACTTCGACATCATCTCGGTCGAGTACCGCTACGCGGACGGCTCGCCGTACCAAGCCAGCCACTTCCGCGAGCAGACGCCGAACATCGGGATCATGGATCCGGCCTTCGCGGCGGTGCAGACCTTCTATCCGAACTACTACTCGGCCGCCGATCACGCGTTGTTCGACGCGATCGGTTACGACCGCTAGTAGCGCCGTTCAGCAGCGAATTCCGTTACTCTCGACGGGCGCGGCGAGGAACGACTCGCCGCGCCCGTCGTGTTCCAGGCCACGTGCTCCCGATGATCTCCGTACTGTTCGCCGCGGCGCTCCAGACGCCGGATTGGACGATCGACTGGAGCCGCTTCGAGGTCCGGGAGCTCGAGCGCGGCATGGATCGGCCGCTGCAGATCGCGCCATTGCCCGGCGGCGACGTCTTGTGGGTCGAACTCGGCGGGCTGCTCGCCGCGCACGAGCTGTCGAGCGGCCGGCGCATCGAGGTGCAGCGCTTCGACGTCTACGCGGATCAGGAGAACGGGCTGCTCGGGATCGCGCTCGCCCCGGACTTCGAGATCAGCCGCAGGCTGTACCTGTTGCGCTCGCCGCCGGACTACAGCGGGCAGGTGCTCGAGAGCTACCGTCTCGAGGGCTGGTCGCTCGACCCGGGCTCGCGCGAGGAGGTGCTGCGCTTCGAAGAGCAGCGCCGCGAGTGTTGCCACCACGCCGGTTCGATGACCTTCGGGCCCGATGGCTGCCTGTACGTGTCCACCGGTGACAACACGCACCCGCACGGTGATTCCGACGGCTACGCGCCGATCGACGAGCGCGACGAGCGCGAGCCGTGGAACGCGCTGCGCGGTTCGGCGAACACGGCCAGCCTGACCGGCAAGATCCTGCGCATCCGACCGCTCGCGGGCGGCGGCTACGAGATTCCGGCGGGCAACCTGTTCCCGGCCGACGGCTCGGCCGCGCGTCCCGAGATCTACGTGATGGGGTGCCGCAATCCGTGGCGCATCAGCGTCGACGCGCGGTCCGGCTTCCTGTACTGGGGTGATGTCGGTCCCGACGCGGGCGGCGACGGCGCGCGCGGCCCGATGGGCTACGACGAGTTGAACCAGGCGCGCGCGCCGGGCTTCTTCGGATGGCCGATGTTCATCGCCGACAACCAGCCCTACGCGGACTGGGATTTCGAACGGCGCGAGTCGCGCGGCCGCTTCGATCCGGCGCGGCCGCTGAACCGCTCGCGGCTCAACGGCGGCGTGGTCGAGCTTCCGCCCGCGCAACCGGCATGGATCTACTACCCGTACGGAGACTCGGAACGCTTCGCCTGGGTCAACGGGCCCGGCGGTCGCACCGCCTGCGCCGGGCCCATCGTGCGCCACGACGAGCGGCTGCTCTCGGATGCGAAGCTCCCGCGTGAGCTCGACGGCTGCCTGCTGATGTACGAGTGGTCGCGCGGCCGCATCCACGCGCTGCGCCTCGACGAGGATTCACGGCTCGTCGCCGAGCAGCGTTTCCTGCCCGAGCTGCGCGTCGTGCGCCCGGTCGATCTCGAGCTCTCGGCCGATGGCGCGCTGTACGTGCTGGACTACGGCACGACGTGGGGGACGAACGCCGATTCGCGGTTGTTGCGCGTCACCTACGCGCGGGGCAACCGGGCGCCGATCGCGCGCGTCAGCGTGGAGCCGGCGGCCGGAGCCGCGCCGCTGGCGGTCCTGCTCTCGGCGCGCGGCTCGCACGATCGCGACGGCGATGCCTTGAGCTTCGAGTGGCGCGACGCGCGCGACGGCAGCGTGCTCGGCCGCGGAGCGGAGCTCGAGCAGACCTTCGAAACCGCCGGCTCGATCCCGGTCGAGCTGGTCGTGACGGACCCCGCGGGCCTGACCGCGACCGCGCGCACGCAGGTGCTCGTCGGAAATGCGCCGCCCGTGCTCGCATTCGCCGCGCCGCGGACGGGCTTCGCCCGTGTCGGCCAGACGCTGCGCTGGCGAGTCGAGATCCGCGATCCCGAGGACGAACTCGACGAACGCACCGCGGCAGCCGAAGAGCAGAGTCGCCGCACGCAGTTATCGAGCCGGTTTCGCGCCGGTCCGATCAGCGCCGGCGCCGACGACGAGCACCCGGGCGCCGCGCTCGTGAGGGGCTCGGACTGTCTGAACTGTCACGCGGTCGAGCGGCGCGTCGTCGGGCCGCCCTTGCGCGAAGTCGCCGCGCGGTTCAGCGCCGATGCCGCGGCCTTCGATCTCGCACTCCAGCGTGTGCGCAAGGGCTCCTCCGGCGTGTGGGGCACGACGCCGATGTTGCCGCACGAACAGCTCTCCGAGGCCGACGTGCGGCGCATGCTCGAGTGGATCCGCACGCTCGCGCGCGAGCCGCTCGCCGCCGAAATGCAGCAAGGGCGAGCCGGTGAATTGGAGCTGCGTGCTCCGAACGCAGAGGCGGGAGCCTGGACGCTCGTCGCCGACTACACCGACGGCGGCGCACCCGGCGCGCAGGCGCTGGGCGCGCGCGCCGAGCTCGTGCTGCGCACGCCGCGCATCGAGGCCGAGCACGCCGATCAAGCCGGCGGCCCG
Organism: Planctomycetota bacterium; assembly: GCA_016872755.1. Lineage (GTDB taxonomy): Bacteria > Planctomycetota > UBA1135 > UBA1135 > GW928-bin9. The sequence continues at coordinate 4,697 of VGZE01000095.1, forward strand.
CGCTGGCACGACCACGCGAGCGCCGGCGGCGGCCGCTATGCGGGCTCGATCGACGACGGGCATTGGCTGCGCTACGACGGCATCGAGCTCGACGGCGTGCGCGCGCTGCGCCTGTGCGTGTCGTCCGCCGGAGGCGGCGGGCGCATCGAGCTGCGCCGCGGCAGCTCGCAGGGCCCGCTGCTCGCGAGCGTGCCCGTCGAGCCCAACGGCTCTTGGGAGGACTGGAGCGTGATAGGAACCAGCCTGGCCACGCCGGCCGGGGCCGGCGACCTGTACGTGGTGTTTCGCAATGCGGAACGGCCTTCCGGGCTGTTGAACCTCGACTGGCTCGAATTCGACGTGCCTTGAACCGGCCGGCAGTTTGATTGTCCAATTCGGGGCCGCGGGTCCTTTCACCCCGGACCTGGCTCGCACTCCCGGCGACTCCACGCCGGCGCCAGCAACCGATGTCCGAGTCCAAGCCCCCCGAGCCGACCCTGTCCGGCGTACCGCGCCGTCTCGGCGATTTCGAGCTGCTGCAGGAGGCGGGGCGCGGCGGCATGGGCATCGTGTTCAAGGCGCGCCAGGTTTCGCTCGACCGGATCGTCGCGTTGAAGGTCCTCAAGGCCGACGTGGTCGGGGACGAGCGGCGCGTCGAGCGCTTCCGGCGCGAGGCGGTCGCGGTCAGCAAGCTCGATCACAGCGGCATCGTGCGCGTGCTGAGCGCGGGCGAGGAACGCGGCCTGCACTTCTTCGCGATGGAGTGGATCGACGGCCACAACCTCGAGAACGAGCTGCGGCGCCTCAAGGAGGGCAAGCGCGGGCCGTCGGCGCAGGCCTCCGACCTGCCCGCGCACACCTCCAGCGGCTATTTCGAGGCCGTCGTGCTGCTCGTGCGCGCGCTGGCCGACGCGCTCGCCCACGCGCACGTGCACGGGATCGTGCACCGCGACGTCAAGCCGTCGAACATCCTGCTCAGCCGCGAGGGCGAGGTGAAGCTCGTCGACTTCGGTCTCGCGCGCGACCGCGAGCTGGGCACGATCACTCACAGCACCGAGATCGCCGGGACGCCGCAGTACATGAGCCCGGAGCAGGCGCAGGCGCAGCTGCACCAGGTCGACGAGCGCACGGATATCTACTCGCTCGGCGTCGTGTTGTACGAGCTCTTGTCGCTGCGCACGCCGTTCCAGGGGCGCACGGCCGCGGAGATCATCGATCGCATCGTGTACGCCGAGCCGCCGCGCCTGAAGCGCCTCAATCCGCGCGTGCCTCGCGATCTGGAGACGATCTGCCAGCAGGCGATGGCCAAGCTGCCGGCCGAGCGCTACTCGTCCGCCGCGGCGATGCGCGAGGATCTCGAGCGCTTCCTGTCGCACGAGGCGATCCTGGCCACCCCGCCGTCCTTGCGTTCGCGGATCCTGCAGTTCACGCGGCGGCGCCGGTACTGGCTGGCGGCTGCGGCCTGCGTCCTCGTGGTCGGCCTGGCTGCAGCGCTCTGGTCGCGCCAGGCCGAGCGTTCGCGTTCGCTCGAGGCATTGGAAGCCAAGCTCGAGATGCGCATGGGGGGCGAGCCGCTCGATAGCCTGGCCTTTCCGAGCTTGATCGAGGTGCGCGGCTACGAACGCGCGCTCGCGGAGCGAGTCGAGGATCTGTCGCCGGCGCGGGCGGATCAACTGGCGCTGCTGACCGCCGAATTCGACCAGCTCCGCGAACGGTGGCATCAGGAAGCCGAGGCCGCGCTCGCCCAAGCGCGGGATCCGGCCGCCGGCGAGTCGCTGCGCGAGCTCGGGCGGCTCGATGCCTTACGGTTGCTGCAGCAGGGGGCCGCCTTGTTTCCCGAGGATGCGCGCTTCAGCGGCCGCGCCGGCATCGAGGCCGTTTTTCCGCGAGTCACGATCCACGCGCTGGGCGCCGACGGCAAGCCGACCACGGCCAGCGTGACCGTGCGCGAAGTCGATCTGTCGACGAGCATGCCGGGCCCGGCGCGCGTGCTCGGTTCTACTCCACTCCTCGAGGCGAAGCTGTTGACCGGCGTGTACCGCGCGACCGTCGTGTTCGCCGAGGGTGGATTTCGCGAGCTGTCGCTGCATCTCGGTTCCGCCGCCGATCACCTGAGTTACACAGTGCGTCGAAGCGTCGACGAGGCCGGTCTCCTCGATGGCATGGTGCTGATTCCCGAGCAGCCGCTCGATCAGCAGTTCGAGTTCCCTGACCGCGAGTCGCTCACGGTGTTCCGCGGCAAGCGGGTGCACCTGCCTGGGTATTACATCGACGAGGCCGAGGTCTCCAACACCGATTACGCGCGCTTCGTCGAGGCGACAGGGCACCGCGTGCCACGCCTGTGGGAGGCCATGCCCGATCGAGCAGAATTCCTGGCCAAGCACGGCGACCTGCCCGTCGGAGGGGTCGGTTGGAGCGATGCCTGCGCGTATGCGAACTGGGCCGGGAAGCGCCTGCCCACAGTCGCCGAGTGGATGCGCGCCGCTGTCGGCACCGAAGGACGACTTTACCCGTGGGGGAACGAGTCGAACGAATCCGCGCTACCCGCGCTCGCTCCACTCCCTGCACAGGCGAAAGCCGAGAGCGCGCTCGGTTCTTACCTGCGCGAGGCCGTACCTGTCCGGTCGATTCCGGATGGCTGATCTCCAGAGGGCGTGTACCATCTGTACTCCAACGTCGCGGAGTGGACGGAGAGCACGATGGAATGGGAAGTAGGCGGCAGGCTGACTAGAGACGAAAACCGGCGCGTGACCATGGGCGGAAACTGGTTCCTCGCGCGGCGCTTCCCGACGACACCCGGCGATGCCGTCAACTTCAATCCTATTTCCGACAATGCTCGCCACAGCTTTCAGGGCTTCCGCTGCGCGCGCAGCGAGCAGCCATGAGTGAGCCGCGATCATCCACCCGACACCCTAACCCAAGAGTGAGGATCTGATGGACCTGTAGATTCTGACCGTGGCTCACATGCACGGAGTGACGCAGGACGTCACGGTTGCGAAGACCCTGGACGCGAGCGGCAAGGTTGCGATCAGTCAGCAGACCGGCTTGGTCCTCGATGATCTGATGAAGCAGTTCGCCGGAGTTGCGAACCCGAACGTTTCCATCGCGGACCCGACTGCCACCAACTGCCATGCTGAGGCTCAGAAACTGGTTCAGGCCAAGTTGGGGACCAACTATGGCTTGAACTCGACACCTATCAGCCCGAGCGGTCTCCATATCTGGGTGCCGCGCGAGGGTTGGGTCCCGATCGATCCGGACGAGGGGCTTTCCTTCGCATTTCAGCTGCAGGTCATCAGCACGAATGGTCCGGTGGACCAGAAGTCGCTCAGCTACGTCAATGGCGAGTTGCTGAGCATGGGCATCCTGGTCGTGGTCCAAACTCCTTGAACGGAGCACCCAGCACATGAGACTCGCTATCGAGATTCCCGGTGGTCGGCCGCTCGCGGCCAACGTCGTGAAGGCGTTCTTCGTCATGGTTCCTGGACGCGGCAAGGCGCGTTCCGTGTCGATGCCGAACGGCCTGCCGCGCTGCAGCATGACTGCCAAGCAGCGCGAAGATTGGCCCAATGTGATCGCGTACGGCGGCACAGGTCCAGGTGTGTCCATCATCAACGGTCTTTCACTGCCGTTCAGCGCGAAGCTTGAGCGACCAGTGCCGGCGTTTCTTGTGCTTGTGACTGCGGATGGGAAGCGCTGGAGACTCCCGGTCGATCCAATCACGCTCGTCGCTGGCATGGCGGTGCATAAGACCGATGACCTCGAGCTGGTGGTCAAGGGACCGAAGGACTACGTCAAGGAACTCTGGGACAGCCGCGACTGCAAGAAGAACCCCGCGGGTTGCTTCTTTGCCGATCTCGATCGCCGCACGCACCCAGATCTGATCGATGCGTGTCACGCGTTGTACCCGAGCGATTTCAAGCTCCAAGACCTGCTGGCGACCCGATTGGCGGTAACTTCGCTGATGCTGGCGCTTGGCGAGCAGTCGAGGATCCGCGTTCGGGACCCGAAGGGGGCTACGGCGACGAGCTACCTCCACAAGCACCTGGAGACCCACGCACGTTTCATCTCAGAGGTATTCTGGTCGCTGGCCAAGAAGTACTTCCCCACGGCCAAGGGCGTCGACTACGGCATGCTTGCCGATGCCTTCGAACGCTTCGGGCTCGGTGAGCTCGCAGTCACGCTTCCGAGCGGTTTCAACACGACCCAACCTTCGAGTGGCTATTTCGTCTATTTCGCCGAACTCGGGCTCTTCTGCCGCGCGGCCGGAATCCACGTCAAGGAGTGGACGACCCTGCTGAATGTCCTGGTGCAGATGCAGCGAGTGTTCTTCCTCGTGCACGCCCGCACGGACGGAGCTCCTCAGTCCAATGTGAATGACTGGGGCCCCGCACACGTTCAACGCGACGTCCGCATACCAGTTCCGCGCCAGCGGTTCGCTTGCAGCCGTGCGCACGGATTACGCCGCGCTGCCTCCTGCCGAGCTCGAGCTGAGGTCCAAGTATCTCCTGATCCACAACCTGCCTGACCTGGTCTACCCGCCGTCGAGCCCCTGAGCTGGTCGGCATCCGCCTTCGACCCGGCCTCACCTTGACACCCGGTTGAGGTCGCGAAGAGCGTGGTCTTGGCACTGTTCGACTCCCCGCGGGCCACGCGACGCGGAGCCGAAGAATTCCTTGCCGGAGCTGTGACTGCGCGGCTCGGCGATCGGCCACGGCGCGCCCGCCGCCGGTGGTGGCGTTGGGCTGCCGGCGGCGGCTTGGTCGCACTCGCGCGCGCTCGTCGTCTGCGCCGCCCGGAGAGCCGTGGCGACCAGAGGTGGCCGATTGGTTGGCACCGGGCGGCGCGTCTGTGAGTGGCGCCCATTGGGTAGGAGGCCTCCTTGCCCCAGAGGATCTGGATTCTCCAGACGTCGCAAGTTTGCCGGAACCTACGCCGGCGCCCCGCGTTTATGCTGGGCTCTCTACTCCCCAACCCGTCCGCGCCGGCCCATCGGCCGCAAGCGCCACGCCTCCATCCCCCCGAGCAGCCGGTCCTCCCCTGAACCGCCCCTGCTCTCGCGCCCTTTCCCTCGCCTCCACCCGCTCCGTCCTCCCATTCGCATGAAGACACTCCTCTGTGTTGCTGGGCTGGCCCTGTGTGCCTCCGCTGCTGCCGCCCAGGACTTCTACGACACCACGGTGCTGCGCACGGTGAACCTGGACTTCCACAGTGCGAACTGGTGGTCGCTGCTGCAGGCCAACTACGCGTCGCAGACGAACATCCTCGCCGACATGACCGTGGCGGGCGTGACCTATCCCAACGTAGGAGTTCGCATTCGGGGCAACACCTCGTACACCGCCTTGCCCGTGGGCTCCCAAAAGGTCTCCCTGAACATCGACGTCAATTTCGTCGACGACGACCAGACGGTGATGGGGTTCAAGAACCTCAACTTCAACAACGCGTTCACCGATCCGACCTTCTGCCGGGAAGTCGTCTACTCGAACCTTCTGGCGCAGTGGATCCCGAACGGTCGCGCGAACCACATCGTGCTCACGCTGGAAGGCCAGAACTGGGGCGTTTACGCGAACATCCAGCAGTACGACAAGACGCTGCTCAAGCAGCATTTCGACAATGAGGACGGCCTGCGCATCAAGATGCCGAACAACCCCAACGGTCCGGGGTTGCAGTACTTCGGCACGTCGCCAAGTTCCTACTCACAGTACGAGATCAAGGACCCGGGCGGATTCGCCGATCCTTTCCAGCCCTTGATCGCGGTCTGCCAGGCCGTCAGCACGACGCCTCCCGCCAGCTGGCAGACGATCGACCAGGTCTTCGCCATCGATCCGTCGACCTGGACGGTGGCGCTCGAGAACCTGTGCGCGGATGACGACTCCTACATCAACAAGGGCGCCGACTTCGTTGCCTATCGCAATCCGATCGACGGACGCATGCACCTGCACCAGACCGACGGCAACGAGGCGTTCAAGGTCGCGACCTGGTCCGCAACCCACAATTTCGGGGCGACGAGCAAGCCGTTCCTGAGCAACGTGCTCGCCGCGGCGGAACTCAGGCAGCGCTACTTCGCGCACATGCGCACGATCCTGCCGCTGCTGGACTGGGCGCACCTCGGTCCGATCTTCGAGACGCACAAGGCTCTGATCGACTCCGCGGTGCAGGCCGACCCGAAGAAGCTGTACTCGTACACGTCGTTCGTGAACAACTTCACGACCACCGTGAACCTGGGTGGCGGCGGGCCCTTCGGCGGAAACGTGCTCGGATTGAAGCAGTACGTGGATCAGCGCCGCGCCCTGCTGCTCGCCAACGTGGAGCTCAACGCGCCGGCTCCGGTGATCACGAACGTCCAGGCCAGCACGAATCAGGCGGGCGTCACGATCTACATCACGGCGCAGATCGCCGGGCCTGTCGTTCCGGTGGCGACGGCGCGCTTGTTCTACCAGCCCGCGCTGACGGGGCCCTGGACGCGAGTGCCGATGTCCGACAACGGCACGGCGGGGGACGGCGCGGCCGGTGACGGAGTGTATGGCGCCGCACTGCCGTTCACCCTGACTCCCGGACAGCGCGTCCCGTACTACGTGGGCGCGAGCTCGGCCAACAGCTTCTCGTCGACGACCTTCGAGCCCAAGCGCACCGAGATCGCTCCCAATTGGATCGAGGCTCCGGCGCCGCCGAGCAACGGCGACGTGATCTTCAACGAAGTCCTCGCCCGCAATCAGACGGTCCTCGCGGACGAGATGGGGCAGTTCGAGGACTACGTGGAGCTCTACAACCGCAGCAGCGCCACGGTGGATCTGTCGGGGATGTACATGACCGACAATCTGCTCACGCCAACCGAATGGCAGATCCCCGCCGGCACGCTGCTCCCCGCGGGAAGCACGATCTTGTTCTGGGCGGACGAGGATCTGACCGACGGTCCTCTGCACGCCGACTTCAAGCTCTCTTCGACCGGTGAGACCGTGGCCCTGTTCGGCACCGATGGGGCGACCTTGATCGCGAGCCTGACCTTCGGACCGCAGGAGATCGACGTTGCCACGGGCTCGCTGTTCGATGGCGCCAATCAGGCCTACTCGTTGCTCGATCCGACGCCGAACGCGTCGAATCAGCCTGTCTGCGGTTTCGTTCAGTACGACCATCTCAATCCGTTCGCCCACACGCTGAGCCTCAGTGCGAGCGGCAGCGCCAGCGTGGGCACCACGGTGACCATTCAGTTGGCGGGCGCACCGGCCTTGGCCACTGCGCTCTTGGCCTGGGGCACGGCAGCCGACTACACGCCCTTCGAGTCTGGTGTCCTGCTCGTCGTGCCGAACCTGGCCGTGATTCCCTTCGGGGCGGACGCGACCGGTACGGTCACGTGGCCGGTCGGCGTGCCCGACCTGCCCGCCCTGGCCGGACTTCGGTTCCACTTGCAGGGGGCCGTCCCTGGGACCGGACTCGCCGCGTTGTCGAATGGCCTCGAAGTCGTGCTCTGTCCTTAGGGCTGGAGCAGCCACAGTGGGGGGAGCGCGCGCCGCTCCCTCTCCCGAATTTGCGAGTTCCTAGAGCAACTGCCCCGCGGGCAGCGTCCCCACGTATCCTTGACTAGAGCCCTTC
>VGZE01000096.1 GCA_016872755.1 Planctomycetota bacterium
TGGGAGCGGAAGCTGCGTGCGAGTGTGCGGCGGGGACCGGCGCGCGCGTGGGCACGACGAGGTCGCGCCAGGCGGAGGCCGGCGCGAGCACACCGTGGTAGGTGAGCTGATGGGCGCGCGGGGGTGGGAGCCGGCCGCACGGCGCTGCGGGCGACTCCGCTCGCCTTCTTCCCGCGCGAACAGGCCGACCTGTGGCTCGGCTTCGAGCGCAGCGAACCCGTGCACGAACTCTCGTGGCCCGCACGTGCGGTGCAGGACACGCTCGCGAAGCGTGGCGCGAGCTTCGCCGACGAGCTGCCGCGCGCGACCGGACTGCTCTCGGTTGACGTCGACCGCGGACTGGCCGAGCTTGTCGCGCTCGGCCTCGCGTCCAGCGACAACTTCGGAGCACTGCGCCATCTGATGCGGCCGCCGTCGCGCCGCAACGACATGGCGATCTCGACGGGCCGCTGGGCCCTGCTCGAACGCTCGTCGCGCCCTGCGACGACACCAGAGACGCTCGCCCGTGCCCTGCTCGTCAGGTACGGCGTGCTGTTCCGCGCCCTGCTCGAACGCGAGCGCGCTCCGCTGCCTTGGCGCGACCTGGTCCGCGCGCTGCGCCTGATGGAACTGCGCGGCGAGGTGCGCGGCGGTCGCTTCGTGGAGAGGTTCACCGGCGAGCAGTACGCGCTGCCCACCGCGATTCCGCTCTTGCGCAAGCAACGCCGCGAGCCGACGGAACTCCGCGACCTGCCCAGGACCGACCCGCTTTGGATGCCGCAGCTCCTCGAACTGTCCGGAACGTCCGCCGCCACGGTTTCCTGAGGACGATTCGGGAACCGGTCGCCGTTGGCCGGCAAGCGTCCGAGAGATGCTGGATTGGCTCGTGATCGGCGGCGGAGTGCACGGCACCTACTTCAGCCACGTGTTGACCGGGCCCTGTGGTTTCGAGCGCGACCGCGTGCGGGTGCTCGACCGCAACGTGGAACCCCTTCAGGAGTGGTTCCGCCGGTCCCGCGCTACCTGCATGGACTTCCTCCGCAGCCCCGGCGTCCACCACATCGACGTCGAGCCGTTCTCGCTGCTGCAGTTCTCCCGTGGCCCGACGTCCCCGCCTTCGGGCGAGCTGTTCGGGATGTACAAGCTGCCGTCGGTCTGCCTGTTCGAAGCCCACGCACGCGCGACGATCCAGCGTCGACGCTCCAACGAGCTGCGCCTGCGGGGCGAGGCGAGCGGAGTCGAGAAGTTGCGTTCTGGCTGGAGGGTCGAGACTTCCGAGGGTGCACTCGAAGCCCGACACATCCTGCTCGCGCTGGGTCCGCCGGCACGAGCGAACTGGCCGGAGTGGGCGCGCACGGCTCGCTCAGGTGGCGCGCAACTGGACCACGTGTTCGAACTCGATCAACGCCCCGCCCCGTGCACGAGCGGCGGCACGCTGGTCGTCGGCAGCGGCTGCACGGCGGCCCACCTCGTGCTAGCCCTCGCTCGCGAGGCGAGCGGGCCCGTCACCTGGGCCTGCGGCGAGCCGCTGCGGCACGCGGAGTACGACTCCGACCCGGGCTGGCTTGGGCCGAAGTACCTGCGCGGATTCGGAGACATTCCGTCCTCGGAACAACGCCGCGAGTGGATCCGCGATGCGCGCAAGCCCGGCACGATTCCGGCTCGGCTGCTGCATCCGTTGCAGGGAGCGCTGCACCGCGGCCGCATTCAGCTCGCGGTTGGCGCAGTCAAGTCCGCACGCGCGCTCGAGGGCGGTCGAGTGCAAGTCAGCGGCCCCAAGGGACTGCCGGACAATGGCTTCGACCGAGTCCTGCTCGCGACAGGCTTCGAGCGACGTCGCCCCGGCGGCGATTGGCTGCAACGCACCGAGCGCAACCTCGGGCTGCCGCTCGCACCTTGTGGATTCCCGCAGCTCACTCCGACGCTGGAGTGGGGTCGGAACCTGCTCGTCGCCGGCGAGCTGGCGGAGCTCGAAGTCGGTCCCGCCGCACGCAACATCGGAGGGGCACGGCTCGTGGCTGAGCGTCTCGTCCGACACTGGAGGGCCGCTTGATCCCGCGGGTGGTGGCGCACGAGCTGCGCGCGAGCTGGCGCGATGGCACGACCGTGGTGTCGTGGCTCGCGGTGTTGACCATGCTCGCGCTGTCGCTGGCGGTGCACTCCCGGCGACACGCACAAGCTGTGGCCGATCACGCGCGCCAACGCGAGGAGCTGCGGCAGGAGTGGCTCGGCCAGGGAGAGTCCTCGCCCCACTCCGCCGGACACTTCGGGACGTTCGTCCACCGCGTTCCTCCACCGCTGGCGGCAATCGACCCCGGCGTCGATCCGTTCGTTGGCTCGAGCGTGCGAATCGAGGCCCACGTCCAGCACGATTTCAAGTTTCGCGCCGCAGCCGACGAAGGCGCTTCCCGTTCCTTCGGCTTCCTCTCGCCGGCGCTCGTGCTCCAGTTGCTCGCTCCCCTGCTCGTGCTGCTCGGCGCCGCATTGCGTTTCGGCGGCGAGCGCGAGCGCGGCACCCTCGGCCTGTTGCTGTTCTCGGCGCCTTCTCCGGGGCGGCTCGTCGCCGGCAAGTCGCTGGCGAGCGCATCGGCGATCCTCGCGCTCGTCACTCCGCTGGCCCTCGGCGGCTGGATGGCCGCCGACTCCGCGAACGAACGTGCTGCGCTCGGATGGATGACGGTCGCTTACGCGCTCTACCTCGGCGCCTTTGCCGGGCTTGGAGCGTGGCTCGGACTCGCGAGTCGCGACCAGTCGCGCGCGCTGCTCGGTGCGGTCGTGCTGTGGGTCGCGACCTGCCTGCTCGTTCCGCGTCTGGCCAGCGAGTTCGCAAGCCAGCGCCACCCGCTTCCGTCGCGTGCGGAGTTCGAGGCTTCGGTCGAGGCGGGACACGCCGAAGGCATCGATGGTCACAACCCCGAGGATGCGCGCCGCAAGGAACTCGAGAGCAAGGTACTCGCCCAGTACGGCGTGTCGGAGCTGAAGGACCTGCCGGTCAACTTCGGCGGCATCGTGATGCAAGCCGAGGAAGAGCACCGCGCCAAGGTCCACGAGCGCGAGTTCGGCGAGCTATGGTCCACGCTCGCGGCGCAGGAAAGCACCGTCACAGGTTTCTCGCTGGTTTCGCCGCTCTGCGCGCTGCGACCCGTGTCGATGGCGCTGGCAGGCACCGATGTTCCGGCTGCACTCGACTTCGCGCGCGCCGCAGCGGACTACAGGATCGAGTTCATCGGCTTCCTGAACGACCTCGAGGCCCACGAGATCGACGAGAAGAAGCGCCCCAAGATGGTGGGGACCGAGACGTGGTCGCGAGTCGCCGAATTCGAGCCGCCGGACCGTCCGCTCGCCGAACGACTCGCTCCCAACCGAACGAGCCTCGTGGCCCTGTTCGCCTGGTGCGCCGCGGCGTGGCTCGCGGTCGCCTCGCGGCTCAAGCGCTGGACTCCGTGATGCACTGGATCGCCGAACTTCGCCTGCTCGCTCGCGAGACCGCCCTCGTTCCTGCGGCGGCCCTGCTCGCCGCACTGAGCGCCTTTGCCGTCTGGGGCGGACTGGACTGGCTGGAGGCGCGGGAACGTGTGGCGCAGGAGACACGTGCGGAACACAAGCGCGATCTCGCATGGGTCGCCGAGGGCTTCGCGGCGCTCGCACGCGGCGAACGCGTGCGACGCGATCCTTCGAACCCGATGAACGCCGTGGGCCGCGTGCGTCCGGTCGTCGTGGAGCCGAGCCCGGCGCTGCTGTGGTCGGCGACGGGTACGCGCGAGCTCCATCCGCCCGCATGGGCCGCGACGGACCGGAGAGTGGGCGAGCTTCCGCCCGACGAACCGCGCAGCCCTTCCCTGCTCGCGAACGGTCGCTTCGATCTCGACTTCCTCGTCACGTTGCTGCTTCCATGGTTCGCGATCCTGCTCGCGCATCGACTCGCGAGCGGGGAGCGTGAGTCCGGCCGCTGGGCGATGCTCACGGGACACGCCCGCCGGCCGTGGCTGGTGATCTCGCGCCGCGCGGCGCTGGGAGCCGCGGTTCTCGCGGCGAGTGCCACCTGCGCTGTCGCGTTGACCCTGCTCGCCCGCGGCCGCGCCACGGGTGACGCGCTGGCCGGCCTTGCAGCGTGGAGTGGAGTCGTGCTGCTCGTGCTCGCCTTCTGGACCGCACTCGCCCTCGCGGTGGGCGCGCTGGGACGCAGCTCGACCTTCAACCTCGGAGTGCTCGCATTCGCGTGGGTTCTCCTGTGTTGGGCGATTCCCGTGGCGACGGCCGAGCTGGCCGTGGCCGTCCATCCGACCGAAGACCGCACCGCCATCGCGCGCCGGGCACGTTCCGAATCGGGCGCTCTGTGGCAGCGCCGCGGCGAGATCGCGAGGCAGACATTCGCAAGCCACGGCTTTGATTCGGCAGAAATCGAGAGCGCGCTCGCGGACAAGACTCGGGCTGGAGACATCGAGCGGCTCGCGTTCAGCCTCGAGTTCCCGCGGCAGCTCGGGTCCCACTCCGCCGAACTCGATGCCCAGCGCGAGCGGCGTCACAAGCTCGAGGCGCTGGCCGTCTTCGCGTCCCCCGCCTTCGCGGCGCACGCGGCGCTGCTCGACATCGCCGGCAGCGCTCCGCGGCACCGTCGCGCCCTCGAGGATCAGGCTCAGCTCGAGTTCGAACGCTGGAAGCTCGCGCTGATCCGTCGCGTCGTCGCGCGCGACGCGCTCGAGGCCACCGAGTACGACGCTCTCTTCGAACTCGCGACGGCGCAAGCCGTCGAACTTCCTCCGACTCGCTCCCCGTGGCTCGCGTTGGGAGCGTGGGCCGTCGCAGCCCTGCTGGGCGCGTGGTTCTTCGTCGCCCGTTCCGCCCCCGACCGTCTCCTTCGCCGCACCTAGGCCCCTCGAAGGCTCTCGGCGCCCCAGACCTCATGATCGAACTGAAGTCGCTCTCGATGCGCTACGGCGAGCACGTCGCGCTCCATCCTCTCGACCTCGAGGTCCGCAAGGGGGACGTCTTCTGCCTGCTCGGCCCCAACGGAGCCGGAAAGACGACCACGATCCGCATCCTCGCTGGCTTCCAGTCCGCGAGCTCGGGAAGCGTGCGCATCGCCGGTTTCGAGCTTGGCCCGCAGACGGTTCAAGCGCGCGCTGCGACGGCGTACGTGCCGGAGACCGTCGCGCTCTATCCGCACCTGAGCGGTGTCGAGAACCTGCAGTACTTCGCGGGACTCTCGCTCGATCAGGTTCCGGGAGAGTCGGTCGCCATCGAGCTCCTCGAACACGCGGGACTGAAGGCCGAAGCTGCGCGACGTCGTGTGTCCGGATACTCCAAGGGCATGCGCCAGAAGGTCGCTCTCGCGCTCGCGCTCGCCAAGGACGCGCGGGCGCTGCTCTTCGATGAGCCGACCTCGGGACTGGATCCGCTGGCCGCGCACGAATTCGGCCAGCAGGTGCAGCGGCTCGCCAAGGAAGGGCGAGCGATCCTCATGGCGACCCATGATCTGGCGCTCGCGATCGATTGCGGCACGCGCGTCGGGATCCTCGTCGGCGGGAGGATGCGCGACGAGCGCCGCACCCAGGGCCTGGCCCACTCCGAGCTCGCCAGTCGCTACATGGAGCACGTGCTCGGCGCCTGAGCGTGCCGCATCGCACGTGGTCATCGCGCGAGGTCGATCCTCGCGCCGCTAGACTGCGGCGATGAAGGACGTCGCAGTACTCGGCTTGGGGCTCCTCGGAGCCGGTTTCGCGGAGAGCCTGCTGGAGAAGGGCCACAAGGTCCGCGTGTGGAACCGCACGGCGGCAAAGGCGTTGCCTCTGCGAGAAAAAGGCGCGGTCGTCGCCGTGGATCCGGCGACGGCGGTGCGCGGCGCGACGCACGTGCACCTCGTGCTCGCGGAAGACACCGCTGTCGACAGCGTGATCGCAGCCCTGCGACCGGGGCTCGGTGCCGGCGTTCCGATCCTCGACCACTCGACGAATCTGCCAACGCGTGTCGCCGCGCGCTGCAAGGCGCTGCGGGCCGAAGGTGTGCGCTACGTTTCCGCGCCCGTGTTCATGGGGCCCGCGAACGCACGCGCCGCAACCGGCACGATGCTCGTCTCCGGCCCCAAGGCGGAGACCGAAGGCGTGAAGAGCCACCTCGCTGCGCTCACCGGCACCTTGGTGAACGTGGGCGAGCGCGACGACCTCGCCGCCGTCTTCAAGCTGGCCGGAAACTCGCTGTTCTTCGCGCTCTCGGGAGCTGCGGCGGATGTCTTCTCCATCGGCGCGGGCAACGGCGTCGACCGCGACACCATGCTGCAGCTCTTCGAACACTTCGTTCCGAGCCCCGCGCTCGTGGCCAAGCGCGTCGCGAGCTCCCCCACCGGCCCGGTGAACTTCGATCTCACCATGGCGCGCAAGGACACGCGCCTGATGCTCGAGGCCGCTGGATCGACGCCCACGATGCTGCTCCCGGCGATCGCCCAAGCCATGGATCGCGCTCTCGCTCGCGGCGACGGCGCGCGCGACTACGCGATCTTCGCGAACCGCTGAAGCGCCCGGGCGCTCAGCGCTTGCGCAGCGGGAAGAGCCTGGAATCGGTGCGTTCGGTCTCGAACAGGAGGCGGAACTCGTCGACGAGGCCGGGGTGCGGGGGATAGGAACTCCAAGCGGATGACTTCCGCCGGAGGAGGTCGGCGTCGACCGCGAGAGGGACGCTCGCCGCTGCTGGGCGATCCGTCAAGTGGTCCACCAGAGCCCAGATCAGGCCTCGGTGACGGGCTGGCGAGCCGTTCGATTTCCTATCCCGCGTGTATCATCATGGTACTGATGGCGAAAAGCTCGTGGCGAGGTCGGGCGTCTGCAAGCGGCGTGTCTCCGGCGATCGGCAGCCTCGGGCTCGCCCGGGCCGTCTTTCGCCGTGTTCGCGTTCTGACCCCGTGGGAACGCCGGAGGGGCGTGTGGCTGCTGGTCCTGGCCGCGGCCATGACCGGCCTCGAGTGGCTGGGGGGTGCCTCAGTATTCGTGTTCATCGAACTGCTGTCGCGGCCGGACGCAATGACCGCGGCGCCCGCTTTGTCTCCCCTGCTGGCCCCGGACGCCACCGACCCGGGCTCGGCTCGCGCCATCGCGCTTGGCCTGATGGGCGCCTTTCATCTCGGACGCATTGGAGTCCTGCTGGGCCTCGGCCGGGCCCGCAAACGGCTGCGCGGAAGCATTGGACACAGCCTGTCGGGCCGGCTTGTGGATGCGCACCTTGCCGTCCCCCTCTCAAGCCACACCCGCCGGAGTTCGGCGGAGAGGGCGCGGGACATTTCGGTGTACGCTCCCGCCATCTGGGGGGCGATCGACAGCGCGGTCTACGCGGGCACGGAAGCGCTCGTTGTCTTGGGACTGCTTTCGCTCCTGGCCGCGATCCGCCCTCTTGATGTGCTGCTCGCGGGCCTGCTCCTGTTTGCGCTCGTGGCCAGCACTCTGAGACTGACCCGAAGAGTTGCGACCGAGCATGCGCTGCGGAGTCGGCAAGTCGAGGCCCTCTCCCTGAGCGCGCTTCAGCAGCTTTATGGAGCGTGGCGAGAAGTGAAGGTCCTCGGCCGTGAACGCTTCTTCCGCGACAGGTTCGTGTCGGGCCGCCAGGATGCCCTGGCGCTGCAGGTGCACGATGAGACACTCAATCAAGTGCCTCGCTCAGTGCTCGAAGCGGCCTTCGTGCTGGGAGCGTGCGCGCTGGCCCTGTTCTCCATGGGCGGGCGGGACGGCGTCGCGACCGCCTTTCCAGCCCTCGGCCTGTATGCGTACACCGGTTTCCGTGCGGTGCCGGCGGTAGAGCGCGTCCTTCGCTACCTTTCGGAAATGCGACGGGATGTCGCGGTCACAGAAACCGTGGTTCGAGAACTGGAGGAGCTGGCGCGAATCCCCGCAGAAGGCCCCGTCACCCGGCTGCCCTTCGCCGATCGAATCACGCTCGAAGGCGTCGGATTCACTCATGAAGGCGCCGCAACCCCGGCCTTGCGGGATGTGAGCCTTGAGGTTCCACGCGGGACCTCGCTCGCCATCGTGGGCCGGACAGGCGTCGGCAAGAGCACGCTGCTCGATCTCCTGCTTGGCCTGCTTGCGCCCGGGGAGGGCCAGATCCGAATCGACGGGGTCGCCCTCCAAAGCAGCTCCCTGCGCGCCTGGCGTCTGAACATTGGCTATGTGCCCCAGACGGCCTTTCTGCTCGACGACACGGTGAGACGTAACGTGGCCTTTGGTCTGCCCGACGCCGAGATCGACGACGCCCGCGTTCATCGCGTGCTCGATCTCGCCAAGGCTCACGACTTCGTCGCCGCCCTGCCCGAAGGGCTCGACGCGACCATCGGCGAGCGAGGGGGGCGTCTGTCGGGCGGAGAGCGTCAACGGCTTGCCATCGCTCGCGCCCTTTACCGTGACCCGGATGTGCTGTGTTTCGACGAGGCCACGGCTGCGCTCGACCCGGCCACCGAGCGCGACCTGGCCGAGGCGATCCGGCACCTCGCCGGACGAACCCTTCTCATCGTCACCCACCGCATGACCACAGCCCAGCGCTGCGACCGTATCGCCGTTCTCTCCGCCTCACGACTGGTGGCCTGGGGCTCCTGGGACGATCTGCTCGCAACGAGCGCCGAGTTCCGCGAGCTCGCGGCCGAGGCGGACAGAGCGGCGCAGGGCGAGAAAGAAGTCAAGACGCTCCCCGGCATCACGACATGAGCCTCCGCGGCGTGAGGTGCGTCTTGCTGCTCGTGCCGAGCGGCTACGGCATCGCCGCCCGACGCGCGATCCTGCCCTTGCGGGATGCGGGCGTGCCCGTAACCTTGACTCCGATGACGCTTGGCGACACGGGGCGGCTTTGGTATCAACCCTTCCTTGGTCCGGTAGTCGGCGACGCGGAACTTGACGCTCTTTGCAACCGGCCGATCGACCACGACATGGGGAGGCATCCATACCCCGCCGGAGTACTTTCCGATGGCGAAGGCGATCGAGGGCCGACGCACCGCCGTGAGTTCAACCGTGTGGGAGACTACTCGACTGCCGGGAGCCTGGCCGGAACAGCTGGCGAAGGCCCATTGGCTGATGGCTCCCTGCATGTGGGTCTTTTTCGGAGCCTTTGCAAGCAACAACAAGTTATCGGCGTAATTTGGCAACGAACGCGATGAACCAATTTATCCACACGATTCGGCTCATTCTTTTTCGTATACTCAAAAAATATCCCCGCATTCTCGCGTGGAATTATCTTTATAGAACAGCCTCCAAGACGATTACTTTCACTCGAAATAAGACCGTTTGGACGGCTTCAGCCCGCGACGGAATTATCGGTTATGGTTTGTTTGTTTATGGGCACTGGCAATTTCAAGAGATAGATTCTGTAGTGGATCTACTAGAAAGGAGGAATCTTCTTTCCGGCAAGCAGTATGTTATCAATGCTGGCGCTAACATTGGCAGTAGTAGCATTCGCATTTCAAAGCTGTGCGCCTGCCGGGTGTTAGCTATTGAGCCCATAGCTGCTAATTTCGAACTGCTAAAAAAGAACATCGCTCAAAATAACTTGACTGATCGAATAGATTGTTTTCAGGGAGCTGTTTTTGAAGAAGTCAAAAATCTAACCATGGTGACCCCTGAAATTAATCCGGGAGGATCGGAAATCTATTCTGATATGTGCGACTACGCCGAGGGGAGAGTAAGCAGAGAAAATGTGAGCGGATTCCCGCTCTCTCATATCCTTCGAGAGCGAAAAATAGATCCTAAGAGCGTTGCTTTTGTGTGGTCAGACACTCAAGGCTCGGAGGGCCATGTGATTAGAACTGGAAGTGAGCTTTGGCTTGCAGGTGTGCCACTTGTCGTTGAATATTGGCCCCGCGGATTATGTTATCAGGGAGAGAAGGAATTCTTACAACTAGTAAGAAGGTATTTTAAATCCTACTGTCCTATCCCGAATTATAGAAGTAAATTCAAAGTGCTGAAAGAAGAACCGATTGAGACGCTTGGCACTGACAAACTAGATCAAGCGGATGATATGGACATTTTACTTCTCCCCTGATTGGCTTTTTTCATGAAGCAATAGAAGAATCATGGCATTGTCCGATGAGAATCAAAGACAGACGCAGTTGATGAGTTCTAGAGGGATAAAATATGTGTCGATGCATGGACCAGGCGGGTACGCGGTAGCAGCCAAGCGCTACATGCTGGCGCTGGCAAAAGCCGGGATCAAAGTTAGCTGGACTCCAATGGTCGCTGCCAGGAGCGGCCCATTGGGATATGCTCCAAGTTTTGAATCAAGCAGCCCGGATCCTGAGCTCAGCCAATACTGTAATGCGAAATTTGAATATGACACCGTAGTAGTGCATATGGTTCCGGAGTATTATCCGCTGTGGAGAGGCCTGGAACCTGATAAGAAAATAATCGGGTGCACGGTATGGGAGACTGATTTAATCCCCAAACACTGGAAGGATCTCCTGAATATCTGCGACTCGCTGATAGTGCCTTGCAACTGGAACAGGGAAGTATTCATCAAGGATGGCGTTACCACTCCAATCGCCGTCATCCCCCATGTGGCATTACCAACAAGAAAAAAGGATGTTCAATTCTGGCCTAACATCGGCGAAAACGAATTCGTTTTCTATACTATAAATACATGGACTATCCGCAAATCAATCTGGCTGACGATTGAGGCTTTTCTAAAAGCATTCACCGCCAGAGATCCGGTGTGCTTGGTCATTAAATCAACGATTGAAGATTACACGGTTCCAGCAAGACGCTGGAGAAAACTATTTGGCTTGACAGAGAGGCCACTTGTAAAAAAACGCCTTCAGAAAATACTAGCAGGCTACGAGAATCCCGCGAAGATAATTTATATCGATGAAGTTCTTTCAGATCATCAAATAGATAAGTTGCACCAACGGGGAAACTGCTATGTTTCGCTTTGCCGGTCAGAAGGCTGGGGGATCGGGGCCTTCGATGCCTGTGCTTATGGTAGTCCGGTAATTATTACAGGCTTTGGGGGACAAGTAGAGTATCTGCCCGATGAGTATGCCAATTTAGTCAGATATAAGTTAGTAAACGTTGTAGATCCCATAGCTCCCGATTCATATCGTGAAGATTCCTTCTGGGCTGAGCCGGATATACCGCATGCGATCGAAATCTTGCGATCAACATTCGAAAATCAGAAGGACGCGAAGGAAAAGGCGCTAAAATTGCAGAGCTTTGTTTGTCGAGAGTTTTCTGAAAGTAAAATTGGACCACTGTTTTCTGGGTTATTCGGGTGATTGAAAATATACATTGAGACTGAGTCGAAAGAATTGCCACAAACTCTTTGCATTCCGCCCGCTTTCTTCGTGAATATAAAAGGGTCTTTCGATGAGAGCGGGGAGTGGTCAAGAATTCTAGGTTCTCTGGGAGCTCGCTGGGATGTCGTCGATCGCGATCCCGACGCCGTTCACCGAGCGCGGCCTGTTGTATGTGAGCTCGGGGTATCTCGACGACAAGCTGCGTTCGACCTACGCGATCAAACCCGGCGCATGGGGCGACATCACGCTCAAGCCGGGTGAGACGAGCAACGCCTTCGTGGCCTGGTCTGAGCCGACGATCGCCTCGTACCCATCGGCTCCATCCCCACCGAACGCCACCACCTCACCCAACTTCTCTCCGGCCTCCAGCTCGCCACCCGCTAGCCACCGAGCGCCCCAGCTCTGCCACCAGCGAGCCCCAAGAGATTCGCAGGGCGACCCCGCGACTAGTGCGCACGACTTGCGTTGTCGCTGCAGATGCGAGTCGCGAGCGAGAGCAACGTCAGACGGCGTTGTCGCGAGCCCGAGCGCGGTGTGTTGCACCGCGTGTTGCTCGCCCACATCGAGACCTTCGTCGAGCGCGCTCTGTCGCCCGATGCCGGCCACGGCCTGCCGCGCTTCGTCGAACGCGAGCTGCGCCGCTACCTCGAGTGCGGCCTGCTTGCCCGGCGCGTCACGCGCTACCTCGAGCGCCAGGGCCGCCTGCCGCGTGCGCACGCTCCCGTCGACGCTGACTAGCCGGCCGAGCGCGAGGCGTCGCTCTTCGACCCACTGTGCGCCGCGTCGATCCACGGCGGCGCCGCGCTCGCGCCCGAGAGCTCGCCGCCGCTCGCGCGCCCGGGCCAGCGCCGCCCCGCCCCCCCCGCCCGCCGCCGCTGCAGGAATCCT
>VGZE01000097.1 GCA_016872755.1 Planctomycetota bacterium
GGTGGCCGCGAGCGCGGCCGCGCAGGCGCCGGCGGCACCGAAGGAAACGGCGAAGCTCGCCGGCGAGCTCGAGATCGAGCTCGACGTGAACGGCGCGCGGCGCACGTGCGCCGTCGAGCCGCGCACCACGCTGCTGTCGGCGCTGCGCGACCGGATGGATCCGGCACTGACCGGCGCGAAGCTCGTGTGCGACAACGGCAACTGCGGCGCCTGCACGGTGCTCTTGGACGGCGAGCCGGTCTATGCGTGCATGACGCTCGCCGTGCGCGCGCGCGGCCGCAAGATCCGGACGATCGAGGGCATCGCGAAGGACGGGAAACTGTCCGAACTGCAGCAGGCCTTCTGCGAGCACGACGCCTCGATGTGCGGGTTCTGCACGCCCGGCTTCGTGATGTCGATCACCGCCTGCCTCGAGCAGAAGCCGGGCGCCTCGCTCGACGAGATCAAGCGCGCCTGCGCCGGCAACCTGTGTCGCTGCGGCACCTACCCGCACATCTTCGAGGCCGCGCTGGCCGTCGCGCGCGGCGCACAGGGAGGTCCGCGATGAGTCGCTTCCCCGTGCTCCTGCAGGACGAGCCGAAGACACCGCCCGCGCCGGGCAAGAAGTGGCAGAAGGTCACGGTTGCCGAGAACGGCCAAGAGGTCGAGAAGTGGATCGAGGTCGACGCGGCTGCCACTGAGACCTGGCCCGCGCGTTCCGAAATGCGCCTGCTGAATCACGCGCTGCCGCGCGTCGACGGCCCGACCAAGGTCACCGGCGCCGCGCAGTACGCGCACGACATGCGCGCGCCGGGCATGGTCTACGCGCGCTTCCTGCGCTGCCCGAAGCCGGCCGCGAAGATCCTCTCGATCGACACCGCGGACGCGCTGAAGTTGCCGCGCGTGGTCGCGGCGGACTCACTGAACGTCGAGCGGACGAGCTATCTCGGGCAGCCGATCGCCGTCGTCGCCGCGGAGACTCCCGATGCGGCCGAGGACGCGCTGCGCGCGCTGCGCGTCGAGTACGGGGAGCTCGGCTGGGTGCTGACGCACGAGCGCGCGCTGGCTGACGGCGCGCCGCAAGTCTTCGACAAGAAGCCGAAGGAAGGCGAGTCTCCCAGCAACCGCGTCGCCGAGCGCAAGCGCGGCGATCGCGATGCGTCGCGCGCGGCGGTCGAGGCCGCGCCTTTCTGGACGGAGCAGATCTACTCGCTGCCGGTGCAGCACCACGCCTGTCTCGAGACTCACGGCCTGATGGTCGACTTCCGCGGCGGCACGGAGGCCGTCGTGCACGCATCGACGCAGGGCACCTTCACCGTCCACGGCGACGCGGCCGAAGCGCTCGGCCTGCCCGGCGCGAGCGTGCGCGCGAACGTCCAGCACATGGGCGGCGGCTTCGGCAGCAAGTTCGGCCTGGGTGTCGAGGGGCAGTGGGCCTGCGAGCTCTCCAAGCGCCTCAAGCGTCCGGTGCACCTGTTGCTCACGCGCGCCGACGAGTTCCTGTTCGCCGGCAATCGCTCCGGAGCCGTACAGAAGCTGGCCGGTGGGATGGCGGCCGACGGGACGCTGCTCGGGCTGTCCGCGGAGGTCGACAAGCTCGGCGGCGTGGGCAGCGGTTCGTACCCGATGCAGCCGTACGTCTACAAGGTCGGGCAGTCGTACTGCGCGGTGAGTCGCGTGCACACGAACACCGACAGCGCGCGCGCGATGCGGGCACCCGGCCATCCGCAGGCCTCCTTCGGCATCGAGTCGCTGATCGACGAGCTCGCCTACGCGGCCGGGCTCGACCTGCTCGAGGTGCGCAAGAAGAACCTCGAGGACACGGTCTATCACCGCCAGCTCGAACGAGCTGCCCGCGAGATCGGTTGGTTCGAACATCCGCACCGCTCGCGGCCCGGGTCGCACCAGGCGGAACGAGCCGTCGGCATCGGCTTCGCGGTCGCGACCTGGGGAGGCGGCGGCGCTCCCACTTGCCAAGTCGAGATCCGCATCCAGCGCGACGGCAGCGTCACGACGAGTTGCGGAACGCAGGATCTCGGTACCGGCACGCGCACGTACATGGCGGCGATCGTGGCCGAAGTGCTCGGACTGCCCATCGCGGCCGTCGAGGCGCGCATCGGCTCCTCGGAGTACGGCTCGGCGAATCCCTCCGGCGGCAGCACGACCGTGGCTTCGCTGGCGCCTGCGGTGCTCGACGCGACGTTCCAAGCGCGTGCACGGCTGTTCGAGCTGCTCGCGCCCGCGCTGCAGACCCAACCCGAATCGCTGCGCATCGGCGTCGACGGCCTGCTCGACACCGGCAGCGGCCGGCGCCTCGATTGGAAACAGGCCTGCGCGCTGCTCCCCGCGGAGGGACTGCGCACCAACGGCCAGTGGAAAGAGGCGTTCCAGGGACGCGGCGTGCACGGCGCGCAGGCGGCCAAGGTCGAGGTCGACACGCTGACCGGGCACGTGCGCGTCTTGAAGATGGTCGCCGTGCAGGACTGCGGCATCCCGCTCAACCGCCTGGCGCTCGAGAGCCAGATCAACGGCGGGATGATCCAGGCGCTCTCGTACGCGCTGTTCGAGGAGCGCATCCTCGAACCCTGGCTCGGCGCCGCGCTCAGCGCGGACTTCGAAGGTTACAAGCTCGCCGGCACGCTGGAGATGCCCGAGCTGGTCCCGCTGATCGACGACGCAGACACGCGGCAAGTCGTGATCGGGATGTCGGAGGCCGCGATCGTCCCGGGCCACTCGGCGATCGCGAACGCGGTGCACAACGCCTGCGGCGTGCGCGTGCGCGACCTGCCGCTCACGTCGGACAAGGTCCTGATGGCCCTCGAGAAGCTGCGCACGCAGTCCTGAGAACGGAGCACACCCGATGAAAACCTTCGAACTGCACCTGCCTCGCACGATCGACGAGGCCCTTGCCTTGCTCGAGCGCCCCGGCCACGCGGCGCTCGCGGGCGGCCAAGACCTGTTGACCGAGTTGAAAGAGCACATCGCGACACCCGACGCGCTCGTGGATCTGAGCGGTATCCAGGGCGCCGATGCGATCGAGTTGCGCGCCGACGGTTCGCTCTCGATCGGGGCGGGAGTCACGCTGGCCGAGTTGGAGAAGCATGCGGAGCTCGCGCGGCGCTGGCCCGTGCTGACCGAGGCCGCGACCAGCATCGCCAGCGCACAAATCCGATCCCAGGCCACGGTAGGTGGGAACCTGTGCCAGCGACCGCGCTGCTGGTACTACCGCAACGAGGCGCTCTCCTGTCTCAAGAAGGGCGGCACCGAGTGCCTCGCCTACGGCGGGATGAACAAGTACAACGCGATCCTCGGCGGCGGGCCCTCGTACATCGTTCACCCTTCGGATCTCGCGCCGGCGCTGGTCGCGCTCGATGCCGAGATCGAGATCGCGAGTCGCGAGCCGCGCGGCGCGCGCCGGCGCATCGCGCTGGCATCCTTCTTCACGTTGCCCGCCGAGGGCGATGTGTTGCGCGAGAACGTGCTCGCGCCCGGCGAGCTCGTCGTGGCCGTGCACGTGCCGGCCCACGCCGCGGGCAACTGGCGCAGCACCTACCTGAAGTTCAAGGAACGCAGCTCTTTCGACTGGGCCCTGTCGGCCGTCGCCCTGGTCGCCCGCATCGACGGCGCCAGGATCGCGGAAGCGCGCGTCGTGCTCGGCGGCGTCGCGCCGGTGCCGTGGCGCTCGAAAGCGGCCGAGCGTGTGCTCGCCGGGCGCCCGATCGACGACTCGGCCGCGCGCGAAGCGGGCGAGGCAGCGCTCGCCGGTGCCGAGCCGCTGAGCGGCAACGCCTACAAGGTGCCGCTGACCAAGGGGCTGATCGTCAAGGCGCTGCGCGCGATCGGGGGCCGTTCATGAGCCCCGCCGAGCACGCCGCGGGCCCGGTTGCGCCGCTGGGGTCGATCTGCGGCCGTCTGCGCAGCAAGAAGTACTTCCTGCTCGGCCGCCCGGCCTTGTGCGCCGAGGATATCCTGGATGGCAGCCAGCACTGCTGGTGTCACCGCACGAAGCAGGCGGTCGGACCCGACGCCGGGATGGTCCATCCCGACGAGTGCATCGCCGGCCGCAGCTGCTTCGAACCGCTCGGAGGACCTTCGTCATGACGTTGTTGAACTGCCTGATCGCCGGCGCCGCGCTGCTCGATCCGACTTCGACCGGAACCGAGCCCGCCGGCCGCTACGTCGAGGTGCGCAGCGCGAGCGTGTACGCGGGAGCTTGCCACTACAACTCCGAGTACGTGACGCAGGGGCGCGAGGCGTTGCTGGCGTGGAGCTTCGAGCGCGGCTCGCACGCCGGCGTGGACCTTGGCGGGCTCTCGGTTGCCGTCGCGCTCGGAGACGACGAGAACCTCGCCGCGGCACCTGCACGCCGGCGCAGCATCGTGTTCGTGTCGGATCAGCTCGACGCGCGCCGGCAGGCGGCCTTGCTGGGTTGGCTGCTCGCCTCGCATGGCGCGCAGCTCGGTGAGGTGCGCGGCGTGATGCCGGTTGCGCTGGCGGTGGAGGTAGGCGAGGCGGGCTTCCGCGTCCAGGCCGGGCAGCACAGCACGCTGCAAGGCGACGTCATGCCCAACCGCGAGTGCTGCAAAATGCCCTACAACGTCTGGTACGCCCCCTTCGAACTGCTGCACGAGCGCAGAGTCGGGCACGTCCAGTCCTGGACCGCGACCTGCGTTTCGCTCGGCATCGAGCTGGAGCGCCGCGACGAGAACAGCGCGTCGTTCGGATCGTTCGGGACGCCTGCGCGCCCCTGACGCGAATCAGGCCGCGTCCGCCGTCGTGTCGCCGGTGGTCGGGGTCGCCTGACGCTCGTCGGCCTGCGCCGCACTGCCCAACAGCAGGTGCGTGACGTTCAGCGACAGCAGCCCCTCCACCTTCGAGCTCTCCCGCTCGTAGAATGCGAAGCGCGCGTCCTGGATCGAGAAGAGCCGGTTGAACAGGTTCTGGATCTGCAGCTCGAGCGCGATGCGCAGCTCCTCCTTGGGCACCTTGCCCTCGCGTTCGAGTAGCTCACCGACCTTGAGGTTGCGCATGCTGCGCGCCTTCGCGAGCACCGAGTACAGGGCGCGCTCCTCGATCGCCTTGCGAGCCAGCAGGATCTCACCCAGCCTCATTCCGGCCGGCGTGTTGTCGCTGGAGGCGTGAATCACGGCGCCATCCCGCAGACCCATCACGACGGTCTCGGTCAGCGACGTGATCTCGAGCACGCCGGTCTTCTTGTACGTGGCCAGGAACCCGAGCAGCTCGGGAATCGGGATCGCCGGAGCCTGGCCTTCGAAGGCGGCCTTGGCCCCGCTCTTGTAGAGGTCCATCTCGCTGGGCTCGCGTGCCGCGAGCCCGTCGATCAGGTGATCCGCGACCGTGAGCACCATGCTGGCAGTCGCACTGGCGCGCCCCTCGTTCAGCCGCAGACCCGCTGAAGGCTGCAGGCTGGTCAGCGCCGACTCGAGGAAGTGGGCCGCCGAGCGCGCCTTCGAGTGGTACGGATTCTGGATGCCGGCCTCACCCGTCATCTTGGTCAGGGCGCGGGCGCGCGAGAGCAACGACCGGCAGGCGCGACCCATCTCGTCGAACGTACGCTCGATGCTCGTGTCGAATTGTTCTGGCATGGCTGTCACCGGGGATCTCCGAAATTGTTTCTTCAAACACAAGCAACCCCGGTCTTTAGCCCCCCGGCGCGGAATGCAGCGGAGTTTCCGCCGGTCCCGGCCCCTGAAACGAATTCCGTCCGCCGGCTCAGCGCAGGCGCGCGAACTCGGCCGGCGCGAACGAATCGACCTGCACGGCGGCCCAGCGCTCGCGCTCGGCATTGTCGAGCGCCGTGCGCTCCGCGCCGCTGAGCACTCCGGCATCGACCGCGCGCTCGACCAGGCTGTGGGCCGGTTCTCGCGCGATCTTGCGCGCGCGCAGCGCGTCCTTGAGCTTGCGCTCGGGCTCGCGGGCCGCGAGAGCGGCCGCTAGCGCCCGTTCGAGCGCTCCAAGCCCCAGCTCGCTCGAATCAGGGCGGAAGATGTCCGCCGTCATGCCGTCCCTGGCGGGGCCGCCCTCGAGCACGCAGCGCGCGGCCGCGGCGCCCAGCCGGTCGGAGGGCGCGTTCAGCTTGGAGCCGGGCGGCAGGACGATCGGCCGCGCCAGCAGGGCCGCGGCGCGCACCGGGAAATTGTCGAGGAACCCGCGCAGCGCCGCCTGCCCCTCGTGCAGCGCGTGCTCGACCGACCAGCGCATCAGCGGCAGGTCGCTCGCGCGCTCGCCATCGTCGTGCCAGCGTTTGATCGATGCCGAGGCGAGGTACATCCAGGCCAGGCAGTCGGCCAGCCGCCCGGTGACCTTCTCCATGCGCTTGAGGTCGCTGCCGAGCGTTCCCATCGCGAGATCCGCGCTGAACGCGAAGGCCGAACTGAGATAGGTCAAGCGTCGCAGGTACGTGGCGCTGGGACCGTGTGTGGGGGGCTGCGCGAGGCGCCCGCGCGTCAGACCCAGAGCAGCCGAGCGCGCCGCGCTCTGGAACACGAAGGCCACGTGCGAGAAGAACGCGCGCTGGAAGCCCGCGACGTCGCGTTCCGCGGCCAGCATCATCTCTCGCTGCGCCCAGGGGTGGCAGCGAATCGCACCCTGCCCGAACACGATCATCGAGCGCGTCAAGATGTTCGCGCCCTCGACCGTGATGCCGATCGGCGTGGCCATGTATGCGGTCGCCAGGATGTTGCGCGGGCCGCGCGAGATCGCCGCGCCGCCCATGACGTCCATGCCGTCGTTGATCACCGTGCGCATGCCCTCCGTGGTCCAGCGCTTGGCGATCGCCGAGAGCACGGAAGGTTGCTCGCCGGCATCCACGGCGCCGGCCGTCAGCCTGCGCGTCGCATCGATGGCATAGGTCAGGCTCGCAATCCGAGCGATCGGCTCCTCGACGCCCTCGAAGCGCCCGATCGGCAACCCGAACTGCTCGCGCACCGACGCATAGGCCGATGTCGCGCGCAGCGTGAGCTGGCTCGCGCCCGTCGAGAGCGAGGGCAGCGAAATGCCGCGCCCGGCAGCCAGGCACTGCATCAGCATGCGCCAGCCCTGTCCGGCCATCTTCGGCCCGCCGATGATGAAGTCGAGCGGCACGAAGACATCGCGTCCGCGGGTCGGTCCGTTGTGGAACGGCACGCCCAGCGGATCGTGTCGCTCGCCGAGCTCCACGCCCGGGGTCGCGGCGGGGATCAGCGCGCACGTGATGCCGAGATCCGCCTCGCCGCCCAGCAAGCGGTCCGGATCCTCGAGCACGAAGGCGAGGCCGAGCACCGTCGCGATCGGCGCCAAGGTGATGTAGCGCTTGTTCCAGCTCAAACGCATGCCGAGCACCTCTCGACCGCCGTGGCTGCCGCGGCACACGATTCCGCGCGCCCGCATGCTGCCGGCGTCCGATCCCGCGGTGGGCTCGGTGAGCGCGAAGCACGGCACTTCACGGCCGTCGGCCAGCCGCGGCAGCCAGTGCCGCTTCTGTTCCTCAGTGCCGTAGTGGAGCAGCAGCTCGGCCGGACCCAGCGAGTTCGGCACCATCACGCTGACCGCGAGCGTGGCGCAGCGCGACGAGAGCTTCGTCACCACCGCCGAGTGCGCGATCGCGCTGAAGCCGAGGCCGCCATACTCCTTCGGGATGATCATTCCCATGAAGCGGCCCTGCTTGATCCGGTCCCAGACCGGGCCGGGCAGGTCGCCGAGCTGCGCGACTTCGTGGTCGGTGATCACTCGGCACAGCTCCTCGCAGGGCCCGTCGAGGAAGGCGCGCTCCTCGGCGGACAACGGCTTGCACCGGAAGTCGAGCAGGTGTTTCCAATTCGGCGCGCCGGAGAACAGATCGCGGTCGAACCAGACCGTTCC
Source organism: Planctomycetota bacterium (assembly GCA_016872755.1). Lineage (GTDB taxonomy): Bacteria > Planctomycetota > UBA1135 > UBA1135 > GW928-bin9. Next base: position 7,840 of record VGZE01000097.1, read on the forward strand.
CGCCTCGAGCGCGATGCGCTCGGTCTCGCTCATGCGCGGGAGGATCGGCGCAACCAGCTTGTAGGCGAGCGGGCCGAGCAGCCCCGAACGCAGCGGCGTCGGGCCGAGCAGTAGCGCGGCCGCCAACCAGACCGCCGCGAGCACCCAGAATGCGATCGTCTCTCCATCGCGACCGCCGAGCCACTCTTCCAGGAGGCCCCGGTCGTACAGGTGCCATGCCCAGTAGGCGAGTCCCAGACCGCACGGGGCGATCCAGGCCCACGCACCGCGCCCGAAATAGGCGAGCATCCAGGCGACGCACAGCAAGGCAGCGATCACGATCCAGGTCATCGTCGTTGGGACTCCGTGGTCAGAGCTTGGCCGTCTTTCGGGTGTTTTCCAAGCGCACTACAGTGGCGGCGATGACTCCGAGCGGCGCGCGAGCTTCCAGCATCCTGTTCCTGACGGGAGCTGGAGTCTCGGCGGATTCGGGGATCCCCACGTTTCGAGGCGCAGGCGGATTGTGGGAAGGCCGGCGTGTCGAGGAGGTCGCGACCCCGCGCGCCTGGCGCGCCGATCCGGCGTTGGTGTGGCGTTTCTACCAGGAGCGCCGTGCCGCGCTGCGCCGCCACGAGCCCAATGCCGCGCATCGCGCGATATGCAACTTCGAGAGGCGAGCGAGCGTCGCGGGGCACGCGGTGCGACTGGTCACGCAGAACGTCGACGACCTGCACGAACGCGCCGGCTCGCGTCCGCTGCACATGCACGGCGAGCTCGCGCGCCTGCGCTGCGAAGCCTGCGCGCGGATCGTGCTCGACCTCGAGCACGTCGACCCCGAGCGCTTCGTTCCCTGTTCGGCCTGCGGCGCGGCAAGGCTGCGGCCGGACGTCGTCTGGTTCGGCGAGCTCCCGTACTTTCTCGACGAGATCGAGCGCGAGCTCGACACATGCACCGTGCTCGTCTCGATCGGGACGAGCGGCATCGTCCACCCGGCGGCCGGCTTCCTGGCCATGGCGCGCGCAAGCGGCGCGCGCACGATCGTCAACAGCCTCGACGAGCCCGAGAACCTCGCGGCCGAGGACGATTTCCGGCCCGGTCGGGCGATCGACGTGGTTCCGGCGCTGCTCGACGAACTCGCGCGCGAACTCGGCTGCTGACCGGGCGGGGTTTCAGAGCGCGTCGGGACCCACCGAGGGATCGGTGAACGCGAGGCTCGTGCGGCGGCGCAGGAAGTCCTCGGGCGTGCAGGCGTCCTCGTGGTCGCGCGCCCACTGGTGCTCGCCGCGCAGCACGTCCGGCGCCAAGAGTTCCTCGCCGCGCTCGAGTCCGCGACAGTGCGCGCGCACCGCCGCGGCCCGCGAGCCGTAGCGGCTGCTCAAGGCCGCATCGATGTCGACCGGCGCCGGCGTGCCGTCGGGGCCGAGCCGGGACCAAGCCGGTCGCGAGACGGGGTTCTGGAGCGCGCCGACCAGCCGATGCGCGCGCGTCGGCGAGCGCGCGCTCGCGTCTCCGCGCGCCAGATCGCGTGCGATGCGCGCGCCGAGCCGCTCGGCCATCGCGCGATAGCCGGTCAATTTTCCCCCGGCGAGCGTGTACAGCCGGCCCTCCCGTTCCACGCGCTCCTCGCGCGAGCGCGCCGACGGCGCCTGCGCCTGCTGCGGGCGCAGCAGCGGCCGCAGACCGGCCCAGGCGGAGACGACATCGGCGCGGCGCAGGTTCGCCGCGGGCGCCAGCTCGTTCGCCGATGCCAAGAGGTAGCCGATCTCCGCTTCACTCGGCGCGACCGGAGCCGACGGGTCGGCGTCCACGTCGGTCGTGCCGATCACCGTGTGACGCGGCCAGGGAATCAGGAACATCACGCGACCGTCGATGCCCGAAGTGAAGATCACCGCGCCGTCCGTCGGCAGGCGCCGGCGCGAGACAGTGATGTGCGTGCCGCGCGTGGAGGCCATCCATTCGCCGCTCAGGCCGGCGCGCGCGCGCAGCTCGGTCGTGAAGGGGCCGCCCGCGAGCACGCAAGCGCGCGCGCGCAGGCTCGAGGAGGAGCCGTCGATGAGGTCGAGCAGTCCGGCCTCGACACCACTCGTGCCGCTCGCGAGGTTCGCAAGCTCGCAACGCGAGACGCAGGTTGCACCCGCGCGCGCGGCGCTCGCCATGACGGCGAGCACGAGCCGCGCGTCGTGCGTCGCACCGTCTAGGTACGTGCCGGCCCCGCGCAGTCCCTGCGCTCGCAGCGCCGGCACCGCCGCCAGTGCCTGGGGGACGGACAGCCAACCAGGACGCCCCAACGCGCGTGGAATGGACAGCCCCGTGTACAGCCAGAGGCCCGCGCTCAATTTCAGGCGGCCGACGCGCGCGCCCTGATGCACGGGAAACAGGAATCGCTCGGGCCACACCAGGCCGGCCGCGTTGCGCAGCAACAACGCTCGCTCCAGGCAGGACTCGCGCACCAGCGCGAGCTCGCCGGTTTCCAGGTAGCGCAGGCCGCCGTGAATCAGCCGCGAGGAAGCGCTCGAGGTCGCGCCGCCCCAATCACCGCGCTCGACGAGAGCGACCGAGAGCCCGCGCAGCGAGAGATCCAGAGCCACTCCGGCGCCGGTGATGCCGCCGCCGACGACGAGCACGTCGAACTCGCGCTCGCGAAGCCGTGCGACGCGCGCGGCGCGGGGCTCCAGGAATTCAGCGGATCGACTCATCCCAAGGGTTGCTGCGCGGAGGCCAGAGCATCGGGCATGGCGCCGCCGATCTGAAGCATGGAGCGCGGAAACAGGGCCGCCGCGCCCGTTCCATGAACGACCGCGGCGGCTGGGAAGAGGCTCCTCTGCCCCCTTGCTTTCAGGAGCGACAAGGACGCGCGGCGGGCGTCAGCCGGTCTCTCCTGGCGGGGTCTCCAGCACCTGTGCGAGGCGCGCCAGGGCGCGATGCAGCAGGATGCGCACGGCTCCCTCGCTCTTGCCCAGGCGTTCGCCGATTTCCGCGCGCGACAAGCCGACCACCTTCGCCAGCACGATCACGTCGCGATATTCGTCCGGAAGCTGCGCGAAGGCTCGCTCGATGCGTTCGAGTTCCTCGCGCACGATGGCCTGGCCGCTGGGCGAGGAGAACGAGCGATACGCGTCGAGGATCCCGGCCTGGCCGCTGGAACCCGACGCGCTCGACTGCGGCACCTCGCGCAGCACGTCGCGCTTCTCCGCGCGGTAGTACTCGTGCTTGTGCAGGATCTTTCGCAGTGCCGTCGTGTAGAGCCAGTGCTTGAACGCACCCTCGCTCGGATACTTGAACGTCTCGATGTGCTCGAGGACTTCGCGGCAGACCGACTGCACGAGATCCGAGCTGGACTCCTTGGAGCCGACCACCTGCCCGGCGCGCAACCGCACGAAGGCGTGCAGGCCCGGGAGGTAGCGCTGCAGCAGGGTTTCCACCGCCTGCCGGTCGCCCTGCGCTGCGTTCTCGACCAGGATGCGAGTCGGAGCTTCCATGTTCAGGAGCGGCGGCTGCGTTAGATTTTTTTCGTAACGCGTGGCGAACCGCTCGGTTTCCTGAACCCAGTATATGTCGACAGAGCCCGGCCAAGCCCCCTCGGACGGGGATTCCGCGGGTCCCCAGCCGGAGCTCGAGGAACTCGTGCTGCGGACGCTCGACGCGCTGGAAAGCGATTCACGGGCCCTCGAGCGCATCTGCGCCGAGTACCCCGCCCACGCCACGCGGTTGCGTTCGCGCATCGCGACGCTGGAGGATGCCGGCCTGCTCGAGAGCGAGCAAGGCGGGGCCTCCGCGTCGATCGGGGACTACCAGCTGCTGCGCAAGCTCGGCGAGGGCGGGATGGGAGTCGTGTGGCTGGCAGAGCAGCTCTCGCTCAAGCGCAGGGTCGCGCTCAAGGTCGTGAGGCCCGATCAGCTGCACTTCGCGGGCTCGCGCGTTCGATTCCAGCGCGAGGTCGAGGCGATCGCGCAGTTGCACCATCCCGCGATCCTGCAAGTCCACTCCGTCGGCAACGAGGGTGGCGTGCCGTACTATGCGATGGAGCTCGTGCGCGGCTGCTCGGTCGGCACCGCACTCGCCGAGCTGCGCGCTTCCGGAGCGCGTCTCGAGCCCGCGGCGCTCTTCGGGGTCGTGCGCCGCCACGCCGAGCGGCTGGAAGTCGTGCCGCCGGCGCGGCGCGCGCCGCCGCCCGATGCCGAGCGCGGCGACTGGAGCGAGGTCGCGCTGCGCATCGCCCGGCAGATCGCGCTCGCGCTCGAGCACGCCCACGGGCGCGGTGTGCTGCACCGCGACGTCAAGCCCCACAACGTGCTGCTC
>VGZE01000098.1 GCA_016872755.1 Planctomycetota bacterium
CGGGCGGCGCGCGCAGCCAGCGCAACGCGTCGGCCGCCGCGGCCGGATGGCCGGGCCCTGGGCCGAGGATCACGTGCGTCGCGCACAGCGCGTGCAGTTGCCGCAGCTCCAGCGCAGCCAACGGCAGCACCTCGGGGGCAGCGCCGGCCTGAGCGCACAGCTGGGCCAGGTTGTGCGTGAACGAGTCGCGCTGGTCGAGCAGCACGACGCGCGGCGGCGACTCCCGCGCGCTCGCCGTGTCCATCGCTACAGGATGTCCTCGCGGTAGACCCAGCGGCGCTTGTGCGACAGATCTCGATGCCACGCGGTCAGGCGCCACAGATCCTGCGCGCCGACGGCGGTCAGGTAGCGCCTGGGTGCGCCGCCTTCGTCGATCTCGAGCGCGCCGCTGAGCAAGCCGACCAGGCGCAGGCCCTCGTCTTCCTGACCGTTGGGTCCGCGCAAGTAGACGCCCGCGCCGATCTGGTCCTCGCTGTCGACGAAGCCCTCGCCAGCCGTGAGCAGCAGGCCCTCGACGTCGGGATGCGCGCGGACCTTGCCTTCGCAGGTCCACACATCGGAGCCGCGCCGTCCGCGAATCAGCACCTCGGTACCGGGTTCGAGCTTGCCGAAGTCCAGCACGACCGAGGGCACGCGGATCTCGGTGCTGGCGAGGTACACGCCGCCGCCGAGTGACTCGACCAAGGCCGCCTCGATGCTCGGGCCGTCCCCGTACCAGGCAGTCACGTCGACCTCACCCGATTGGGCACTGCGGCCGAGGAACACGACGCCGTACTCCGTCCCGACGCCCAGTTCTCGAACTTGTGGGCCCTGCACCACGATGGTGGGGTCGACGACCTTGTATGTCCGCTGCAGCGGCCGCAGGGCCGGCGTGTTGCAGCCGGCGCCGCACGCCAACAACACGCCTAGAAGGAACGAGCGCCACGCCGGCTCGCCCAGTAGGGAAGTCCACGGCGATCGGCACTTGGGCCGACCGCCGAAGGTATGGGGATCGCGCGTGATCATCGGGTGGGAGGTGTCGGCACGGAGCCGGAGTGTCGCAGCAGCCTACTCTCCGGAAGCCCCGTCGTCCTTGTCGTTCGCTCCGGCCGCCGCGCCCTTGGCCTTTCTCGCCAGCCAGCGCTCCTTGGCCTTCTTGTACTTCTCGAGGGTCTTCGCGTAGGCGGCGTTCTCGGGATCGAGGGCCGCGGCGAGTCCGATTTGAGCCTCGGCCTCGTCCACTTCGGCTTGCGTCAGGTCTGAATCGAGGCGCGTTTTCGTCGATGCGCCGGAGACGGTCATCTGGATCGGCCCCGTGTTCACGAAGAAAGAAGCCTTCGAAACGGCCTCGGCCAGCGCGAATCGGTAGCTGGCCGACAGCGGATCGATCGCGATCGCGCGCTTGTAGTCGGTGATGGCCGCATCCCGGTCACCGCGCCGCAGCGCGAGTTCGGCGCGGCCGGCAAAGGCATCCGGATGCTGGACGCCGCCCTCGATCGCGGCGTCGAGGTCCTTGCGCGCCTGATCCTCCTCGCCATCGAAGAAATCGACGTAGCGCTTGGCGCGCTGGAAGCGAGCCTCGGGACCATCCACCGGGATGCTGGCGACGAAGGCCTTCCACTCGCGGTCCAGCGCATCGATGTCCTTCAATTTCAGCTTGGACAGCAGCAGCTCGCGCACGATTTCGGGCTTGACCACCGCGTTGTCGCCGAGCATCTCGCTGTCCACGTTGGTGCGCGTGTAGAGCTCCTTGAAGAACGAGGTGAAGGCCTTGCGCGTGGCGTCCTTGCTGTGGAGGAAATACACGAAGGACCAGGCATGCGCGTAAGCGAAGGCCGTGAACTGGTTGCGCTGGATCAACAGCAGGTCGGCGAGCTTGATGTCGTTGCCGTCCTTGATCGCCTGCTGCACGGTCAGCGTCCGGCTCAGCTGGAGCTTGCCCGGCTGGATCGTGATCTTCTTCGACTTCGGATCGACCGTGACATCTGCCGAGCCGAAGTAGTCGGCGACCCCCTCGTTGACCCAGATCGAGTAGTACGAGGGCACGAACTGCGGATCGATCAGGAACGTGAGCAGGTGCGTGCACTCGTGCAGCGCGACCCACGTCGACATCCCCGGGTCCGAGTAGTGGTGGAAGAAGTTCAGGGTCTTGTCGGGCGGCGAGAAGTAGCCGGCGACCCCGCCACCCACGTTGGCCTCGTTGATCTCCCGAAACTCGTCCCAGCTCTTGTAGATGTTGACCTGCATCTTGGTCGAGCGCAGCGTCGGGGTCGGCTTGATGCCGATGCGCGCGTCCATCAACCCGTAGTAGGTTTCGAGCAGGTTGGCGTAGTAGTCGAGCAATTCGGGCGACGTATTCGTGCGGAACTTGAAGTGCGCGGTCTCCTTGGTCCAGCCCTTGAAGAAGTCGTTGTGCAGCGCGCGTTCCTCGGTGCGCTTCGCCAGTTCCTTGGCGCGCTTGTCGAACTCGACCTGCATCTGGCCCTTCGACATCCACTTGCCGTTGAAGCGCACGAAGCCCGCTTCGAGTTTCTTCTTCTCGTCATCGTTCTTCGGGACGTAATCGCTGACGTCCTCGATGACCTCGGCGGAGGCCACCAGTTCCTTGGGACTGTGGACGACGCCGTGCTCGAACGTGATCTCGTAGCCGTCGGGAGTCTCGCGGATCTTGCGGGCCTCGACGACGCGACCATCCCTGGTCACCAGTCGGTCCGCGTTGGCGGGCGCGGCGATCAGCGCGGCGAGCGCGAGCGGGAGCAGCCTGAACGTCTGCTTGGCGATGGGGATCATCCGATGTAGGCCTTCCAGGACTTCTCCATGGCTTCGAAGTCGACGCCCTCGAAGGCCGCCTCGACCGCCTTCTTCTGCTTGCCGGTTTCGCCGAGGACGTCGAGATACGTGTCGAGAATCTTCTCCCACGCGGGGTTCCAGCCCTTGGCCTTGCCCTTGCCCGTGCGCAGGAACCAGATCAGGGCCCAGCCCTGTGCATAGTGTTCGAAGCCGCTGGTGCCGTACTTGCTCGTGTTGTAGTACTGCGCCTGGCTGTAGCGCACCAGCTCCTTCAGCGGCACCAAACGACCTTCGCTGAGCATCGGCTTGATCGTGTTGCGGCGCATCTGCGCTTCCTTCATCACGAACTTCCCGCCGCGGTAATCGAAGCCCGAGTAGAAATCGCCGGTGCCTTCGTTGTACCAGGAGTGCGGCGAGATATTGCCGTAGAAGTAGAAGATGAACTGGTGGAAGGCTTCGTGATTGAGCACCAGCCAGGTGAGGTCGCGCCCGCGGCCCTGCCGATCATCGAAGAACACGAGTTCCTGGTGCACCCAATTCCAATAACCGCCGGTGCCGCCCGGGCCTCCGTAGCTCGAGTAGTCATCTCTCGTTGCGCAAACGCGCACGACGCTGGTGCGCGCCACCTCCGCTGGATCCGCGTTCGGGTCGATGCCGGGAAGCACTACCTCGGGCAGGCGATCCTCGTCCTCGTCTTCTGAATCGCCCGCCGGCTTGTCAGCGCCGGGGTCGCCCGAACTCGTGGTCAGCTTGCGCTTGGCTCGGACCGCACGGGATTTCTCCTGGGGGTAGTCCTTCTCGTAGACCTTGCGGATGGCCTCCATCCGTTCCATCAGTTCGGCGATGAACGGCACGTCGTCGACGTTCGTCAGGTAGAAGTAGTTGGGGGATTCCAACAGCTTCCAACCCGGTTGGCCGGCAACCTTCATCTGGAGTTCGGCACGCCGCTTGTCCTTCAGCATCGAGGGCGGGCCCGTCTCGTTGAGCCGGTTCGGCTTCCGATTGGTCTTCGTGGGGAGCGCTTCGATGGGCACGCGCTTGAAGGTCTCGGCGATACGCCGGAAGTTCGTCTCCCACTCCTTCCAGTCCTTGGTTCGGCCAGGGCCCGCAAACAGGTAGGCGACATCGAGGTGGGGCTCTAGGTGGTACACCAGCGCGTAGGCCTTGACCGGGACCTTCTCCGCGTTGCTGGACGAGCCGTACTGGTTGGCGACCTGCCCGGCGTAGATGAACTCGGTGCAAGTGAGCCCGTCGATCTTCACCTCCTTCTGCGTGTCCTGGTGCCATGCAGAGGTGTTCTCGACCTCCCGCTTGAGCATCTCCTTCGCCCACTGTTCGAAGTCCTCGAAGTTCATCTCGAACGTGATCGTCACCGGCTTGTCCGGATCCTCGTTCTTGCCGTCCTCTGCTTCGTCTTCCTTTTCCTCCTCTTCTTCCTGCTTGGCGCGTTCGCGGCGGTCGAACTTCAGGATCCAGGCGTGCATCCCCATGTAGACGCCGTCGCCGCCCATCTGGAGTACGGCATCACCGGGAGGGTCGTATTTCCCGATCAGATTCTGGTTGTTCGGTTGCGGCGGGATGAACTTCCAGTCCTTGGGGCTCTTGACCTTGAATCCCAACGACAATTTGTCCTCGAAGAACGTGGCCCCCGGCTTGGGCATCTGCGCGGTGAGCGCAGTCGCGAGTCCGCAGAAGCACACGAGCAGTGCCAGCAGTCTGCGGGCCAGCGCGGTGCGCAGGCTCGGGCGGTCGGCGGCGGTCGAACCTCGGTCGGCGAGAGTGAGCAGCGGCGGAGCATTCATCGAGGATTCCTGGTGCCGGGCGGATTGCCGCGGCGCATTCGAGCGGTGGCCCCGGAGCGGCGGGTTTCGGCCTCCGAGTCAGGATTCATTACAGGGGCCCGATCTGCGACCCGCAAGGGCCTGCGATGGACGCGGGCGCAATGTCAAGACTCGGTATGCCGCCAACCCGAGCCGAGCATCCCGCGTAGGTCCGTAACACGGTTGTCACGATCACGCGTCCCGACCCGACCCATTGCGGCCTCGCGCCGCTAGGATCCCCGCCATGACCTCGAAGAACCTCTTGCTCGTCGCGTGTGCTGTGCTGTGCCTGGGAGGCCTGGGCTGGCTGCTCTTCGACGCCACCTCGGGGACGAAGTCGGCGCGCGAACTCGAGCGTGCGGCGGGACAGGGTGCCGCCGAGCGCGAAACCGCCGACGCACTCCTGAGTGAAGGCAAGTCCTCGCTCGATGACGCCTCGCCCCAGGGCGCGGCGCGCGCCGAGCAGGCCGCACCCGAGGTCGGCGCGGCGGCGACACCCAGCGCCACGGAACGCACGGGAACGCGACTGGTCGGCCGCATCGTCGACGAGCAGGGACGGCCGCTCGCGGGCGCCGGCGTGCGCGTGACGTCCACGGCGGGGCCTGAATTCTTCGCGCGGCCGTCGCGCGACGGCGGCGGCACCCCGCGGCAGGTCTACAGCGATGCGGCCGGGCGTTTCGAGTGGACCGGCGGAAAGCCCGGCACGAACTTCGTTCGGGTGCGCGCGGAGGGATTCGCACCCGTCGAGAAGCAGGTCGAGGTCCCCATCGATGCCAAGCACGATGTCGGTGATGTGCGCCTGGCGCTCGGTGCGATCCTGGCCGGGCGCGTGGTCGACGACGTCGGTCGCGGGGTCCCCGGCGCAGATTTGCATCTAGTCGACGCGGACTTCGAGTTCGGTCCGTTCGGGTTCGGGAATCGCGAGCCGCTTGCCAAGGCCGATGGCGACGGCAATTTCCGCATCGCGCACCTGGCCTGCGGTCCGTGGAAGATCCGCGTCGGCAGCGAGGACCATCCCGACAAGACCTTCGAGGGCAACGCCGATCGCCCCGGTCAAGAGTACGCGAATCTGCGCTTGGAACTCGCTCCCGGCACGACCATCGAGGGCGTCGCGCTCGGTGTGCCCGCCGCTCATTCCGGCAAGGTCAAGGTTCGCGCGCAATCGATCGACGATCGCGGCGGTTTCGGCTTCGGGATCGGTCGTCGCATGCGCGAGGCCGAGGTCGGGCCCGATGGGCGCTTCCGCTTGCGCGGGCTGGCCGCCGACCAGCGCTGGCAGGTGCAGTTGCGCTCCGCCACGGGCACGGACACGAACGACTGGTTCCGGCAGCGCACGCGCTCGGCCTGGATTCGCGCCAACAGCGGCGACCGCGGCGTGCAACTGCGCTGGCAGCAGGACAGCGGCGTCACGCTGCAGGTCGTCGATGCGAAGACGCGCGCCCCGCTCGAGGAGTTCGAGCTCGAGGGCGGCCAGGGTTGGCGCGTCGAGTCGGTGCGCGATGCCGAGGGCAGGCCGCAGAAGAAGTTCCCAGGCGGTCGCGCGCGCATCGGCGACATGTACCCTTCGACCGAGAACGGCGACGCCCAGGTCACGGTCAAGGCGCCCGGCTACGCCGATTTCAAGCGCGAGGGAATCGCGCTGCTGGCGGAGGCGGACGTCGATCTGGGCGTGATCGCGCTCGAGCCCAAGCCCACCGTCGTCGTGACCGTGCTCGATGCGTCGAGCAACGAGCCGATCGCCGACGCGCGCGTCTCGTTGCGCCCGCAGCGCAAGCAGCCCGATGGCGAGCACAGGATGACGATCTCGGTCGCCGGAGGCGGTGACGACATGGAGTTCGACGACGGCAGCGATACGCGCCGCGCGAAGACGGATGCAGAGGGGCGCGCGACGCTGACGAGCTTCCCGGGTCAGACCTGCACGCTGCGCGTCGAGGCTCCCGAGCGCGCGCCGTCGGAGGTGCGCGACCTCGCGTTGCCAGAAGAAGGAGCCTGCGAGCAGCGCGTGCTGCTCTCGGCCGGTGGTTCGGTCGCGATCCAGGTGCGCGATGCGCAGGGCCGGCCGATCAGCGGCCTGCGCATCGATCATCGCCGCGTCGGAGCAAGCGGGCCGCAGATGCCGAACTTCGGGCCGGGCCGTGGCGGCCTGGTCACCAACGCGCAGGGACAGGCGATCGCGCGCAACCTCGAAGTCGGAAAACACCGCTTCCGCGTCTCCGAACCGGATGGCGGGATGCGCTTTGGCGGCGGCGCGTACATGATGGCCGGCATTGGCGGCGGAGAGGGCGGCGACGAGAGCTGGAGCGAGGTCGAGGTTCTCGAGGGCCAGCAAGCCGTGCTCGAGCTCGAGTCGGTGACGCGCGCTTCGCTGACCGGAATCGTGCGCGAAGCCGGGGTGCCGCTGGCCGGCGCGTCGTTGTCGCTCAAGGAGGACCGCGGTGATGATGCCGGTGGCATGGCGGACCTGAACCGCATGCGCATCAACGCGATCGGAATGGGAGCGGGCGGAGACGCGCGCAGCAGCGGACAGGGTGAGTACTCGCTCGAGGGCCGCAAGCCGGGCAAGTACAAGCTGACGGTCGAGCACGCGCTGCGCGCGATGCCGTCCAGTTTCCCGATCGAGCTGCGCGAGGGCGCGAATCGATTCGACGTCGACCTGCTGTTGACGACCATCTCGGGACGCGTGACCAACGACAAGGGCGAGCCGATCGCCGGCGTGCGCGTGAAGGCCGAGGAACACCAGCCGCAGTCCCAGCGCCCGCGCATGATGTTCGCGTTCGCGCTCGACGACGGAGATGGGGAGACCGTGACCATCGGAGACGGCAGCGCACCGACGTCCAGCACGACCGCCGCCGACGGCAGCTACTCGCTGCGCGGCGTCGAGGCCGGCGTGCCCCTGATCGTGAAGGCCGAGACCAAGGATTGGCAGCCGGCCAGCTCGGAACCGGTCGAGGTGGCACCCGGAGAGAATCGGGAAGGCGTGCACCTGACGCTGGAGCGCGGCGGCAAGCTCGAGGTCGAGGCGCTCGATTCAACCGGCAAGCCGATGCGCATGGCCTTCGTCACCGCCAGTCCGCAGGGCGGGGGCGAACCGAAGACCGGCGTGCTGGGGCCGGGCGGGCTGTGCACGCTTTCCGGACTGAAGCCGGGCAGCTACACGGTCAACGTGCGCGCGATGGGGCCTCCCGGCGGCGGTGCGTCCAACCCCGAACCCCAGACGGCAGCGGTGCTATCGAGCGAGACGCAGAAGCTGACCTTCCGCTTCGAATGATCCGCGCGGTGCCCGGCGCCGCGTGAATTCGAAAGGTTGGGGGCCTTGCTGCGCAGCGGCGCTGGCGCCTTCCGCGCGCCGTTTCCTATGCTCGTCGCCCCATGAACGTCACCGGCCGCGCCTTCGTCCTCGCTGTCGGTGTCTGCGCGCCCCGAATCGCCGCGCCGCCGCTCGCTGCTCAGGCGCCGCAGGCTCCGGCGGTCCCGGCCCCAGCCGCGCAGGCTCTGCCGGCACTGGAACTTTCGCTCGACGATGCGCTGCGCCGCGCCTTGGAGTGCAACCTCGACCTCGCCATCGACGCTGCCAACGTGGAGGCACAGCGCGCCCGCGCCCTGGGTAGCTGGGGTGCCTTCGACCCGACCTACTCGCTGCGTGCGGCGGTGCAGGATCGCGAGCAGGAGGCGCCTTCTTCGCTGACCGGCGCCACCGTGCTGGAGGAGGACACGCAGTCGTTCGAGGGCAGCCTCGGTCTGCCGCTGACGAGCGGCGGTCGATTCGACCTCACGTTCACCACGGACAACCAGAAGACCAACAGCCAATTCTCGCTCGCCGAGGTCTCGACGACCGACACGGTGCGCCTGGCCTACACTCAGCCGCTGCTGCGCGGCGCGTGGCGCGGCTATGCGACCAGCCAGCAGCGGCTGGCGGAACTCGAACTGCTGCAGGCGCGCGAGCGGCGCGAGAAGTTGCGCGCGGATGTCGAGCTGTCCGTGCGACAGGCCTATTGGGATCTCGTCGGCGCGCGCGAGCAGGAGAGCGTGCGCCGGCTGGCCGTCGACCTGGCGCAGGAGCAGGTCCAGCAGAACCAGCGCCGGCTCGAGGTCGGCGTCGGCACCGAGGTCGATGTGTTGCAGGCGCGCACGACCTTGGCGCAGCGCGAGGAACAGCTGCTCTCGTTGCAGACGACGGTCGCCAATGCGGAAGACGCGCTGCGCGCGCTCGTGCTCGGGCGAGCGCACGCCGAACCGTGGGAGCAGACGCTCTCGGTTTGGAAGCAGCCGCTCGTGCCGACCACTTCACTCTTCGATCCGGCCGCGCTGGAGATCCCGGCCGCGGGGCCCGTGCTGGCGGCCGCGCTCAGCGGGCGTTCGGAACTCGCCGAACAGCGCCTGCGCATCGAGGCGGCCGAGGTGAACCTCGCGCGCACGGTCTCGGAACTTCGTCCGAGCCTGGACGCCGGTCTCTCGGCCAGTGCGTTCGGTTTCGACGGCGATCCGGGCGAGGCCTTCGAGAAGACGATCGGCTTCGACTTCCCCACGCTGGAGGCCTCGCTGACCCTGTCCGGCCCGCTGCGCAATCGAACCGCGCTGGGCAACCAGCGCGCCAGCCGCGCGGAGCTGCGCGCGGCGCTGCTGGCCTACGACAAGGCCGAACTCACGGTCTTGACCGAGGTTCGCAGCGCGGTGCGCGAGCTCGCGCACCAGGCCGAGGCGGTCGCGGCCGCCGAGAAGAGCGTCGCGCTGGCGCAGCGGCAGCTCGAGGCCGAGCAGGCGCGCTACGCGCAGGGACTGTCGACCACGTTCCAGTTGCTCGAGTTCCAGCAGCAACTGGCGACCGCGATGGGTTCGCGCACGGTGGCGCTGACGGCCCTGTCCCGCGCCCAGGCGCAGTTGCTGCGCGCGCGGGGCGCGTAGCTCGCGGCCGAGTCGTCGACTAGGATGCGCGGCTGCACGCGATGGCGCGTGCTCCCTTTCCTCGCCGCCGGGACTTCCCGCCACGCATGCGCATCGCCTCTTCGCTGTTGATCTGCGCCGCCGCCGCAGGCCTGCTGGCCTGGGCCTTCTGGCCGGAACGGGATCCGGCTGCCGCGACGGCGGGCCCGGCTCAGGTCGGCGCCGACGGCCGCGCGGTGCGGGTGACCGCCTACGAGGCGACCGACCCGGACCGCGCGCGGCTGCGCGCCGATCCGCGCATCGACGAGCTGATCTACAGCGGCGCGCGCACCGGTTGGTACGACCGCGACGTGTCGGACACGCTGCCGATCCTGATCGAGAAGCTCGAGCGCGGCATGGTCGAGCCGCTGCAGCGCGCGAAGGAGGAACTCGCGGCAGGCGGAGACCCCGCGCTGCTCGAAGTCGAGCGCGTGCTGCGCCGCAACTTCTCCGACCGCATGGCCACGGGCGCCTTCCAGAACGCGCTCGACGTGGTCTGCATGTCCGACGGCCTGCTTGCGCACGACCTGCTGGTGTTGTGCCTGGACCATGCGCGCGCGGCCGTGCGCACCGCCGCCGCGGATGCCCTCGGACGGCGGCACGGCCGTCCGGAGGACTACGATCGCCTCTTGCTGCAGTTGGAAGGCGAACGGCCCGAAGTGCGGTTGCCGTTGATGCGCGCCTTGGTGCGCGCCGATCCCGCCCGTGCCTCGCGCCAGTACCTCGAGTGGGCCTGCGAGCGCCAGCGCGGCGAGTTGTGGGAGGACATGGCTCCGGTGTTGATGGCCATCAAGGATCCGGAATCGTGCGCGCGCGCGCGCGAGTGTTGGCGCGAGGCGCTGCTGGGCATGCGCGCCGCGCTGGCCGTGCCGGCCGCGCGGGGGGGCGACCAGGAAGCCGAGGCCTATCTGAATGCCGAGTTGCGCGCGCCGGAGGCGCCGCGGCGCGGGCCGGCCTTGCTCGCGCAAATCGCGCTCGAACGCTGGGACCAGGTCGGCGAATTCCTGATGAACGAGGCCGATCCGAGCTTGCGCAAGGTGGCGCTGAACGGGCTCGCGGGCGCCGCCGGCGATCCGCGCGCGCTGGCGTGGATCGACCAGGTCGGACGCGAACCGGCAGTGGTCAGCGCGACCGGCGACTTGTCCGAGGTGGCGCTGGGTCTGTTGCTGCGCTTGGGCGATCGCGCGGCGGAGGATCGCGTGCTGCTCGACCTGGATGCCGAGGGGCCGCCGCGCGAGCGGGCGCTGCGGCTGTTGATGCCACTTCTGCCCGAGCGAGCGGATCTCACCGAGCGCACCTGGCAGGCGCTGCTGCGGCGCGCCGAACTGGAGCGCGCATTGCCGCCCGATCAGAAGCTGGTGCTGTACCAGTCGATCGGGCTGGTGCCGCGCGCGCAGGCGGCGCGCTACCTGCGCGAACTCGCGCTCGAGCTTCCCGAATCCGCACAGCTCAAGAGCAAGCGCGCGCACGAGTGGTTGATGATCCAGGCCTCGAACACGGGCGTCGAAGGTCGCACGTGGCTGGCCGAGCAGCTGGCGGGCGAGCGCGATCCGCTGCGGCGCATCGACCTATTGTGGGCGGTCAGCGCGCAGCGCTGCGCGGATGTCGGCCCCTGCATCGGGCGCGACGCGCTGCTCGCCGTGCTCGAGGATTCCGCCACCGCGCCGCTGGAGCGGCTCTACGTCGCCAGTCGGCTGGTCCAGCTCGGCCCCTCTCAGCAGATCGCCCCGCGCTTGAAGCGCGCCGCGCTGAGCGTCAGCGATCCGGAGGCGCGCATGGCCTTCGAGACCCTGCTCTGGACCTGGTACTGAACCGCAGCGACTAGTCGAGCGCGCGCCAGCCCGGCTCGCCGATCGCCGGCGGGTTTCCCAGGCCGCTGGCCTGTCCGCGTTCGTTGGGATTGAAGAGCACGCGGCCGTCGAGCTCGCCGCCCGTTCCGCGCCACAGCGCGAAGCAGGCGAGCCCCGTGGAACCGTGCTCCCACGGCCAGGCGCGCAGTCCGTGGAGCTCGCCCATGCGCACGCGTTCGAACAGATAGCCGTGGCAGCGCAGGCGGTCCGCGTCCAGCCACTCGCCGTCGGTCAACGAGCGCGCCAGGATGCGATCGCGCGCAACCAGCTCCTTCAACGTGCCCCCTTCGGCGGGTGTCCGCAAGAGCTCCGCCGCGCGCCGCAGCACGCGCTCGGCGTCCGCCGCATTCTCGCGCAGACCCAACGCGCGCAGGCGCGGCAGGGAAACCATCGCGACGATCAGCGCGACCAGCGCGATCGACACGACCGCGAAGTGGCTTGCGCCGCGGCGCGAGCGGGGAACGCGGCAGTCCGGCGAGCGGGAGTTCATCGGGCGCGCTCGATTGTGCGACTGCGACTGCTAGGCTGCAACGATCGTGAAGCGCTCGCTCGACCCGTTGGCTCGCTGGAACGATCCGGAGCTGCGCGCGGCGCTGACGGAGGCGCGCGAATCGGCGCTGGCCCTGGGGGTCGAGCCTTGGCTCGTCGGCGAGAGCGCGCTGGCGGCACGCCTGGGGCTGCCGACCGCACGCGCGGAGGTCTGGTTGCGCGCGCAGTCGGAAGAGCAG
>VGZE01000099.1 GCA_016872755.1 Planctomycetota bacterium
GTGCGCTTCTGCGATGCGCCAGCCGCGCGCTGCCGCCGACAGGCCCAGGCCGGCCAGCGCATGGCCGAGATCGTGCTGGCAGTAGCGCCACGCGCGCAGCCCGTACTTCCACGCCTCGCGCCACGCGATCGAAGCCGGCAGCAGCACGGCCGTGCCCGGCGCGCAGGCCGCGCAGGCGCGCGCCCACGCAGCAGCGTCACAGGTCGCCAAGCGCTCCAGCGCATGCTCGCGCGGCGCGTAATGCCACAACGCGGGTTGCTCGTGGAGCCCCCACTCCGTTCCGAGCGCGAGGTACAGCTCGGTCGGGTGCAGGTTGCCGCTGGAGGGGTTCACGCGCAGCGCCCAGCGCGTGTCCTGGGCCTGCTTCCAGGCCGAGATCGACAGCGCGTCGTAGAGCAGTTCCGACAGCAGCGCGGGGCCGGGCGGTCGCGCGGGCCGCGGCAGACCGCGCAGCACGGCGTCGTAATCGGCTTCGTCCGCCACAGGCGGCTCCGAGAGCGCCACCCGCGGCGCGCCCGTCCAGGACCGGAACGGCGCCGGTTGGTTGGCCCAATCGAGCCAGCCGGGGCCGTCGGCGTAGCGCTGCGGTTGGTGCTTGGACGCGCGGTGGTAGGCGCGCACGACCTCCAGCGCCGACGGCGGCTCGCGCTCCGGGGGCGGCGCGCGCGGCTTCCACAGGTTCGACCAATTCACGTTACGCGAGCCTATGGGATCGGCGCGCGAATGGAACTATCCTGCGCGCATGGTCGACCACCGCGTGCTCTCCCTGTTCGCGATCCTGCCCCTGTGCGGCTCCTGTGGGGATGGGGATTCGTCCGTCGCCCCCAAGCAGGCCCCCCAGCCCAACACACCCGCGCAACCGGCCAATCCCGCCGGGCAACCCGAGACTCCAAAGTCCGAGACCGAGCCCGTCGCCGAGTCGGAGCCGGCGGTCAAGCTCTCGCCATGGGTCGGGAAGATCGACCCTGAAGTCGTCGGCACGGTCAAGGGTGTGGTCCGCTTCTCAGGCACGGCGCCCAAGCGCATCCCGATAGCGATCACGGTGACCGGCTGCAATGCGCACGCCGAACCGCCGCTGTCCGAGACGGTGATCGTCGAGGACGGCCGCCTGGCGAACGTGTTCGTGACCATCACGCGCGGGCTGGAGAAGGTCGAACTGCCGCCCGCCGCGAGCGAGCCGGTGCGCCTCGAGCAGGACGGCTGCGTGTATCGGCCGCACGTGCTCGGCATGCGCACCGGGCAGACGTTGCTGATCGCCAATGCCGACAAGGTCACGCACAACGTGAATGTGCGCGAGAGCAAGAACGCGATCTTCAATCAGGTGCAGGCGGCGGGCTCACCGGCCCTGGAGTGGAAGCCGCAGAAACGGGAGCTGGGAGTCGGCTTTGGTTGCGACCTGCATCCGTGGATGAAGGCCTGGATCTGCGTCGAGGAGCACCCGTTCTGGGCGATTACCGGCAAGGACGGCGCATTTTCGATGCAAGGGCTCCCGCCGGGGCCCTACACGATCGAGGCCTGGCACGAGAAGTACGGCAAGGAAACGAAGAAGATCACGCTGACCGCGCGCGGCGAGGCCGTGCTCGACCTCGTTTTCGAGCCCTGAGCAGAGCGCCCGCGCGCGTTGACTCTCGCGTCGAGCTGTGACATCGTCGCCGCGAGCGTTTGATCCCTTTCCCCACGGATACTCCCGAGATGATCGTCGAAACCCTGAACACCGTCGTCGTCGCCCAGCCTGCCGAGCCCGGCGTGCTCGGAACGATGCAAGATGGCGCGCTGCAGTTGCTGTTCCGCTGGATCCACGTCGTCGCCGGCGTGCTGTGGATCGGCCTCCTGTACTTCTTCAACTGGGTCAACGGGCCCTTCGAAGGCAAGCTCGATGGACCGACGAAGAAGATCGTCGTGCCCGAGCTGCGGCCGCGCGCGTTGTTCTTCTTCCGCTGGGGGGCCGCCTACACGTGGATCAGCGGGATCCTGTTGCTGGGCTTGCTCTACTACCACGCGTCGGGCGGCGCGCTGAACGGGAACTTCTGGGCCAATGCGAGCGATGCGGCGGCCGATGGGCGCACGACCGTGTTCTCGTTGATCGCACTCGGGCTGGTGCTCGTGCTCTTCCCGGTCTACGACATGATCGCGAAGGCGCTGTCCAAGAGTCGGCCGGCCTCACTGTGGGTGTGGTACCTCGTCGCGCTCGGGTACGCGGCGATGATGCAGTACTGGCTGGGCGCGTCGGATCGCGCGATCTACATCCACGTCGGCGCGCTGTTCGGAACGATGATGGCGGCCAATGTCTGGATGCGGATCTGGCCGAATCAGAAGCGGATCATCACGGCGATCAAGGGTGGTCAGGCGCCGGATGCGGCGTGGGTTGGATTGGCCGGGCTGCGGTCGCGGCACAATACGTTCATGTCGATGCCGCTGTTGTTGCTGATGATCAGCGTGCACATGCCGTACATGCTGGGACAGCACCAGGCGACCGCGGTGATCGCGGGCGTGTTGGTGGTCGGGTATCTGGCGACGGATTGGATTTACAAGGTCTCGGCGAAGGTGCCGGGGTTCTAGTGGAAGTGTGAGTGGGAGAGTCGGCGCCTGCGGCGCCGACTTAGGCGAGCGCGGACGCTCGCCTGACTCCGCACGGCGAGCGGGCGCGAAGACGCGCCCACTCGCCGTGCGGAGTTTAAGTCGGGCGGCGTGAGAACCTTCGGCGGGCGCGCGGACTCGACACGCCGGTCAACACAGACAAGGCGTTGCTAGACAG
Source organism: Planctomycetota bacterium (assembly GCA_016872755.1). Classification (GTDB taxonomy): domain Bacteria; phylum Planctomycetota; class UBA1135; order UBA1135; genus GW928-bin9. The sequence goes on from VGZE01000099.1 coordinate 2,756, forward strand.
AGCCTCCCTTCGGTAGCCCTCTTCCCGGCCGGCGTGTCGAGTCCGCGCGCCCGCCGAAGGTCCTAACGCCTTCCGACCTTCATTCCGCATTCCGTCGGGCGGCGTCTGCGCCGCCCGACGGAATGCGGAATCAGCAAGCCGGGCGCGCAGCGCCCGGCGCGGTAGTCGCGGCGCGCGCAGCGCGCCGCGAGATCGCCATCCCCCCTACCCGTAAATCGGAAACCTCCGACACATCTCCCCAACCTCCCCCTTCACCCGCTTCAACAACCCCTCATCCGTCGGCTTCTTCAACACCTCGGCAATCCACACCCCCATCTGCCGAACCTCCGCAACCCCCAACCCTCTCGTCGTGACCGCCGGCGTCCCCAACCTCACCCCGCTCGCCTTCATCGGCGGCTGTTGGTCGTACGGAATCAGATTCTTGTTGCACGTCAAGTCCACCGCATGCAACGCCTTCTCCCCCTGCGACCCCGTCAACCCGACCGTCGACACATCCACCAACATCAAGTGATTATCCGTCCCCCCGGACACCACGCGCAGCCCGTTCCCGACCAGCGTCTCCGCCAGCGCCTTGGCATTCGCCACCACCCGATTCCCATACTCCTTGAACGAAGGCTGCAGCGCCTCCTGCAACGCCACCGCCTTGGCCGCGATCACGTGCATGAACGGCCCGCCCTGCCCGCCCGGGAAAACGGCACTATTGAGCCCCTTTGCGTACCCCTCCTTGCTCACGATCAACCCGCCGCGCGGCCCGCGCAGCGTCTTGTGCGTCGTCATCGTCACCACATCCGCATGCGGCACCGGGCTCGGGTGACACCCGGCCGCGACCAGTCCCGCGATGTGCGCCTGATCGACCAGCAAGAGCGCGCCGACCTCGCGCGCGATCGCGCCGAAGGCCGCGAAGTCGAGCGTGCGCGAGTAGGCCGAGGCCCCGGCCATGATCAGCTTCGGCCGCACGGCGAGCGCCTGCTCGCGCACGCGGTCCATGTCGAGCCGCTCGGAACCCTTCTCCACTCCGTACGAGTGAATCTCGTAGAACAGCCCCGAGAAGTTCTTCGGGTGCCCGTGAGACAGGTGCCCGCCGTGGTCGAGCGACATGGCCAGGATCTTGTCGCGCGGCTGCAAGAGCGCCATCAGCGCCGCGATGTTCGCCTGCGTGCCGCTGTGGGCCTGCACGTTGGCCGCTTCGGCGCCGAACAGTTGCTTCGCGCGCGCGATCGCGAGATCCTCGACGACGTCGACGTGCTCGCAGCCGCCGTAGTAGCGCTTGCCCGGATAGCCCTCGGCGTACTTGTTCGTCAGCACCGTGCCGAGCGCGTCGATCACTTCGCGCGAGGTGTGGTTCTCGGAAGCGATCAGCTCGAGCTGGCCTTCCTGGCGTACGCGTTCATTCTCGACAGCGGACCACAGCGCCAGATCGGAGCGTTTGGATTGCATAACGCGGCATTGTCCCGCCGCGCTCGGCGCGGTTCAACCGCGCGCGTCAGCGCTGCTCGCCGGCCGCTTGCGGGGCGCGCATCAGCGCGGCGCCCTGCATCTCGCTCTCGGCGGCGGTCCGGAAGACCGGCCCATCGAAGCGACGCGTCTTGGCGAATCCGATCGCCTGAACCGGCTCGCCGGCCGCGTTCCGGCCCTGCACCGGCTCCGGCAGGATGAAGTACGGCTCCCCGTCGGTCTCGACCGCGGCGAGCGCGAGCCCGGGCTCCTCCAGGTGGCCCCAGCGTTCCTCGAGATAGCGCTGCGGCTCGACCAGTTCCGCCGGCAGCGGCGTTGCTTCGGCCAGCTCGGCCCACTCCTCGCGCGTCGAAGTGGGTGCGAATTCGTCGTCCAGCAGCGGAACCGGCGTGCGCGGACGCAGCCGCAGGATCAAGGCGAGGCACACGCCGGCCGCAAGGCAGGTCAATGCGAACGGCAACACTCGCAGCGACGAATTCATCGGAGAGGCGCAACCGGCGGCCGCGTGCCCGCCTAGACCGGCCATTGTAGGATCCCCTATCGGTCCGTCCCCTGCGATCCTGGAGTCGATGCGCATCCCCCTGCCCTACGGAATCTGCGGCGCCTGGTGCCTGCTCTTGTGCGCCTGCGGCCCGCAGCAGGAGCCCCAGCCCGCCCCGGCCGTCCAAGGAGCGCCGCGCGCCGCGCTGAATTCCGGCTTGCTGCCGCTCGACGCGCAGGGCCGGCCGTACCGGCCCGAGACCGAGTTCGAGATCGACGGCCCGCCGATCGAGTACCGCCAGCGCGCCGAGTTCCACGACTTCGGACTGGTGCCGCTGGGAAACGTGGTCGAACACACCTGGACGCTCGAGAACACGGACGATCAGCCGGTCCGCGTGCGGCGCGTGCAGCCGTCGTGCGGCTGCCTGACCGTGCGCAGCGAGCGCGTCGATGCCGCGGGGATCGCCATCGCTCCCGGACCCTCGGTCGCGCCCGACCTGTTCGAACTGCCGCCCGGCGCCCGGCTGGCCGTGCACATTGCGCTCGACACGCGGCAGGTCCAGGTCAAGAACGCGGACAAGCTCGTGCACGTGCAGGTGATCAGCACGTCCCAACACCGGCCATACCTGATGCTGGAGGCGCACATCGTCGCGGACTCGCCGCTGCAGTTGAACCCGGAGACGCTGGAGCTCGGGCGCGTGCCCGCGAGTGCCGGCGCAACCGCGAGGCTCGACCTGCTGCCGGTGGGCGACACGGGCACGCTGCCGCACGAGCTCGGTCCGCTACCCGTGGGATTCGAAGCGCGGCTGGAGCAGCGCGACCTGCTGGGTCGCGACATCTGGACGCTGACGCTGGACGCCGTGGCGCCGCTGACCATCGGTCCGCTGAACGGCGAGTTCGAACTGCGAACGCGCAGGCCCAAGGAAAAACCGCGGCCGGGGACGCGCCTGCTCGACGATCCGGACGTCGAATGGGTCGCCGGTCCGAGCTACGCGATCCGCTTCCAGGGACAGGCGATCGGAGATCTCGACGTCTTTCCGCCGCAGCTCGTCGCGACCGGCAAGGTCTCGAGCGGCGGATTCGGAGAGGCCACGCTGTCAGCGCTGCTGCCAGGACATCGGCTGCGCGTGACCGGTACGCGGCTCGTGCTGCCCGGAGGCATCGCGACGCACGGCCAGCTCGAATTGCGCGCGCTGCCGATCGATGCGGACGACAGCGGCCGGGCCTCGAGTTGGAAGCTCGAGTTGGTCGCACCGGCGAACTTCGGGCCGCTGCCGCTGGCCGGCAAGGCCGTGCTCGAACTCGACGACCTGCAGTTTCCGACGCACGAACTGCCGTTCCTGGTGCGGCTCGACTAGACCTGCGCCCAGAGAGCGGTTCGTTCGCGCGGACCGGTTATGCTCGCGCACGGAAGAAAAATCATGCACAGGCGCGATTGGCTCGAGGTGGGCTTGCTGCTGTTCGGCCTGGTCCTTTGCATCCACGGCGCGATGGACCTGCTGCAGACCGCGTTGTTCCTTGGGACGGGGTTGTTCAGCGGAGAGGGTTGGACCGCCCGCTTGATGAGCAGCGGAATCATGAGCCTCGTCGTCGGCCTGCTCCTGCTGCGCGTCGCCGCGAGCCTGGCACGCCGGTTCGCGCCCGAGCCCTCCGCCATCGCGCCTGGAACGGGCGGCCCGGCGCTGCAGGTGGGGCTGCAGCTCCTGGGCGTCTACGTGTGCGTGACTACGCTGCCCACGCTGACCACTGCGCTCATCGAGATCTTGGATCTCGGGGTAGTTCCAAGGCCGCTTCCGGATCGGCCCGTCGATGCCGTGTTCGCCATCGCTTCGCGCTGGAGCTCGCTGATCGGTTTCGCGTTGCAGTTCGCCGCCGGGATCTGGATCGCTCGCGGCGCCGCCGGGCTGGCAGCCTGGCTGCAGCGGCCGCGCGGCGCGACCGCCGGGTCGCTGTCGGTTCAACCGACGACTCGCGCGTAGCGCCGCTTTCCGATCTGCACCAGCAGCGGCTGCGCCGGCGCGCGCACGCGGTGGTTCGTGTCGGTCACGACCGCGCCGTCGAGCCTGACCCCGCCGCCCTCGATCGAGCGCCGCGCATCCGACGAGCTCTTCTCCAGCCCGAGATCGCGCAGCAGGGCCGCGAGCGGCACGCCGTCGGCCGGCCACTCCTTGCCGTAGCGCAGGTCGGGAATGTCGGCCGGCAACTCGCCCTTCGCGAATTGCCGGTCGAAGGCCTCGGCCGCGGCGGCGGCCGCGCCCTCGCCGTGGAAGAAGCGCGTGATCTCGCGTGCCAGGCGCGCCTTCGCCGCGCGCGGGTGCCCGGCGAGCAGCGCCGCGATCTCGTCGGCGGACAGGCGCGTCAACAGCTCGAACCAGGTCGGCATGGCCGCGTCGGTCAGGCTCATCACCTTGCCGTACATCTCGCGCGGCGGATCGGTCAGCGCGACCGCGTTGCCGTAGCTCTTCGACATCTTGCGCCCGTCGAGCCCGTTGACCAGCGGCGTCGTGACCAGCACCTGCGGCGCCTGCGACGCCTGTTCCTGCAACAGCCGCCCGGCGTGCAGGTTGAACAACTGGTCGGTGCCGCCGAACTCGACGTCGGAGCGAATCTCGACGCTGTCCCAGCCCTGCATCAGCGGATAGAGGAACTCGTGAATTCCGATCGGCTCGTCGTCGGCGATGCGCTTCTGGAACATGTCGCGCTCGAGCATGCGCGCGACCGTCATGCGCGCGCACAGCCGCAGCACGTCCTCGAAGCGCATCCGGTCGAACCACTCCGAGTTGCGCCGCACTTCGGTGCGCTGCATGTCGAGGATGCGTCCGGCCTGCTCGGTGTAGGTGAGCAGGTTGTGCTCGACCTCCTCGCGCGAGAGCACCGGGCGCAGCTTGTTGCGTCCCGACGGGTCGCCGACCATGGCGGTCGCGTCGCCGACGATCAGCACGATCTGGTGGCCGAGCTGCTGCAGATCGCGCAGCTTCATGAGCGGGATCGCGTGGCCGAGGTGCAGGTCCGGCGACGAGGGGTCCATGCCGAACTTGATGCGCAGCGGGCGCGCGGCGGAGAGGGCCTTGGCCAGGCGGGCCTCGAGCTCGCGCGCCTCGACGATGTCGACGGCCCCGCGCCGGAAGGCGGCCAGGTGCGCGGAGAGGTCCGGAGCGAGGGCGGTCATGGCAGGTCGAGCGCGGAACTCGTTGCCGCGCTCGCGCGATTGTGCCGTTCGCGCAGCCAGTCCTGCCAGCCCTGCGCATCGTCACCCAACAGCGGGTCGCGCGACAGCCAGCGCAGCGCCGGCGCCAGCTCGCCGATGCGTTCCACGGACAGCGGCGCGGCGGCCAGCAGGTCGAGGGCCTCGTCATAGCGAGCGGGCGGGATGCGCACCGCCCGCTCGACCAGCGCCGCAACCCGCACGCGCTCGCCTTCCGCATAGCGCAAGAGCTCGAGCGGCTCGACCGGCGCGGTCGGCAGCAGTCCGGACAGGCCGACGTAGTCACAGTCGGGTCGCGACCCTCGATCCAGCGGCAGCATGCGCTCGCCGCGCCGCAGCAGCCCCGCGCTCCACAGGAGTTCGAAGCGTTCGCGCACGGCCAGGGCTCGCCCGGCCGCGGGCTCGAACTCCCCCAGCGCGATTTCCGAGGTCGCCGCGCCCGCCAGGGTCAGCCGTTCGAATCCGTCGAGCGTGCTCATCTGTTGGTTGCGCGCGAGCTCGCCGCGCGCATCGATCCAGGTGCTCGTGCGGACCAGGCGCGGCGGCGCGCACTCCAGCGCGAGGGCTTCGGCATGCGGATTGTCCATGACCAGGAGCAGCGCGCGCCGCTCGGGCGTGCCGGGGCCGGCCTCGATGCGCCGGCACTCCAGCCGCGGCGCGAGCTCGCGCGTCAGCGCACGGCCCTCCAGCAGGCGCGACCAGGACTCGAGCCGATCGACGAGCACTTCCGGAGGCAGCTGCGCGCGCAGGCGGTCGAGCAGGCGCAGCGCCAGCTCGTCGTCGCGCTCGCTCATGGCCGTGGACAGCTCGTCCAGGACCGGCCGCAGCGCCCAGGGCACGCCGTTGGGGTCGTACCCGTAGACCTCGTGCGCCGGAGGCCGCGCCGGACCGGCCTGCGGCGTGGCAGCGCGGCACGCGCTGAGCGCGGCGGCGACCAGCACGCACAGCAGGGAACGCGTCATGCGGAGCATGCTATCCGCGCGAGCAGTCCCAGTTGCGCATGCGGCCCCGCCCGGCCGGAGCCGGACGAGGCCGCACGTGGCGAACATGTCCGCGCGCCGGGCTCAGGTCGTCTCGACCGTCTTCTCGCCGCTCGGGCCGGCCGCCGGCTCCTTGGCGATCTTCTCGTTCTCGGCAAAGTCCGCGTGCACGAAGGACAGGCCGATCTTGCGATCGTCGGTATCGACGCGGATCACGCGCACTTCGATCTTCATGCCGGGCTTCACGATCTCCTCGGGGCTGGAGATCTTCTGATCCGACAGCTCGGAGATGTGCAGCAGGCCCTCGAGGTCGTCCTCGAGCTTCACGAACACGCCGAAGTTGGTGATCTTGGTCACGTAGCCCGATAGCAGGTCGCCGACGTGGTAGTTGTTCGGGATCTCCGACAACCAGGGGTCGGCCGACAACTGCTTCATGCCGAGCGCAATGCGCTTCTTCTCCTTGTCGACGGAGAGCACGACGCAGCGCAGCCGATCGCCCTTCTTGACCGCCTCGGACGGATGCGCGACCTTCTTGGTCCACGAGATGTCCGACACGTGCAGCAGGCCGTCGATGCCTTCCTCGATCTCGACGAACGCGCCGTACGAGGTCAGGTTGCGCACGGTGCCTTCGATGATCGTGCCGATCGGGTAGTGCTCCTCGACCATGTCCCAGGGGTTCTGCTCGGCCTGCTTCATGCCGAGCGAGATCTCCTGCTTGCCGAGATCGATCTCCAGCACCACCACCTCGACCTTGTCGCCGGACTTGACCAGCTCGCTGGGGTGATTGACGCGCTTGGTCCACGACATCTCGGAGATGTGCACCAGCCCCTCGACGCCGTCCTCGAGCTTCACGAAGGCGCCGTAGGACATGATGTTCACGACCTCGCCGACGTGCTTCGAAGCGACCGGGTAGCGCGTCTCGATGCCGTCCCACGGCGACTTCTGCTTCTGCTTGAGGCCCAGCGCGATGCGCTCGCGCTCGGTGTCGACGCGCAGCACGACGACTTCGAGCTGCTGGCCGATCTGCACCATCTCGCTGGGGTGCTTGAGGCGGCCCCACGACATGTCGGTGATGTGCAGCAGGCCGTCGATGCCGCCGAGATCGACGAACACGCCGAAATCGGCGATGTTCTTGATCGTCCCGACGCGCACCTGGCCCTCGCCCAGGTTGGTCAAGAGGTCCGTGCGTTGGCGCTGGCGCTCCTCTTCGAGCAGCTTGCGGCGCGACACGACGATGTTCATGCGCTCGTGGTCGATCTTGATGATCGTCGCGCGCACGGGTTCGTTGAGGAAATCGGAGATGTCGTGCGTGCGGCGCAGGTTGACCTGCGAGGCGGGAAGGAACACGTTGACGCCCTCGACGTCGACGAGCAGGCCGCCCTTGATCTTGCGCTGGCAGATGCCCTGGATCTCGTCGCCTTCCTTGTACTTCTTCGAGACGCGCTCCCAGGCCTTGAGGCGGTCGGCGCGGCGCTTGGACAGCAGCGCGACATCGCTGTCGTCGAGGCCGTCGTAGAAGACTTCGAAGACATCACCGGCCCGCGGATGGGGCTCGCTGCCCCACTCCGACAGCGGGATCTGGCCTTCGGACTTGCCGCCGATGTCGAGCACGACGATGCCGGCGCGCTCGTCGACCGAGTCGACGCGGGCCTTGACGATCGAGCCGGGGGTCAGGTCCTTGATCGCGCTGGCGACGCTGTCGAGGACGTGCTGCGGGTCCATCCCGCACAGGGCCGTGTCGAGCCGCCGGTCGAGTTCCTCGGTCGAGAGGTCGAACTGGCGGATCTTCTTGGAAACGAGACTCATGAGAACAACGAAGGGACCGTCCTAGTCGCGAGGAGCGCGCCCGTCCCCGACCAGCGCGCACACCGCGTCCCGCACCCGTTCCAGAGCCCCATCCGACCCGGGATCCACAGGCGCGCCGAAGCTGACGCGGACCCGGGCTGGTCGGGGGAATTTCTGGTCGCGAGACAAGACGTCGATGGTACCACGGATGCCGGTCGGAACGATAGGACAACCAGTGCGCCGCGCGACCAGCAGCGCGCCCGAGCGGAACTCGCCGACCGCCCCGTCGGTGCTGCGGGTGCCCTCGGGGAAGATCGCGACCGCATCCCCCAGTTCCAGGTGCTCGATCGTCTCCTCCAGCGCGGCCCGGTCCGGCACGCCGCGCTTGATCAGCACGGCGCCGCTCTCGCGCATCACGAAGGCCAGGAAACGGGAACGCGCCAGCGAATCGCGCGCGACGAAGCACACGTGCCGGCCGGCGGCCGTGGCGACCGCCGAAGCCAGCGCCGGGATGTCGAGGTAGGACTGGTGGTTGGCGACCAGCAGCACGGGGCCCTGCCGGGGCATGTGCTCGCGACCGCGGACCTGCAGCCGGCAAGCGGTGCGCAGGAAGCTGCCGATCAACCCGCGCCCGATCACGTAGGTCGCGGTCGAGCGCGTGACGAGCTTGCGCGGCGCCGCGGCTTTGCCCGGCTCAGCCACTAGGGCCCCCCCTGGATGCGCGCCAGCAGCGTGTCGATGACCGCGCGCTCCGACAGCGCGTCGGTGTCCACGTAGACCGCGTCGGGCACGCGCACGAGCGGCGAGCAGGCGCGCCCGGTGTCGATCGCATCGCGCTGTTCGATTTCGCGGCGGATCTCCTCGACCCGTTCCGGATCCGCCAGCACGTTCTCCTGCGCCGCGCGCCGCCGCGCGCGCTCGGCGCTGGAGGCGGCCAGGAAGAACTTGTGATCGGCGTCGGGGAACACGACCGAGGTCATGTCGCGCCCTTCGGCGACCAGTCCCTTCCAGGCGCGCGCGAAACCGCGCTGCTTGGCGACCATCGAGGCTCGCACGGCCGGGTGCTCGGCGACGAAGGAGACGATCGAGCCGACCTCGCGCGAACGCAGCGCGCGACCGGCCAGGTGTCCGTCGATCGAGAGCTCGCCGCGCGCGTCGAAGTCGAGTCGCGCATCGGCGGCGATCGCGGCGCAGGCGCGCTCGTCGCGCGGGTCGGCGCCGGCGCGCGCCACGAGCAGGGCGACGGCGCGGTACATCGCGCCCGTGTCGAGCCAGCGCACGCCCAGCGCGGCAGCGACGGCGCGCGCCACGCTGCTCTTGCCGGCTCCGGCGGGTCCGTCGATCGCGATCAGCATCGGGGGGCCGTGAGCTTAGGCATCGGCCCGCGCGGCGGAAAGCGCGGCGGCGGTCTGGGCCGGAGCCAG
>VGZE01000100.1 GCA_016872755.1 Planctomycetota bacterium
ACTCCCACTCCCACTCCCACTCCCACTCCCACTCCCACTCCCACTCCCACTCCCCCCTACGTCTTCACCTCAAAATCCGCATCCACCGGCTCGTCCTTCGACGCGCCCTCCGCCTGCCGGCTCGCCCCCTCCGGCTTGCCCGCCGCCCCAGCCGCCTGCTGCTGGCTCTGATACACCGCCTGCCCGAGCTTCTGCGCCGCGCTCTGCAGACCCGTCAGCGCCGCCTCCAGCTTGGCCTTGTCCTCTCCACCCAACGCCTGCTGCACAGCCGCCTTCGCGTCCTCGATCGCCTTCAGATCGCCGACGGGCAACTTGTCCTTGTGCTCGCCGAGCTGCTTCTCCAGCTCGTGCACCGTGTGCTCGGCCTGGTTCTTCAAGTCGACGAACTCGCGCTTGGCCTTGTCCTCGCCGGCGTGCGCCTCGGCCTCGCGACGCATGCGCTCGATCTCCTCCTTGGACAATCCCGACGACGACTCGATCCGGATCTGCTGCTTCTTGCCGGTGCCCTTGTCGGTCGCCGACACGTTCAGGATGCCGTTGGCGTCGATGTCGAACGTGACTTCGATCTGCGGCATGCCGCGTGGAGCGGGCGCGATGCCGTCGAGGTGGAACGTGCCGAGCAGGCGATTGTCGCGCGCGAACTCGCGCTCGCCCTGGCTGACCTTGATCTCGACCGACGGCTGGTTGTCGCTCGCGGTCGAGAACACATTGCCCTTCGAGGTCGGGATGGTCGTGTTGCGGTCGATCATCCGCGTGAACACACCGCCCATCGTCTCGATGCCGAGCGAAAGCGGCGTCACGTCGAGCAGCACGACGTCGGAGACCTCGCCCGCGAGGATCCCGCCCTGGATCGCGGCGCCGACGCCGACGACCTCGTCGGGGTTGACGTTCTTGTTCGGCTCGCGCTGGAAGATCTTCTTCACCATCGCCTGCACGAGCGGCACGCGCGTCGAGCCGCCGACGAGGATCACCTCGTCGATCTTGGCCGGCGTCAGCCCCGCGTCCTCGAGCGCCTTGAGGCAGGGGCCCTTGGTGCGCTCGACGAGCTCGGCGACGAGTTGCTCGAACTTCGCGCGCGTGATCGAGAGCTGCAGGTGCTTGGGCCCCGAGGCATCGGCCGTGATGAACGGCAGGTTGAGCTCGGTCTGCTGCAGACCCGAGAGGTCGCACTTGGCCTTCTCACAGGCCTCCTTGAGCCGCTGCAGCGCCATCGCATCCTTGCGCAGGTCGACGCCGTTCGTCTTCTTGAACTCGTCGGCCACGTAGTCGATCAGCACCTTGTCGAAATCATCGCCGCCCAGGTGCGTGTCACCGTTGGTCGCGAGCACCTCGAAGACGCCGTCGCCGATCTCGAGGATCGAGATGTCGAAGGTGCCGCCGCCCAGGTCGTACACCGCCACCTTGCCGGTCTTCTTCTTGTCGAGACCGTACGCGAGCGCGCTGGCCGTCGGCTCGTTGATGATGCGCACGACCTCCAGGCCGGCGATCGTGCCGGCGTCCTTGGTCGCCTGGCGCTGGCTGTCGTTGAAGTAGGCCGGCACCGTGATGACGGCCTTGCCGACCTTCTCGCCGAGGTAGCTCTCGGCGGCTTCCTTCAGCGCGCCCAGCACCATCGCGCTGATCTCCGGCGGCGTGTAGTGCTTGCCGTCGATCTCGACCTTGACCAGTTCCTGCGGCCCGCCGACGACCTTGTACGGGACGATCTTCTCCTCCTGGCCGACCTCCGCGTGTCGGCGGCCCATGAAGCGCTTGATCGAGAAGATCGTGCGATGTGGATTGGTGACCGCCTGCCGCTTGGCGGCCGCACCGACGAGCCGGCTGCCGTCGCTGGTGAATGCGACGACCGACGGCGTCGTGCGCGCGCCTTCGAGATTGGCGATCACGATCGGCTCGCCGCCTTCCATCACCGACACGACGGAGTTGGTCGTGCCGAGGTCGATGCCGATGATCTTGCTCTTGCTCATGGGGTTGTCCTGCGCGAGTTTGGGTACGAATGCGCGCCACCGGACTCGGCGGCGGGCACGCGGGGGAATCAAACGCTGTGCCAGCAATCGCCGGCATAAATGCCGCCCCGGAAAGCACTTCGAGTACCTCCCGCGGGCGCAGCCCCTGCCAAACTGGCGGCATCCGGGCGCAGGCCGAGGGCGACTGCCTCATTGGCAGCAAGTCGACCCACACGAAGGCCCGGCCTTCCTCGCCGCGTGGCCGCGACGAGGGCTGCACCTTTGTCCTCAGGATGTCCCGAACGCGCGCGCGCCGGATCAGGGCAGTGAGTAGCTCAACCCGGAGCTGTTGCCAGCCTGGTCGGTCGCCGTCCACGAGATCGTGATCGTCGCCGTGCCCACCGGGCTGGGCACCTCGGCGCGCCACTGCCCGCAGCCCTGGTGGAAGGCCTGCCCACCGCCCGAGCCCGCACCGACCCCCGTCGTGACGTAGGTGTAGGTGACCACGTAGTTGTCGACATAGCCATCGTCCATGATCGCGTCCTGCACCTGGCAGTGAAGCACCGTCTGCGGGTTCTTGATCGTGCCCTTCGGACGACGCAAGAAGCGCGGTGCGAGCGTGTCGATCGGCCCGTTGTTCATGTAGACCTTGTTCGTGAAGTTGCCCGACTCCCCCTGTGCGGTGACGAAGTCGTGGCGACCATCACCGTTCAGGTCGCCGATCGCGAGGTCGAGGGTCGCGTCGGCCTGCGCCTGGATCGCCGCGTTGTCGTTGGTCCAGAGTCCGATGCCGTCGGAGCGGTACAGGCGTTCGGTGGAGCCCAGCGACCCGATCAGCACGTCCATCCGCCCGTCGTTGTTGTAGTCGAGGCCCGCCATCTCATTGTCGTCCGAGCCGTTCGGCGAGGGGAACGTGGTCGGCACGACCGGGGAAGACACGCCATCGTTGCGCGCGACGCCCTCGTTGATGCCGGAGATCGACTGCACGAGGCCGTCGAGGTCCCAGTCGCGATCGAGCTCGGCCCAGTCGATCTCGTAGGTGCTGCCGGTGCCCAGCGCGTCGAGCACGGTATTGACGGTGAAATGGCCGGTGCCGTCATTCAGGTACAGGCGCGAGCGCTTGCCAGTTGCGCCCTTGCCCGAGAGCGTGATGTCGATGTCACTGTCGGCATCGAAGTCGAACAGCGTCACATCTTGCGCGTTGTACAGATCGACCGGCATGTGCGTGGCGGTCGCGTTGCTGAACACGCCGGCGCCGTTGTTGAGCAGCAGGAAGGCCTGCGATGCGATGCCGCCGAAGGTGCCGCCGTCGGTCAGGACGACGTCGAGGTCGGCGTCGTCGTCGACGTCGCCGGCCGCGACGCAGAAGGAGCGCGGATTGGTCGCGAAGGTCGGTATGCGCGTGCCGGTCTCGTCACTGAACGTGCCGAAGCCGTTGTTGACGAGGATGCGCGGCGGGCTGCCGGTGGATCCCGAGGCGTACATCAGGTCGGGATCGCCGTCCTTGTCGAAGTCCTCCGCGATCACCATCTTCGCATTGAAGTTCGCGACGTTGAGCTGCGCATGCGCTGCGACGAAGGAACCAGAGCCATTGTTCAAGAACAGATGCTGCGGCTGTGCGCCGGCGGTGCCGGTACCGCCGTAGGAGCTGCCGTTGGCGAACACGATGTCGCGATCGCCGTCGGCGTCGACGTCGACGAGCACGACGCCGTCGGTCCAGATGTTCTGTGCCGGCAGCGCGGCGGCGTTGTAGGTGAATTGCTGTGCGAGCCCGACCGCCGTAAAGGTGGTCGAGACGAACAGGGCTCCGACGGCACGTACGTACTGCATGATGAATTCCAGGTTGGGGAAACGGATCAAGGATCCGGCCGCAAGGGGCGGGCGATCCACACCGCTGCATCCAGTATTCGGGGGATTCCCAGGGCGTCAAGGCACACGCGTCCGCCGCGGGCCGCGGCGCGACTCGAGACCGTCCTTCGTACCCGAGCCCGTGGTTTCTGCTCGAGACCGACGTTCTTTCCCGAGACGGACGTTCCTGCTCGAGGCCGGCGTTCCGACTTGAGGCCGGCGTTCCGACTCGAGGCCAAAGTTCCTACTCGACGCCGACGCCCCTACTTGAGGCCGGCACTTCTACTCGAGGCCGACGTACCTACTCGAGACCGGCGTTCCTACTCGAGACCGACGTTCCTACTCGAGACCGAAGTTCCTGCTCGAGACCGACGTTCCTACTCGAGACCGAAGTTCCTGCTCGAGACCGACGTTCCTACTCGAGACCGACGTTCCTACTCGAGACCGACGTTCCTACTCGAGACCGACGTTCCTACTCGAGACCGACGTTCCTACTCGAGACCGACGTTCCTACTCGAGACCATATTCCTTGATCTTGCGGTAGAGCGTGCGCTCGCCGATCTGCAGGATCTTCGCCGCTTTCTGACGGTTGCCGCCGACGAGCACCAGATTGGCTCGGATCAGTTCGCGTTCGACGTCGGCCGCGCTCTTGCCGCGCAGGTCGTATCCGCCGCCCTGTTCGGACGGCAACGCGGACGTGCCCGCGCGCTGTCCGCCATTGCGATCGAGCACGGTTTCGGGCACGTCCTTGACGTCCAGGACGTCCGAACGCGCCAACAGCACCATGCTCTCGACGGCATTGCGCAACTCGCGCACATTGCCGGGCCAGGACGCGCGCACGAGCAGCGTGCGCGCCTCGGGCGTGATCCCGCGCACGCTGCGGCCGTGCGAGCGCGCGAACTCGCGCAGGAAGTGATCGATCAGCAACGGGATGTCGAGCGGTCGCTCGCGCAGCGGAGGCAGCGTGATCGTGACCACCTGCAGCCGGAACAGGAGGTCCTCGCGGAAGCGCCCTTCCTTCACCATGGCACGCAGGTCGCGATTGGTCGCCGCCACCAACCGCACGTCGACCTTGCGCGATGCGTTCCCGCCCACCGCCACGACCTCGCGCATCTCCAGCACGCGCAGCAGCTTGGCCTGCGTCTCGAGCGGCATGTCGCCGACCTCGTCGAGGAACAGCGTGCCGCGGTCGGCGTAGACGATGCGCCCCTCCTTGGCCGCCACGGCGCCGGTGAAGGCCCCCTTGACGTGCCCGAACAGCTCCGACTCGATCAGGCCTTCCGACAAGGCGGCGCAGTTCACGGCGACGAAGTGCTCGTGCTTGCGCGGGCTGTTCTCGTGCACCGCGCGGGCCACGAGCTCCTTGCCCGTGCCGCTCTCGCCCAGGATCAGCACGGTCGCGTTGGTCGGGCTGACCTGGCGCAGCACGTCGAACACGCGCTGCATGAGCGGCGACTCGCCGATGATGCCCTCGAATCCGTAGCGCTTGTCGAGCTGCGCGCGCAGCTCGGCGTGCTCGCGCGCCAGCAACTGCGCGTCGATCAAGCGCGCCAGGCGCGTGCGCAGCTCGGGGAGACGCACCGGCTTGGTCAGGTAATCGGTGGCGCCGTTGCGCATGGCCTCGACCGCCGTCTCGATCGAGCCGTGGCCGGTGATCAAGAGCAGCGCGGCCTGCGGCTGCAGCGATTGCGCGCGGCGCAGCACCTCGAGTCCGGAGACGTCGTGCATGACGAGGTCGCACAGCACGGCGTCGTAGGAAGCCTCGCTCATGCGCTCGAGGCCGTCGCCGCCCGAGTTCGCCAACTGCACGACATAGCCTTCCACTTCGAGCCCCTCGGCCAGAGCGGAGGCGTGCGCGGCATCGTCGTCGATGACCAGCACACGCCGCGGCGCGGCGGCCGGAGCGCGGCGATCGAGCGCTGCGGCCGTGGTTTCAATCACCGGCATCCTCCTCGGCCGGAGCGCCGGCGATCTCGACGGCGAGCGGCAGCCACAGCGAGAAGCTCGTGCCGCGCCCCACCTCCGACAGGACCGTGATGCGGCCGCCGTGCTCCTCGACGATGCGCTTGGCCGTGGACAGCCCGAGTCCGGTCCCGCCGCGCTTGTCAGACCAGTAGACTTCGAAGCAGTGCTCGAGCTGCTCGGGGCGCATGCCGATACCGGTGTCGGTCACCGAGAGCACGCATTCGGAGCCCGCACGTGCCAGCCGCACCAGCAGCTCACCGCCCTCGGGCATCGCCTGGCGCGCGTTGACCAGCAGGTTCAGGATCGCCTGCTTGATCTGCGTCTCGTCGATCAGCACGAGCGGCATGCCGAGCTGCAGATCCACGTGCTGGCGGATGTTCGAGCGCAGATTCTCGGGCTCGACGAAATCGAGCACCTCGCGGACGATGCGCGCCAGATCCTGCGGACGGCGATTGATCTCCGCTCCGCGCGCGAATTGCAGGAATTGCTGCAGGATGTCCTCGAGGCGCTGCACTTCGCGCTGCAACCCCTTGATGCGCTTGAGCGAGCGTTGCTCGCACGGGCTGGGCTCGGGATGGTCGCTCGAGCGGACCGCCGCGGCGCGCTCCCAGTCCTCCTGCAACAGCGCCAGGTTGATCGACATCGTCGAGAGCGGGTTCTTGATCTCGTGCGCCAGGCCGCCGGCAAGCCGGGACAACAGCGCCACCCGATCGGCATCGGAGCGCGCGGCGCTGCGATCCGAGGGGTCCTGGTTCATGGGTTCGCGGAGCACGGCTTTGAGCAACTCGGGCAGGATAGGCTAGCCTGCGGGCCGGCGCGAACGAGCGCCTCGTGAATGAACCCCTCGCCCAGTCATCGCGCCGCGCAGGACGTCGATGCGGCGGCCGTCGTCGCGGCCGCGACCGCCTTGGCGGCCGGCGAGCTCGTGGGCGTCGCGACGGACGGCTTCCTCGCGCTGGCAGCGCGCGCCGATCGCCCCGAGACGCGCATGGCGCTGTGGGAGGCCAGTGCGCGAGCGGGAGCTTCGTCGCCATCGCTGCTGCGCTGTCCCGACCGCCTCGAGCTGAGTTGCGAGTGCGCCGGACTCGTGCGCCGCATCGCGCAGCGACACTGGCCCGGCCCCCTGATCCTCGAGGTGCGCGCGGAAGGCGATGAGATGCGCTGGTCGAATGACGCCTGGATGCCGCTGTGCTGCCCGGCCGAACCCCACGCGCGCGCGCTCGCCGAGGCCGCGAAAGTGCCGCTCCTGCTCGCCACGATCCCGCAGGCCACCGACGCGACCTCCTTCCGCCGCCTGACCGGCACCGAGCGCGTGCTGGGATCCCGACAGAACGCGCTGAGCGAGCTGCCGGCCTGGCTGCGCGTCGCACGGGGCGTGTTCGAGCTGCGCCGCGACGGGCTGTACAGCCTCGACACGCTCCGGACCTCTGCGGGACTTGCGATCGGGTTCGTGTGCACCGGCAACACTTGCCGCAGCCCGATGGCCGAAAGCCTCGCCCGGCGCCTGCTCGCCAAGCGCCTCGGCGTCGAGCCCTCCCGCATCGGCGATTTCGGATTCCGCGTGCTTTCGATGGGGACCTTCGCGGCCCCCTACCAGCCGGCCTCCGCGCACTCCGTGGAAGCCGTCCGCGAACTCGGCGGCGACCTGACCGGCCACCGCTCCCAAGTAGCGACTTGGAAGCTGCTGGCCGACCTGCAGCGCGTCTATTGCCTCACCCGAGTGCACATGGACCAGGTGCGCCTGCTGCTACCCGCGGACTGGCCGGGTCAATTGGCGCTGCTCGACGAGCACCGGGATGTGACGGATCCGATCGGGGGCAGTTTGGTGGACTACCGCGAGTGCGCGCGGCAGATCCGCGCGGCACTCGAGCGGCGCCTCGAAGAGTGGCTCTAGCCGGACCCTGGTCCAGCAGACTGCGCGGAAATCCGGCCATCACTCGCCACCGCGGCGAGTTGCGCGCATCCGGGCGTTGGGCAGTCATCGCCGCCGTTTTGGCGCCTGCCCGGAGGCCCCGATGTTCCAACCGCCCTGCTGTCCCAATCCCCTTTGCCCGTCGCGCTCCAGCGGCCAATTCACCTATCAGTGCAGGGGATCGTTCCGCCGCGCGCTCGATCAGCGTCTCGTGCAGCGCTACCGCTGCGGCGCTTGCGGCAAGTTCTTTTCCGACCAGAGCTTTCGCCTCGACTACCGGCTCAAGCGTCCCCGGTTGACCGAACCGGCCTTCTGGATGTTCGCCTCCAAGGTCACTCATCGCCAGACCGCCCGCTTGCTCCGCTGCGCCCGCGGTACGGTCCGGCACCGGCTCGAATTGCTCGGCGCCCACTGCCGCACTTTCCACGCTCGTCAACGCCTGCGCCTGGCAGGCCACCTCGAGGCTGCCTTCGCTCTCGACGAGCTCGAAACCTACGAGACCGATCGACGCCTCAAGCCGCTGACGGTGCCCGTACTGCTTCACGAGCCGACCTGGTTCGTGCTCGACCTGCAAGTCGCACCGATGGCTTCACGCGGCGGATTGCGCGAGGTCGACCAGGTGCGCCGCGACCTGCTGCGCCAGCGCGAGGGTGTGCGCAGGAGCGAATCGACATCGGCTGTGGCCAGATGCCTGGCCAACGCAGCCGCGCTGCTCGCGCCCGAAGCTCGCGGTCTGTTGCGCTCCGATGAGAAGCACACCTACGTGCGCCTGAAGCAGCAGCACCTGCCCGCGGGAATCCAACACGCCCGGATCTCGTCGCAGGAACCCCGCGGCATGAACAACCCGCTGTTTCGGATCAACCGCACGCTGGCGATGATGCGCGATGGCGTGTCGCGTCTGGTACGCCGGACCTGGGCCGCCTCCAAGACGCGCGAGCAGTTGGAAAAGCACCTATGGGTGTGGACGGTGTTTCGCAACTACGTGCGCCGCAGGGTCAATCGCAGTGTGGGCGAATCGGCCGCCAGCGCGCTGGGACTATTCCCTGGCCCATTGCCTACCAATGACCTGCTCGGGCTCTGCCCTCAATTCCGCACCGATCCCCCGCTTCAGCGCGCAGCCAGCTAGGCCAGGGTCCGGAAGGCCTCGAGGACGCTGTCCGTCCCCACATCGCGATCCAGCCGCTCCCGCCACGCCGCCGACTGCAGCACATGCCCCAACGACGCCCCACGGCCCCCGTTCACCGCCCCCGTGTAAACGCGCACCTGATCCACGAACTCCTGCTCGAGGAAGGCGGTCTGCAAGGTCGGCCCGGCCTCCAGCAGGGCTCTGCGCACTCCCAAGGACCACAACTGCCCGAGCACCTCGCGCAGCGAGAGGCGGCCGTTGCGGTCGGGGAAGCAGCCGTGCACGATCGCCCCGGCGGATTCGAGCGCCCGGTGCCGCGCGGGAGCCGCGCCAGCGAGGCAGAAGACGTGCACGCGGCCGCCACTTTCTCCGTCGGCCAGCGGGTGGAAGAGGCGCGCGTCGGGCGGCGTGCGCAGTTCCGAGTCCAAGACGACTCGCAGCGGAGCGCAGGGTGCCTCGACGGGCCGGCGAACGGTCAAGCGCGGATCGTCGGCGAGCACGGTGCCGACACCGGTCAGGATCGCATCGACCCGCGCCCGCAGGATCTGCACCTCTTCGAGCGCGGGTGGCGAGGTGATCCAGCGCCCGGCACCGACGTCCTCGGGCGGCTGCAGTTGCCCGGTGCGCGTCTGAGCCCACTTGGCGATAAGCCAGGGTCGCGGACGGCGCACGCGTTCGGCTCCGGTCCAGCTCAGAAAGTGCGGCGCGACGCGCTCGAGTGGCGCGGCACCCTGCATCAGCTCCACGTCGATGCCGTGTGCGGCCAGCGCCTCGAGCCCGCGTCCGCGGTGGCGCGAATCGGGGTCGGTCGCGCCGACGACCACGCGACGCACGCGCGCCGCCACCAGCGCGTCGACGCACGGCGGCTGCTTGCCATGGCTCGAGCACGGTTCGAGCGTTACGAAGAGTTCGTCGCCATCCTCCACCGCGATGCGCCGATCCGCGAGCTCGCGCAACAGTGCCGCCTCAGCGTGCAGTCCGCCCCAGGCCGAGTGCACGGCATTCGCGAGCACGCGTCCGCCTCGAACGAGGGCCGCCGCGACGCACGGGTTGGGAGCCACCTCGAAGCGCTGCGCACGGGCCAACGTCGTGAGTTCCTCGAACAGGGCTCGAGCAGCCGATGGGTCGAGTCGGGTAGCAAGGGCTTCGGTCATGCGCGAAGGTCTGGCGGACGAGGCGAGCGGCGAGGACTCCCCGAGGCCTGGTGCGGCGGGTACCGGCAGGTCGCTCTGGGAGTGAACATCCATAGGTCGCGCGTCGGCCCGTGTCCAGGCCGACGTGCGTGCCTATCGGCTGCCGGGGTCGGCCCGACCGGAGTCTTTTCGTCCGCACCCGAATTGGCCACCAGGGGCTTCTATCGGGCCGCTCCGGCGGCACACTATTCCGCCCCGAACCCCGCAGTCCCACATCGACCATGAGCTCCTCGAAGACCCCCATTCGCGTCGCCGTCACAGGCGCCGCCGGCCAGATCGGATACGCGCTGTTGCCCCGGATCGCCAATGGCGACATGTTCGGCTCCGACCAGCCGGTGATCCTGCAACTGATCGAGATCCCCAACGACAAGGCGATGGCCGCGCTCAAGGGCGTCGCTATGGAACTCGAGGACTGCGCGTTTCCGCTGCTCTCCGACATCGTCCTGACCAGCGATCCGAAGATCGGATTCAAGGACGCGCACTGGGCGTTGCTGATCGGCAGCAAGCCGCGCGGGCCCGGCATGGAGCGCAACGATCTGATCCGCGAGAACGGCCCGATCTTCACGGGACAGGGGCGCGCGATCGCCGAGCACGGCCACTCCAGCGTGCGCGTCGCCGTCGTCGGCAACCCGTGCAACACCAATTGCCTGATCGCGATGCACAGCGCGAAGGGCTTGCCGCGCGAGCGCTTCAGCGCGATGACGCGCCTGGATCAGAACCGCGCGCAAGCGCAGCTCGCCGCGCGCGCCAAGGTCCCGACCACGTCGGTCACGAACACTCTGATCTGGGGCAATCACTCCGCCACGCAGGTGCCTGACTACAAGAACACGCGCATCGGCGGAAAGAGCGCGGAGAGCGTGATCGGCGACCTGAAGTGGCTGCAGGGCGAGTTCTTCTCCACGGTCCAGCAGCGCGGCGCGGCGATCATCCAGGCCCGCGGCCTGTCGAGCGCCGCTTCGGCCGCTTCGGCACTGATCGACCACGTACGGGACCTCGTGCGGCCGACGCCCGCGGGCGAATGGCGTTCGGTGTGCGTCTCGAGCGACGGCTCCTACGGGGTGCCGGAGGGGCTCATCTCCTCGTTCCCCGTGCGCGCCGATGGCAAGGGAGGATGGTCGATCGTCCAGGGACTCGACCTCGACTCCTTCCTGAAGCAGCGCCTGCAGGCCACGGTCGCGGAACTCGCGAAAGAACGCGAGGTCGTCGCGAACCTTCTGAGCTAGCCCGCGGCCTCAACGGCCACCGGGGCCCGTGCAGCCTCGCCGCGTGCACTCGCAGCCCACGGACCCTGGTCCAGTTCGCTGCGCGCGCCCCGATTTTGCACTACCGGCGGGGGTGACCCTGCCGCATTTCCCACCAGCACCTGTGGCCGCGCAGCCAAGTGGACCAGGGTCCCGCGTGCCGACCCTGGTCCAGGTCGCTGCGCGCGACCCGATGTTGCACTACCGGCGGGGGTGACCTTGCCGCATTTTCCACCAGCGCCTGTGGCCGCGCAGCCAAGTGGACCAGGGTCCCGCGTGCCCCCGCTGCCCCACTGGCCGCCCTGCCAGCCGATCACATGCACCGCAGCTCCAGGCGGGGAATTCAACCCTGCCAATCGAGCCTTTTCGCCAGGCTGGTAGGAGCTCCCATCGCGAGGGGCCGTCGACGACACCCCCCCATCGCCAAACATCACTGTTACAATTCGATCCTGGGGGGGCTCGCTGGAGGGGCACTCGACCGCGCCAGCGACCGCCACACCCACGCATTCTCGCCCCTAACCTGACTTCCGCAGTTCAGAAAGGCGAGACGAGTTCTGCCAAGGACTTACGTCCGTTTTGGTGCCGATGTTGTCACTACACGGACGCGGCGACTGGTGAGCGGTCGTTGCTCAGTCTGCGCGGCAGT
>VGZE01000101.1 GCA_016872755.1 Planctomycetota bacterium
TCGCGTTACGCGCTCGCCACGCCGCGCGCACCGTCGGTCTTCGAATCGCGCACCGCCGCTGCGTGTCCGGCCCCCATCGCGCGGCACGCGGCTTGCCGATGCGAGGGGCTCACATCGCCGGTCACTCCGTGCCGTGGAACCCGCGCAGCGTCTGCCTCCGCTCGCCTGCCGAGCGGCATGGCGCTGCACGAGCGCTCGACCACCATGCGCACGACAAGCTGCTCCACGCTTCTGCTCTTCACGGGCCTGCTGATCCTCCCTGCGCTGCCGCACGCCCACGGCGGCACCTATCGCGGCCCCGGTGACACGCTGCCGCCTGGCGCAGGCGGCGGAGTCGGCGGGACCAGCCCGACCGGCCCGCTCGGGCCAGGTGCGAACGGGACCGGCTCGAATCCCAGCGGCACTCCCGGAGTGTCCGGCGACCGCACCCCTGGCATTCCGGGGGGCAGCAATCCGCTCTCCAATGGCAGCCAGACGTATCTTCCCGGCGGCACCGACCTGTCGAAGTGGACGTTCTGGTGGGAGTTCAACAAGGACCCCTACCTGCTCCTGAAGCAGGCCCTGGAGCACTCACAGTCCACCGCCGGCGAGGCGTTCTTCGACCCGCGCGGAGCCGCGCGCGTCAAGTCCACCTGGCGGCCGACTCGCCCTCAGATCGAGGGGACCATCGTGCCGGCCCTGCTCGAGGCGCTGACCGGGGAGTCGAACAACGACATCCTCACATCGTGCGCGATGGCCTTGGCCAAGATCGGCGATACCCGCACGGAGACGGGCGAGAGCGCGGTCCTGAACGCGCTCTCGGCGCAGCTCTCCAGCAATGTCCAGGAAGTCTCCGAGACCGCGGTGATCGCGCTGGGGATCCTGGGCGACAAGGCAGCCGTGCCCCTGTTGCTCGAGTTGCTCGAGGACACGCCTGCGGCCCGCGAGCGGATCGGGAAGCGCGAGGTGAATTACCGAACGCGCTCCTTCGCGGCCTATGGACTGGCACTGAGCGGCCGCGCGAGCGGCGATCTCGAACTGCAACAGCGCATCGTCGAGGCCCTCTTCCGCACGCTCGACGCCGACCGCGCCAGCACGCGCGACGTGGAAGTCGCCTGCGTCATCGCGCTGGGATTGCTGCCGATCGACGAGGCGCTGGCCTACGAACCGGTCGACGGCGCGCGCGACGGAGCGAGCGCGCCCCCCAGCATCTATCGGCGCGGTCAGATCCTCCGCCTGGCGCGCCTGCTCGAGGACGACAAGCGCCACGAGATCACACGGGCGCACGTCCCCGCCGCACTGGCCCGCTTGTGCGAACGGCTGGCGCCCGAGCGCGCCGCGGCGATGAAGGCGGAACTCGCACCGCGCATGCTGCGGCGTCTGGAGCGCGCGGTGCGCGAGAAGGCGCCGGTCGTGCAGAGCATCGTCTACGCATTGGGCGCCTTCGGCGACGACGATGCCGATCCGCTGGACGCACAGATCCGGCGCACGCTCATCGAAGCCGGGAGCTCACGCGTCGACCCGCAGACCGCGTACTTCAGCCGCATCGCGCTCGCCTACGCCGCCGCGCGGCCCGGCAGCGGTCCTAGGGCCGGCGAAGGCACCCAGGAAGCCTGGCGGCACTTCGCGCGCGAATTGGCCGGCAAGACGAGGAGCGATGCGCGCGCCTGGAACGCGCTGGGAGCGGGTGTGCTGGGGCGCAGGCTGCGCGAACAGGGACGCACCGTCGTCGAGCTCGGGGAAAGCCTGCGCGCGGAGGCCTCCGCGGCGCGCGGCGAGGAAGAGTTCGCCGCTGTCGCGATCGCGCTGGGAATCCTGGGCGAGCCGGAATCCGCGCGACTGCTGCGCGAACGCCTGCGCAAGAGCAACACGGAGACCCAAGGGTACGTTTGCGTCGCATTGGGCATGCTGCAATGCATGGAAGCCCGCCCGGAGGTGGCAGCCCTGGTCGAGGGCGCGCGCTACAAGCCCGAGTTGCTCAAGCAGGGTGCCATCGCCTTGGGACTGCTCGGCGACAAGGAAGCCGGCAATCGCCTGGTCGGAATGCTCGAGAGCACCAACACGCTGGCCGCTCAGGCAGCGCTCGTGCAGGCCCTGGGCTTCATCGGCGACCGCGACAGCGTGACGCCGTTGATCGAGCTGCTGCGTGACAAGACACGCACACCGCTCGGGCGCGCGTTCGCCGCGGCCGCGCTGGGCGCCATCGCGGACCAGCGCTCGCTGCCGTGGAACAGCTCGATCGCGATCGACCTCAACTATCGCGCGTCGACCGAGACGCTCAACCAGCCCGACACGGGCAACGGCATCCTCAATATTCTCTGAGGCGGCACCAGGCCAGGCCCAGCAACAGCGCCAGCGCCCAGCCCGCGACGCAGGCGCGTGCCCGGTTCGCGCAGCGGGCGCCGGCCTGCTCGAGCTCCGCCAGCTGGTCGAGCCGAGCGGAGCACTCGTCGACGCGCGCCTGCCACCAGGCGCGCGTCGACTCATCCAATCCGGTCGCCGCCGCGAGCGCCGCGCGCCAGCGCGAGAGGAGGCTTCCGGCGGAGCTCGTGTCGGTGTTCCACAACGCGCTGCCGCAGGCGAGCTGCAGCAGGCGCAAGTCCTGCGGTGCAGCTTGCAATCCGGCCGCCGCATGGGCCGCGCTGGCCTCGAAGTCGCGCGCCTGATACGCGATCTCCGTCAATTCGCGCTCGCGTTGCAGCCCCGCCGGAAGCGCAGCCGCCGCCCCCCACGCGTCCAGCGGCCAGTCGCTCGCCTGGCACAGACACAAGAGCAGGGCCGCGACGGCCATCAGCGCGCGCGCTCCTGCAGCCGCGACCGGCCGCGCGCCAACGCCAGCTGCTGCAGCGTTTCGATCGGGTTGTGATCGTCGGTCAGCACGGGGCCGACCTCCGCGCCCAGCAGGCGCCAGGCCCCGGGCAGTTCCAAGCGACCGGCCAGCACGCGCAGCTCCGCGGGCGCGCTCTCCACGGGTCGGAATTCCGCGCTGCCCGGGAGCGGCAGTTCGGCGTCGCGGCGCGCGAGCAGCACGACGTTGCGCGCCGCCGGCACGCGCAGCGCGAGAATGCGCGGCCCGCAAGCGCTGGCCAGCGTGGCGGCAACCGCCGCGACGACGGGATCCTCGAAACCGAAACCGCCGACGTTCAGCACGAGCCAACCGCCGGGCACGAGCCGCGCGGCGGCCAGCTCGAAGAACTCGCGGCTGCACAGGTGCGGCGGGATCTCGATCTGGTTCGCGTACGCGTCCACGATGATCTGGTCGTACGACTCGGACTGGAGCGCCAAGGCGGTTCGCGCATCGTGCCCGGCGAGCCAGCGCCGTCCCGGTGCCGCGGCATCCATCCAACGCGCGCCCAGCTCGACCACCTGGTCATCGAGTTCGACCAGCGTCGCGTCGACGACCCGCCCAGCGGGCAGCGCGCCGTCGAGCACGCGTGCCGCGCTGGCGGTGCCCGCACCGAGCACGAGCAGGCGCACGCTGCCTGCGGCGGGGGGCGCCCACCAGGATGGCAGCGCGAAGAGGTCGTAGTAGTAGCCCTCCCCCAGCGGCCCCTCTCTTGCGCTCCACACCGACTGGAACGAATCGAATCCCTCGTTGACCTGCAAGTAGCGGTAGCCGCTGCCGGAATCCTCGACGATGCGGGCCGACTGATACTCGGTCTCTCGCGTTTCCAGCACGCGCAATCCGCGCGCCGGCGCCGGTTGCTCCGCTTCGAGCCACTGCGCGCCGACGGCGGCGCCCGCCAGCAGGAGGACGAGGCCCTTCGAAACCCGGCGCCGCTCGCTCCAGGCCAGCAGACCCGCCGCCACCAGCAGCGCCGCTCCGGCGATCCGAAACGTCGCCTGCAGGCCGAATCCGGGCACGAACCAGTGCGTGCAGGCGAAGCTGCCGACCAGGCTGCCGAGCGTCGACACGCAGGCCAGCAGTCCGTTGGTCGAGCCGCCTGGATGGCCGGCGCGCGTCAGCGTCTCCAGCCATAGCGGAGCAACGGCGCCCAGCGCGATCGCCGGAGGCAGGAACAGCATCAGGCTCGCCGCCAGGCTGCCCCAGGTCAGCAGCGGACGCGCGCTCTCGAGCGTCGCGCCCGCGGGCATGAACAGCCCGGCCACGGTGGGCGCCAGCCATGGCAGCGCCGCCGCGAGCACGGCTCCGATCGCGAGCACGAGCGCCGACAGCTGGAGCGGAGCCTGCCCGCGCGACCAGCGGCCGCCCAGCGCATAGCCGACGGCCAGGCCGAGCAGGATCACGACCAGCACATTGGTCCACACCGGCAAGCTGGTGCCGAACCAAGGCGCGAGCAGCCGCACGGCGGCGAGCTCGACGATCATCGTCGCCGTCCCCGCGGTGCAGGCGGCCGCCAGGATCAGCGCGCGCTGCACGCGGCTCCGTCGCTCAAGGCTTCTTGCCTTCGCCCTTGGCCGCCGGCTTGGGCAGCACGAAGGTCTCGAAGTGCGCGAAGACCCGACCGCTGTCGCTGCTGTCGTAGGCGCCGCGCAGCAGGGTTTCGAGGTTGCGCTTGGGCTCCAGCTTCTTGGTCTCGCCGTTCAGCGACACTTCGATCGGCTTGGCCATGTCCACCAAGCTGTCGTTGAAGTAGAGCGTCACCTGCTCGATCCCTGAACCGGTGACCGTGATCTTGTTCGTGGCGCGATCGGCCTGCGCCTCGATCCACGGCTTGTCCTTGGCGTCCGCGTCGAAGCGGTCGACCGTGATCCAGTAGGCGCGGCCGTTGCGCGCGTGCAGCGGAGACAGTCGCACGCTCGACGGGGTCATCGAGCGCGTCTGTTGCTGGATCCAGGCCCAGATCTTGGCTTCGTTCGCGCCCGGATCGAGCGTGCAGGACTTGTCGCCGAGCTTCTCGGATTGCTCGGCGAAGGCCGTGCAGTTGGCGCCGCCCCCGCTCCACAGCGTCGGCAGCGACTTGAAATTCGAAGCCGGCAGCACATCGAGGTCTCCGCCGCGGCCGATGACGCCCGCGAACACGTGCGGGAAGAGCGCGCCCAAGCGACCCGCCGTGGCGACCGAGGCGCCCATCCCGCACACGAAGATGCGGTTGGAGTCGATCGCGTAGTTGCGGCGCAGGTTCGACAGCACGCGCATCGCGATCGACAATCCGCCGGGCGCGGTGCCCGAGCCGAAGTCCGCCCACTGCTTGGGATCCGCGGGCATCGCGATGGTCGCCAGGATCGCCTTGCTGCGCAGGTCGGGATCGACCCACGACACGTCGATCGTCTCCTGCGGCTTCTTCCCGGCGTCCGGCAGGATCAGGATCAGCGGCAGCGCACCTGCCTTGGGCGCGTACTCCTTCGGCACCCACAGGTAGTACTTGAACTTGACCTTGTCGACTTCGAACTCGACGTTCGTGCCGCCCTTCTTGCCGGCGCCCGTCGGAGCCAGCGCGAGCGACAACACGCGCTCCCAATCGCGCACCAGCGACAACACCGGGGCCTGGTCCTTGCGCTTCTCGAAGGTCTCGATCTGCTTGCGCACCTTGTCGAGCGCACTGGCTTGTGCCTCGTCTTCGTCGAGCGCCTTGTAGTAGCCCGCGATCGCCTTGGCGAGTTGGTCGTGGTCGCTCGGCTTGAGTGCGGGCTTGTCCTGCGCGAAGGCGAGCGGCGTCGTAGCCAATAGCGCCAGGGACGCGAGAAGCAGCTTCGAGAGATTGCGCATGGCACGAATGTACGGTCAGGGGGTCAGCAGCGCGACCCCGAATCCCCGCAGGGCCCAGGGGCTGGGATCGGGCTGCAACAATGCGCTGGCAAAGCCCGTGCGAGCGGACGAGACCTGCCCGGCCTCGAGGTCTTCGCGGGCGAGCATGACTCCGGCGTCCGCCGAACCGAGCGCGAGCGCACGCGCGAGGTAGGTCCGGCCGCGCTGCGCCTGGCCTGCACCGAGCCAGAACTGCCCGCGCTGTGACCACACATCGGCGCGCTCCGCGCCGCGCGCCTGCGGCAGCCACTGGCTGAGCACACCGTCGGCCGCGGCGGCGCCCTCGAGCCGGTTCAGCGACAGCGCCAGATTCGAAACGCTCCACAGCGCGGGCACGCGCTCGTACAGCGCGCGCTGCACGGCCACGGCCGAGTCGAAGCGCAGCGCCTCGGCTTCCTGGGTGCCGATGCGCCAGGCCGATTCGAGTTGCGCCGCGCTCGGCACGCGTTCGCGGTCGCTCAACAACTCCGCCGCGCGCAGCGCGCGTTCCCGACCTGGCGGAAGCGCGTCCAAGATCGACCAGGCGTCGGCCTGGATGCCGCCTTCACGGCTTGCCGCCGGCGCATCCTGACCGGCCGTGAGCAGCAGCGCGGCGAGCCACATCGATCAGCCCAGGTAGCGCACCTGTCCGCTGCCGGCCTCGACGCGTCCGAGTTCCCAGCTGGCATGACCTCGCGCGGCGAGATCGGCGCGCACGGCGGCCGCCTCGGCGGCCTCGACGAACAGCACCATGCCCAAGCCCATGTTGAACACGCGATAGGCCTCGTCGCGCGCGACATTGCCGCCCTCGACGATCAGGCGGAACAGCGCGGGCACCTCCCAGGTGCGCCGGTCGATCAGCGCGTCGAACTGCGCTCCGAGCACGCGCGGCACATTGCCCGGAATCCCCCCGCCGGTGATATGGACGAGCGCGGCGATCCGATCGCGCTGCAACAGCGGCCACAGCGCGTCGAGATAGGCGCGGTGCGGCTCCAGCAACGCCTCACCGACACTGCGCCCGCCCAGGGCAGCCGGCCGCGCATCCACGTCCAGCCCGAGCGCCTCGAACAGCACCTTGCGCGCCAGCGAGTACCCGTTCGTGTGCAGGCCGCTGGAGCCAAGGCCCAGCAGCACCTGTCCTGGGCGAATGCGGCTGCCGTCGAGGATGCGCTGGCGCTCGACCGCTCCGACGATGAACCCGGCCAGGTCGAAGTCGCCGTCCTTGTACGTACCGGGCATCTCGGCGGTCTCCCCGCCCAGCAACGCGATGCCGTGCGCGCGGCAGGCGGCTGCCAGACCTCGGATCAGCTCCGCGAAGACGGACGGCTCGAAGCGCCCGGCGGCGACGTAGTCGAGGAAGAACAGCGGACGCGCGCCCTGCACGAGGATGTCGTTGATGCAGTGATTGACGATGTCGTGGCCGAGCGTGTCGTAGCGACGCGCGCGGCGCGCGACCTCGATCTTCGTGCCGACGCCATCGGCGCTCGCGACCAGCACGTGGTCGCTGCAGCCGACGCGCGCGGCGTCGAACAGGCCGCCGAACAGACCGACGTCGCCGAGCACGCCCGGCGTGAACGTCGAACGGATGTCGGAGCGCGCCGCCTTGAGCGCCTGCTCCTTGGCCGAGATGTCGACGCCGGCGGACTTGTAATCGAGCGGGGTCTTGGTGGTCACGATGGCGCGTGTAGGCGTGGCGTTCCGGGGCGGTCCAGAGCGGTCGCGACGATCAGTCCGACCGTAGCGCCGCAGCATAGCACTCGATCGCCGAGCGCCGCGCGGCGATCAGCTGGTTGTTGTCGAAGGCCATCCCTTCGGGAAGGGCGCCCAGCGCGAACCAGCCGACCGCGCTGACGTCCGCCCCCCCCACCAGCCGGCCGCTCAGCGCGCGGCACAGATACAGCGCCACGTTGGCAGGCCTGCGCGGATCGCCGGACAGGTACAACAGGTCCAACAACTGCTCGGCGCGCACCGTCAGCCCGGTTTCCTCGAAGACCTCGCGCTCCAGCGCCTGCGCGGGAGTTTCCTCCAGTTCCTGGTAGCCCGCCGGCAGGGCCCAGGCGCCGCGGAACGGCTCGATCGCGCGGCGCACGAGCAAGAGTTGCCCGTGCGGGTCGACGACCAATCCGGCGGCCGCGCTGGCGGGATGGTGGTAGAGCACGAATCCGCAGGCGGCGCAACCAGGCCTCGAGCGCCCTTCGTTGTGCAATGCCTGCAGCGGTGCCGCGCATTGCGGGCAGTGTCGTGCGTCCCTGGGCCACATCGGGTGCCGCTCCGGCGCGGCTCATCCTAAGCGTGCGACGCCCGCGCAGACTAGACTGGGAGCGATGACGCGCCCTCCGCGCAGCCCGAGCCAGACTCCGCACCGCTCCGAGGTCGCGGCCGCTTG
The DNA here is from genome assembly GCA_016872755.1 of Planctomycetota bacterium. Lineage (GTDB taxonomy): Bacteria > Planctomycetota > UBA1135 > UBA1135 > GW928-bin9. The sequence goes on from VGZE01000101.1 coordinate 8,055, forward strand.
AGACGCGTGCTCGTGCTGGGAAGCACCGGTTCGATCGGTGCGCAGGCCCTGGCGCTGCTGGCGGAAGAGCTGCGGCGGATGGCCGTGGTCGGACTGTCGGCGCAGCGTTCGGCCGAGGCGCTGCTCGAACAGGTGCGCACCTGGCGACCGCCGTACGCCGCGCTCGTCGACGCTGCCGCCGCCGAGCGGGTGCGCGAGCGCTGGCCGTCGCACACGCGTCTGTTCAGCGGGCCGGACGCGCTGCTCGAGCTGATCGAGGCCGCGCCCTGCGAGGTCGTGCTCAACGGGATCGTCGGCTCGGCCGGGCTGCGCCCGTCGGTGGAGATCCTGCGCGCCGGACGCACGCTGGCGCTGGCGAACAAGGAATCGCTCGTCGTGGCCGGCGCCGAGCTGATGGAGCTGGCCGAGCGGCACGCCGCGGCGATCGTGCCCGTGGACAGCGAGCACAGCGCCATCTTCCAGTGCCTGGCCGGCGCCGGCGCGCGCGCCGATGCGCGTCGCGTGCGCCGCGTCTACCTGACCGCCTCGGGCGGCGCGCTGCGCGACCTGCCGCTGGAGGAAATGCCGGGCGTCACGCCCGAGCGCGCGCTCGCACATCCGAACTGGAACATGGGGCCGCGCATCACGATCGGCTCGGCAACGCTGATGAACAAGGCGCTGGAGGTGATCGAGGCGCACCACCTGTTCGGCCTGCGCGCGGAGCAGATCGAAGTGCTGCTGCACCGCCAGTCGATCGTGCATTCGATGGTCGAGTTCGTCGACGGATCGCTGCTCGCGCAGATGGGACCTCCCGACATGCGCGCCCCGATCCACTACGCGCTGCACTGGCCGGAACGCACGCCGAGCGCGCTGGTCGGCTTCGAGCCGCGCCTGTTCCAGCAGCTGACCTTCGCGCCGGCCGACGCGCAGCGCTATCCGGCGCTCGAACTCGGTTTCGCCTGCGTGCGCCGCGGCGGGATCAGCGGGGCCGTGCTCAACGCGGCCGACGAGGTCGCGGTCGAGGCCTTCCTGCAGCGCAGCATCGATTTCGACGCGATCCAGCGCCTCAATCGACATGTGCTCGACGCCCTGTGCCCGGCCGGAGCCGCGCCCGAACGGGGCGGCATCGAGGCCGGCCTGCGAGCCGACGCACGCGCGCGCCAGTTGGCGCGACAATGGATCGAACGTTCGGACCACTCGCCACAAGCTTCCACGCCCGCATGGACATCCTGATCGGTCTCCCCCGCATGCTGCTGGCCGCGGCCGGCATCGGCCTCGTGATCTTCGTGCACGAGCTCGGCCACTTCCTGGCCGCGCGAGCCTGCGGCGTGCGCGTCGAAGTCTTCAGCCTCGGCTTCGGACCGAGCTTGCTGTCCTGGGTGCGCGGCACGACGCGCTACCAACTCGCGCTGGTGCCGCTGGGCGGATATGTGCGCATGGCGGGCGAGGAGGGCCGGCCTCAGGGCGCGGCGGCGGCGCCCGATTCGCTGTGGGCGAAGCCGGTCGGCCAGCGCTTCTTCATCTATTCGGGCGGCGTGTTGATGAACCTGCTGTTCGGACTGATCGTGTTCCCGATCCTGTTCGCGCGCGGCGTGCCCTTCACCGAGCCGGTGATCGGCGACGTGCTGCCCGGCGGGCCGGCCTGGCAGGCCGGACTGCAGAGCGGCACGCGCGTGCTCGAGGTCAACGGGCAGCAGGTCTACGAGTACGGTCACATGCTGACGCAGGTGGCCCTGGGCGATCCGCTCGAAACGACGCTGAAGGTGCGGTCCCCGGGAGCGAGCGAGCCGCACGACGTGCGCGTGGTGCCGCGCCTCGAGCCGACGCAGCACCTGCACATGATCGACGTCGGCCCGCCGCTCGATGCGCGCGGGAAGCTGTCGGTCGACGCCGACGGACCGGCCGCGGCGGGCGGGCTCGCCGACGGTGCGCTGCTGCTGGCAGTGATCGGCGCGCCCGCCGAGTGGCCGCTCTCCGAACAACTGGCCTTCGCGACGTCGGAACCGCGGCCGCTCGAACTGCGCGTCCAGCAACCGGCCGGCGACGAGGGCGCGCGCGAAACCGTCGTGCGCGTCCAGCCGCGTGAGCTGCCGCGCGTCGGTGCGCCGCGCCTGGGCATCTCGCCGCCGCGCCAGCACGTCAGCGCGCTGCGCTCGAACCCGGACCTGGATGCGCTGGGTCTGCGCGTCGACGACCGCCTGCTCGCGCTCAACGGCGCGCCGCTGCGCAAGGCCTACGACCTGGAGCGCGCCCTGCTCGCGCTGCTCGACACGCGGCCGCCCGGCACGGACGCACGGATGCATCTCGATGTGCGCCGCGGCTCGCGCAAGTTGCAGCTCTCGGCCGAGTTGCCCGATCGCGCGCGCGCGTTGGCGCTGTGCGCCGACCTCGCTTTGCGCGTCGATGCCGAATCCACGGAAGTCGTGGTCGCGCCTGGAGAGGCCGCCGCGCGCGCCGGCCTGCGCGACGGGGACCGCATCCGCGCGGTCGACGACCAACCGGTGCTGGTCTGGCGCACGCTGCAGGAACTGGTCAGCCGGGCCGCCGATGCCGGACTGGCGGTGCGCCTGTCGGTCGAGCGCCCCATCCCCGGCGAGGCGCCGGCACAACTGGAGCTGATCGTCGATCCGCAGCCGATCGCCGGCGTCGACTGGGGCTTCAGCCCGCTGACCGGCCGCTATGTCTACCGCTCCGAGAGCCTGAGCGAGGCGCTGGCGGCCGGTGCGCTGTGCTCGTGGCGCTTCGTCGAGGATTCCTGGCTGACGATCAAGCGCATGCTGCTCGGCCAGGTCGGCAGCCAGAACATCGGCGGCATCATCACGATCGGACGCGCGTCGTACTCGTGGGCCGAGGAAGGACTGGCCAAGCTCTTCTACTTCCTGGCCATGCTGTCGATCAACCTGGCCTTCTTGAACGTGCTGCCGATCCCGGTGCTCGACGGAGGCCATCTGGCCTTCCTGCTGATCGAGAAGCTGAAGGGCTCGCCGGTCTCCGAGCGCGTCTACGGCTACAGCCAGATGGTCGGGCTGGTGCTGATCCTGTCGTTGATGGTCTACGTGACCTACAACGACATCCTGCGCTTGTTCTAGCGACGTGGCCGGCAGCGCGCGAGCCTGGGGGCGACTGCTGCGGCTCTCGCTGGCTCCGTCCGCGGTCGCCGACGTGTTGGCCGGGCACGTCGCATGCAGCGGCGCGTGGCGGCCGTCCGAGTGGCTCGGACTCGCGCTCGCCTCGCTGTGCCTGTACCACGGCGGCCTGGCGCTGAACGACTGGGCCGATCGCGCGCACGACGCGCGCACGCGACCCGGGCGAGCGCTGCCCAGCGCAGCCCTCGATCCGCGCCATGCGTTGACCGTCGCGCTGCTGCTCCTGGCGCTGGGTGCCGCACTGGCGGCGCTGCTCCTGCCCGCGCCGGCGCGCTGGATCCCGGTCGCGCTGCTCGCGGCCATCCTGGTCTACGACCTGCTGCCGCGCGGGGCGTGGACCGGACCGCTGCTGCTGGGAACCTGTCGCGGCCTCAACCTCGCGCTGGGCTGGGCCGCCGCCGGCCCGCTCGATGCGCGCGCATGGGTGCCGCTTTCGATCTACGCGCTGTACGTGATCGCAGCGAGCCGGATCGGTCGACTCGAGGACGGCCCGCAGGAGACGATCGCGGCCTCACGCCTGCGCGCGCCCTTCGCGCTCGCCAGTGCGGCGCTGCTGGCGCTGGCCTGGGCGCCGTGGAACGCGGCGCTCGCGCCGGCGCTGCGCCTGGTGGCAGTCGCAGCCGCAGTGGCGACGCAAGCAGCGCTGGTCGGCGTGCTGACGCGCAGCCACCCCTGGACGCGA
>VGZE01000102.1 GCA_016872755.1 Planctomycetota bacterium
GCGCACGCGGCTGTTCGAGGCCGAGCGCGCGCGGCTGCACGCCGAGCGCTCGGCGCAGCGCAAGAGCCTCGTCGGCAGCGGTGACCGCTCCGAGCGCGTGCGCACGTACAACTTCCCGCAGAACCGCCTGTCCGACCATCGGCTGGGCGAGAACTGGTCGCTCGAGCAGGTCATGGCCGGCAAGCTGATGCCGGTGCTGCTCGCGCTGGACGAGCGAGACCGCGCCGAGCGGATCGCGAACCTGTGAGCGCGGCGTGACGAAGGCCCGGCCGCGCACGACCGCCGAGGTGCTCGCGCTGGCCCGGCCGTTCCTGGCGGAGCGCGGCGTCGAAGCGGCGCGGCTGGAGGCCGAGCTGCTCGTCGCGCACGCGCTTGCGCTGACGCGCCTCGAGCTGTACCTCGCGCTGGAGCGGCCGGTCAGCGACGCGGAGCTCGACGCGGCGCGCGCGCTGCTGGTGCGGCGCGCGAAGGGCGAGCCGACCGCGTACCTGATCGGCGCGCGCGAGTTCTACGGGCGCTCGTTCGCGGTCACGCCGGCAGTGCTGATCCCGCGGCCGGAGACCGAGCTGCTCGTCGATCTCGCGCGCGAGCGGTTCGCTGGACGGGCCGCACCGCGCATCGCCGAGCTCGGCACCGGCTCGGGTTGCATTGCGGTCACGCTGGCGCTGGAGCTGCCGGCCGCGACCGTCGCCGCCTGCGAAGTCTCGGCCGCCGCGCTGGCGGTCGCGCGCGCGAACCGCGACCGCCTGCTGGGGAGCGATGCGGGCCGGGTCGCGCTCGTGGAGGGCGACGGGTTCGCCGCGCTGGGCAGCGGTCCGTTCGACCTGGTCGTCTCCAATCCACCCTACGTCGATCCGGACCAGTCCGCGGAGCTTGCTGCGAGCGTGCGCGACCACGAGCCGGGGCTGGCGCTGTTCGCGCCGCGCGGCTCCGTCGACCACTGGGCGCACGCGCTCGTCGAGGCGGCGCCGCGCCTGCTCGCGCCGGACGGCGTGCTGCTGGTCGAACTCGGCGCTGACCAGGCGCGCAGGTTGCGGCCTTGGTGCGCCGAGAGGGGACTCGTGCCGATCTTCCACACCGACCTCGGCGGACACGAGCGGGTGCTCGAGTGGCGCGCCGGGGGCAAATTGCCCGCCTGACCCTACTTGCCCGCCTGAAGCACGTAGCGCGCGATCGTCTCGCGGTCGCTCTCGGCGATCTCGTGCAGGAACAGCGCGATCTCGTAGTGCTCGATGTGCTTGGAGATCCGCTCGCAGCGCACGACCGCGCCGCGCGCCTTGATCTTCTTCTTGGCGAACTGCAACTCCAACGCCAGCACGGTCATCTCCGGGATCGGCTGGTCGAGGAAGAAGCTGACTCCGGCCGCGCTGATGTCGCGCAGCCGCGCCGGGGTCTTGCCCTTGGGCAGGTCCAGCAGCACCGGCCAGTCGGCGGTCGCGCGTGCGTGCTGGCGCCGCTCGGCGCCTCCGGTGCGCGCCGCTTCGGCGCGGGAAGAGGGTTTGGGCATCCTGGGTAGCGTCCTTTCTCCTATTCCAAAGGTAAGTGCTCCTGCGCGCGCTGTCCAGGACCCGGACCCGCTCATTAGACTGCACACCAACGTACGCCTTCCGCAGCACGTCACCCCGAGGATCCGCCGATGTCGAGCTTCAACAAAGTCATCCTGATGGGCAACCTGACCCGCGATCCCGAACTGCGCTTCACGAACACGGGCATGGCGATCTGCAACATCGGCCTGGCCGTCAATCGCAAGTACCCGGACCAGAACGGCCAGATGAAGGAAGAAGTCAACTTCATCGACGTGACGATCTTCGGCAAGCGCGGCGAGGCCTTCGCGAAGTTCCACACGAAGGGCAAGCCCGCCTTCATCGAGGGGCGCCTCAAGTACGACACGTGGGAGGACAAGAACGGCGGCGGCAAGCGCTCGAAGCTGTCCGTCGTCGGCGAGAACTGGGAGTTCGTCGGCGGCGCCGGTGGTGGTGGAACGCGCGGCGGCGGCGCGAGCGGCGAGCCGATGGGCGCGAGCCCCGAGGGCGAGTTCAGCCAAGCCGGGCCGGCGGCGGACGATACGCCGTTCTAGTCGGATCGGAGCCCGGCGCGGCTCAGCACGTCTTGCACTTGTCCGGCAGGTCGCCGTTCATCAGCCGCTTGCGGAACTCGCGGTACGGCGCGTCGTTCCAGATCTCGGGGCCTGACTTCTCGAACACGTTGCCGAACTTCTGCTCGCGGCTGTCGAAGTAGTTGCAGCAGGCCGTCACGTCGCCCTCGACGGTCACGTAGGCCATGTGCCGCGGCCAGTAGCAGGACACGCGCTCCTCGAAGGTCCACGGAGTCCACGCGCGCATCATCTGCACGCGGCCGCGATACTCGGGCAGCGCGGCGAGCCAGGCGCGCTCCTCTGGGCCCAGTTGCAGCGGGATCTGGTCCGCTTTGTGGCCGCCGTTGAGCTTGGTGAAGATGATCGTCTCGGCCCCGAGTTCCTCGGCGATCGCGAGCATGCGCGGCGCCTGCCTGTAGTTCTCCTTCGAGAGCACGCTCATCACGCCCAGGTGCGGCAGCGCCGAACCCAGCGCCGCCTTGGCCTCCCAAAGGTGCGTGAAGCAGCGCTTGTAGCGCGGCAGCGTGCCGCCCTTGCGCAGGCGCTTGAACGTGGCCTCGTCGGCACCGTCCAGCGACATGTTGATCGTGTGCAGGCCGGCCTCGACGAGCTTGAACGCGAGCTCGCGCGTCAGCATCGACGCATTCGAGAAGGTGTGCACCTGGATGCCGCGCCGGACCGCCTCGCGCACGAGCTCGACGGCCTGCGGGTTGAGGAACACCTCGCCCAGGCCCTGCAGCTCGATCTTCTCGACGTCGGGGAAGGCCGCCAGCACGCGCGCGAACTGCTCGGCGCTCATGTGCTTCTCGGGGCGGTCGTAATCCGCCAGCGAGAGCGCGCAGGACGCGCAGCGGAAGTTGCAGATCGAGCTGGTCTCGATCTGGATCGCGCGGATCGAGAACGAGTTCTCGCCGGTCTCGCGCATCCGCGTGTACGGGTCGACCGATGGGGGGGCGGGCAATTGGGACATCGGAGCGCGGCGCACTACATTGTACCTCTCACGACGCCCGCGCGCCGTGCCTTCGACATGCGCATCACCGTCCAACTCTTCGCCGGCCTGCGCGAACGCGCCGGGCGCGACGAACTCGTGCTCGACGGCCTGGCCGCGCCGCTCGATCTCGCCGGCTTGAAGCGCGAGCTCGCGCGGCGCCATCCCGAGCTCGGCGGACTCGCGCACGTGCGCGCCGCGCTCGGCACGCGCTACGCGGACGAGGCGGCCGCGCTCGCCGACGGGATGCGCGTGCACCTGATCCCGCCGGTTTCGGGGGGCTAGCGCGATGCCGTTGCCCGCGGATCTCGCGCTCGAGCGCGGCCGATTCGAGCTGCGTGCGACGGCGTTGGAGCCCGAGCAGCTCGCGCGGCGGGTCGTGCACCCTGCCTGCGGCGCGGTCGCGACCTTCAGCGGCACCGCGCGCGACCACAGCCGCGGCCGCGTCGTCGTGCGCCTGGAGTACGAGGCCTATGCGGAGATGGTCGAGGCCGAGATGGCGCGCATCTTCGACGACTGCCGGCGCGAGCTGGGCCTGCCGGCGGCCGAGGACGCGCGCCTGCCCGAGCAGCACCTGCGCATGCTCGTCGAGCACCGCGTCGGCAGCGTGCCGATCGGCGCGCCGGCGGTCGCGATCGCGGTCGCCGCGCCGCACCGCGAGCGCGCCTTCGCCGCCTGCCGCTTCCTGATCGACACGCTCAAGCAGCGGCTGCCGATCTGGAAGAAGGAGGTCTACGCCGACGGTTCGGCGTGGATCGGCGAGCGGCCCTGAACGGCACGCCAGAATCAGGCCGTTCCAACCGCCTGCTTCGGTTCCGCGCGTGATCGGGCAGGGGGCTCCCTGCTAACCTGCTCCGCCCGAGCCAGCCTCGGATCTTCGCATGACCCCAGCCATCAGCCTGAACGTGCGCGACGTCGAGCGCGAGGAGCTCGAGGTCGACGTGCTGCTCGTCGGCGCCGGCCCGGCCGCTCTCTCTTGCGCGATCCAGCTCAAGCGCCGCTTGAAGGAGCTCGGTCTCGACAAGTCGATCCTCGTCCTCGAGAAGGCCGAGGAGGTCGGCTACCACACGCTGTCGGGCGCGGTGATGGACCCGCGCGGCATGGCCGAGCTGTTCCCCGACTGGAAGGAGCGCGGCTGCCCGACCGAGGCCGAGGTCGGCTTCGACTGCGTCGACCTGTTGCGCAAGAACGGCAAGAAGCTGCGCTTCCAGGGCGCGTTCGTGCCGCCGCCGCTGCGCAACCACGGCAACCACATCGTGTCGCTGTACAAGGTCGTGCGCTGGATGAAGGACGAGGCCGAGAAGCTCGGCGTCGACGTCTATCCGGGCTTCGCGGCGGCCGAGGTGCTCTACGACGAGGCGGGCAAGCGCGTGCTCGGCGTGCAGACGCGCGATGCCGGCGTCGGCAAGGGTGGCGTGCAGAAGGGGACCTACCAGCCCGGCATGAACATCAAGGCCGCCGTGACGGTCTTCGCCGAGGGCACGCGCGGTCACCTGGCCAAGCAGCACATCGCGCGCCTGGGGCTCGACGCCGAGCGCAATCCGCAGATCTACGAGACCGGCATCAAGGAGGTCTGGGAGATTCCCGAGGCGCGCGGCAAGGAGCTCCTGGGCTCGGTCATCCACACGCTGGGCGAGCCGCTGGGCACCGGCGGTTACGGCGGCGGTTGGATCTACGGCCTGGCGGGCAGCCGGTTGTCGATCGGCTACGTCGTCGGCCTCGACCATCCGGATCCGGGCCTCGATCCGCACGCGCTGTTCGTGCGCTGGAAGCAGCACCCGGCGCTGCAGGAGCTGTTGGCCGGCGGCAAGGCGCTGCGCTACGGCGCCAAGACCATTCCCGGCGGCGGTTACTGGTCGATGCCGAAGTTGTACGGCGACGGCTACGTGCTGGTCGGCGACACGGCGGGCTTCGTCAACATGTCGCGTCTGAAGGGCATCCACTTGGCGATCAAGTCGGGCCTGCTGGCGGCCGACGCGCTCGCCGACGCGCTCGCGAAGGGCGACACGAGCGCGACCGCGCTGGCCGGCTACGCGACGCGCTTCGAAGCCTCGTGGGCCAAGCAGGAGCTGTGGGGCGTGCGCAACTTCCGCGCGGCCTTCTCGAACGGCTGGTGGACCGGCTTCCTCGACGCGGGCATCCAGCAGGTCACCAAGGGGCGCGGCCTGCTCGTCAGGCGCAGGACGGGCGCCGACCACGAGCACCGCGCGAGGCTGAGCGAGCTGGGCGGGCGCTCGCGCATGACCAAGCCGACGTTCAATGACCGGGACGCGCTCGACAAGCTGACCGACGTGTACCTGTCGGGCGCCGTGCACGAGGAGGATCAGCCCGCGCACCTCGTGATCAGCGATCCGGACCTGTGCGCGACCCGCTGCACGGCCGAGTTCGGCAATCCCTGCCAGCACTTCTGCCCGGCCGCCGTCTACGAGTGGACCCCCGGCGCGCAGAAGCCGCAGATCAACTTCTCCAACTGCGTGCACTGCAAGACCTGCGACATCGCCGATCCGTACCAGGTCATCGAATGGGTCGTGCCCGAAGGCGGCGGCGGCCCCAAGTACATCGACATGTGAGCCCGATCCCCAGCATGCCCATCGACCTCCGCATCGCGTCCACTTCCGCGCCCGTCCGACGCACTCCGCTCTACGCGGTGCTCGCCTGCGAGGGCGAGCAGCCGAAGCTGCCTGCCGGGATCGAGATCCCCGCGCTGGCCTGGAAGGAATTCAAGGGCGAGCGCAACCAGCAACGGCTCGCCGATGCGAGCGCCGGGCCGGCCGCGCGCGTGCTGCTCGTCGGCCTGGGCAAGCCGAAGGACCTCGACGCCGAGCGCCTGCGCCGCGCGGCGGCGCAGGTCGTCAAGAAGGCGGAGGCGCTCAAGCTCGACGCGTGCGTGCTGGAGTGTCCGGCCGCGCTCGCACGCAGCGCCGGCTCGCCGGAGGCGGCCGGTTGCGCGCTGGCCGAGGGCGCGGTGATGGGGTCGTACGCCTACCAGAAGATGAAGAGCAAGCCGACGCCGCGGCACCTCGGGCGAGTCGAGTTGCGCGGTCCGTCGGCGCGCTTCGCGCGCGGCGCCGAGCGCGGGCGCGCGCTGGGAACGGCCAACTGCTTCGCGCGCGACCTGCAGAACGCGCCCGCCAACCATCTGACGCCGCGCATGCTGGCGGCCGAGGCGCAGAAGCTCGCGCGCGGCTCCAAGCGCGTGCAATGCAAGGTGCTCGACGAGCGCGGGCTCGAGCGGCTCGGAGCGGGACTGCTGCTCTCGGTCTCCCAGGGTTCCTCCGAGCCGTGCCGACTGATCCACCTGACCTACCGGCCGGCCGGGCGCGCGCGCGGCACGCTCGCCTTCATCGGCAAGGGGCTGACCTTCGACGCCGGCGGCATCAGCCTGAAGCCCGCCGCGAAGATGGACGAGATGAAGTTCGACATGTCGGGCGCGGCGGCCGTGCTCGGACTGTTCCACGCGCTCGATGCGCTCGGCTGCGCGCACGAGGTGCACGGCGTGATCGCGGCCAGCGAGAACCTGCCCGACGGCCGCGCCACCAAGCCGGGTGATGTGATCACCAGCATGAACGGCACGACGGTCGAGATCCTCAACACCGACGCCGAGGGACGGCTGGTGCTGGCCGATGCGCTGACCTACGTGCGCAAGCAGGTCGAGCCCGACCTGATGGTCGATCTCGCCACGCTCACCGGCGCGGTCGTGACCGCCCTGGGGCACGAGTGGAGCGGCCTCTTCGCGAGCAGCACGCGCCTGCGCGACGCGCTCGTCGCGGCGGGGGAGCGCGTCGGCGAGAAGCTCTGGCCGCTGCCGCTGGAGGACTTCCAGAAGGAGTGGATGAAGAGCCAGGTCGCCGACCTGCGCAACATCAACGATCCGTCGCACGGCGCCGGCTCGAGCGCGGGCGCGGCCTTCCTCGCGCCGTTCGCCGGCGACACCGAGTGGGCGCACCTGGACATCGCCGGCACGGCCTGGGGCTCGATGAACCGGGACTGGGTCGGCGGGCCGGGCGGCTCCGGCGTCGGCGTGCGGCTCTTGTTCGAGTTCGTGCAGTCGCGCTGACGAGCGCTCGATCGATCCGGATTCTCGGCCGGGTCGCGTGTGGTCCGCGGGCAGGCGCGCGGGGGCTGCGTCGAACGCGTGCCTCTGCTGCACGGTTCGCGCGCGATTCGTCACGTAGGCCGACAGCGGGCTCCACCACTTCGATTCCGTGCGCGGCTCCGGTACGATCTCGGGCTGGCCAACGCCCCGCCCACTTCGCTCCCAGCAGAGCTGCGTCCTCCCGTGTCCGACACCCTCGTTCCCGCACCCAAGCTCGTCGCCGGCCTCGCCGACGTCCCCGTCGTCGCCTCGTCGGTCTCCTACATCGACGGCAACAAGGGCATCCTGGAGTACCGCGGCTTCCCGATCGAGACGCTCGCCGCGCGCTCGACCTTCGAGGAGACCTGCTGGCTGCTCCTGTACGGCAAGTTGCCGACGCGCGCCGAGTTCGACGGCTTCAAGAAGCGGCTGGCCGAGCAGCGCGAGTTGCCGGCGCGCATGATCGACATGCTGCGCGCGCTGCCGGGTGCCGGCCACCCGATGCACGCGCTGCAGGCCTCGATTTCGGCCCTGGGCATGTTCAGCCGCAAGAAGGACATCCACAACCCCGACGACGTGCAGGATGCGTGCCTGCGCATCATCGCCGCGACGCCGGTGCTCGTGGCGGCCTTCGATCGCCTGCGCAGCGGCAAGGACTACGTGGCGCCCGATCCGACGCTCGACACCGCCGCGAACTTCCTCTACATGCTGACCGGCGCGAAGCCCGACGACTTCGCCGCGCGCGTGCTCGACGTCGCACTGGTGCTGCATGCCGAGCACACGATGAACGCGTCCACCTTCGCGGCGCGCGTCGTCGCCTCGACCGAGGCCGATCCGTACACGGTGTGCAGCTCGGCCGTCGGGGCGCTGACCGGGCCGCTGCACGGCGGCGCGAACGAGCGCGTGCTCGAAGTGCTCAAGGACATCGGCAGCCCCGACAAGGTCGAGCCGTGGGTCGAGGCGCAGCTCAAGGCCAAGGGCAAGGTGATGGGCTTCGGGCACCGCGTCTACAAGGTCAAGGACCCGCGCGCGCTGATCCTGCAGGACCTCGCCAAGAAGCTGTTCGAGCGCCTGGGCTCGACGCCGATCTACGACGTCGCGGTCGAGCTCGAGCGGCAGGTCGAGAAGCGCCTCGGCCAGCGCGGGATCTACCCGAACGTCGACTTCTTCTCGGGCATCGTGTACGCGAAGCTCGGGATCGCGACCGATCTGTTCACGCCGGTCTTCGCCATCTCGCGCGTCGCGGGTTATTGCGCGCACTGGATGGAGCAGATGGTCGGCAACAAGATCTTCCGGCCGGACCAGATCTACACCGGCGGGCACCAGCGCGAGTACGTCGACATCTCGCTGCGATAGCAGCGCTGCGCCGGCGTCGCCGCCGGCCGGCGTGGTGGGGATGGCGGGAGTCGAACCCGCACGCCCTTGCGGGCTTCGGATTTTAAGTCCGATGCGTCTGCCGGTTTCGCCACATCCCCGGAGGCGCCGAGTCTAGCTCAAGCGCCACGTTCGCCGAGACTGTCGTCACGTCCGTTGCCGCGGCGGTCCTAGAACTGGAAGTAGATGAACGGCGTCTGCCCTTCGATGACCACGAAGAGGGTCCCGGCGAGCAGACCCAGCAGCAGTCCGATCACCGCGGTCGGCAGCGCCACCACGCGCAGCCGGCAGGCCTCGATCCAGCGGTCGGGCATGTAGTGCGTGATGGCGGCTCCGGCCAGCGCGATCCAACCCCACACGGCCATCTCGCTCGAAGCGCCGAAGTCGCTGAACAGGCGCCTCAACGCTTCCATGTCCGGCGCGCGGATCAACGAACAGGTGACCGTCGTGAAGTGGAAGGCGAGCGTCCAGCACAGCACCTTGCGGCCCAGCGTGGTCGCGTACGGACGACCGCCGCGCAGCCGCTCGAACCAGCGCTCCGCGACCAGCGCGGCGCCCTGCGACAGGCCGTAGATCAACCACAGCGTGCTCGCGCCGTGCCACAGCCCGATGATCACCATGGTGACCATCAGGTTGAACGCGACCCTGCCCTCGCTGCCGCGCGAGCCGCCCAGCGGGAAGAACAGATAGTCGCGCACCCAGGTGGACAGCGAGATGTGCCAGCGGCGCCAGAACTCGCGCACCGACAGCGCGCGGTAGGGCGCGTCGAAGTTCTCGAGCAGCTCGTAGCCGAACAGCCGGGCGCTGCCGATCGCGATGTCGGAGTAGCCCGAGAAGTCGCAGTAGATCTGCGCCGAGAACGCGTACAACGCGACCAGGTGCATGAGCGGCGAGTACTGCTCCGGGTGCGCGTAGACCGGGTCGACCAGGTAGCGCGCCAGGATGTCGGCGAGCAGCGTCTTCTTGGCCAGGCCGATGGCGATGCGCCACAGGGCGCCGTGCAAGGCCGCGCGGTCCAGGCGCGGCCCCAACTCCATCTGCGGCAGGAAATCCTTCGCGCGCACGATCGGCCCGGCGACGAGCTGCGGGAAGAAGGCGACGAACGTCGAGAAGTCGCGCAGGCTGCGCAGCGGCGGGAGCGTGCCGCGGAACACGTCGATCGTGTAGGACAGGCTCTGGAACGTGTAAAAGGAGATGCCGACCGGCACCTTGTCCTTCCACGCGTACTCGCGCAGCGGGACTTGCGTGCCGAGGGCCTGCTGCAGCGGCTCGCACAGCTCGGCCAGCCAGAGCGAGTACTTGAAATAGCCGAGCAGCAGCAGGTTGCCGAGCAGGCTGCACCACAAGCCGCCGAGCTTCGCGCGCCTGGTCCGTGCCGAGCCGATGTACCTGCCGACCGCGTAGTCGAGGACCGTCGAGAACACGATCAGCCACAGGAACCACGGCTCGAAGGCGCCGTAGTAGAACAGGCTGACGAACAAGAGCAGCCAGGTGCGCAGTGCGCGCTGGTGCGCGCACAGCCAGTAGACCAGCAGCGTGCCGGTCAACAGCAGCGCGTAGTGCCAGGAGTGGAAGGCCATTGCGGCGCTAGCGGCGCGGATTCGTCGCGCGGCCTTTCTTCAGGCGCTCGGGCAGGCCCTCGGCGAGCATGTGCTGCAGGATCGCGCTCGCGATCAACTCGTGTCCGGCCGGCGACCAGTGCCGCTTGTCGCAGGTGTAGCGCGGCCGGTCGGTTCCGATCTGCGTCAGGGTCGGGAGCAGCGAGTAGCTGGCGATGCCGCGTTGCTCCAGCACCTCGGCCAGCACCTCGAGCGGTTCCTGCCGCGCCGTGCCGACCGGCGGAGCGCCCTTGTCGCCGTGGTCGAAGGTGTAGTTGCGCCAGCGCTGCGGGCTGTCCATGTACGGCTCGGCGATCAGGATCGCGCGCAGCTCGACGCCCGCCGCGCGCGCCTCCACACCGAGCGCGCGCAGCTCGTCGAAGGTGCGCTGCAGCATTTCCTCGATCAGCGCACTGCGCGGCGCGCGCGACAGCACGAACCGGTCGATCTCCTCCGGGCGGCGGCCCTGGTCGGTGACCTTGGCCCGATAGCGCGTGTAGATCGCCGAATGGTTGAGCGCGCGGTGCAGCATGGCCGCCGCCGGCAGCAGCGGTTCGGGAAAGGCCGTGGCGATGTCGGTCGGCAGCAGGAGCTCGCCGACGTGCACGAGATTCCGCGCCGAGGACGGATCGAGCATCATCTGCGAGCCCGGCGAGATCTCCATCACGATCAGGTCCGGCCGCACTTCCGGAATCAACTTGATGGCGCGCCGCGCGGCCTGCACGGCCGAGTAGCCGTTCACCGCTCCATTCAACACGCGCCAGTTCCCGCCGCAGGCCTGCCGGCACTGCTGCTCCAGGTACGGTGCCCACACCTGATCCATGTGCGGACCGCCGACGCCGGCTCCGAAGAAGCGCGAAGCGCCCACGCCCAGGATGCGCACCTCGTCGGCCGGCGCGTCCGCGGGAATCTCGGGCGAGCGCAGCCCGAGCGAGCTGATCGTGCTCAGCTCGTCGGTGTACCCCGGGCGGTTGACCCAGGCGAGCTCGGGATCCCGCACCAGCGTCTTGCCGGTCGAGAGGTCCGCGGACGCGTCGAACCAGGCCAGCCCGCGGTCGAACACGAACAGGCCCGCAAGCAGTCCGAGGACGACCTTGGCGAGCAGCCACAGCACCGGTCCGCGTGGTTGCGGATCCCGCGGGTCCGCGTGCGCTTCGGTCGGCGGCATCGCCTGAAGACTATCCAGCGAGCGAGCGCGGCAGCAACAGCTTGGCTTCAGCGCTCGATCGACACCTGGTCGAGCCGGAACGCGACCGTATGGCGCAGGTCCTCCGCGTAGGTCCAGTCATCGCTCTGGACGCGCACGCTGACGTGCGGCCGCTCGCGCACACCAGGCGGCAGGTCCCAGCTCACTCCGAACTCGAGCGGTCCTCCCAGCTCGAACGCTCCGATCTCGAACTCGTCGACCCACACGCGCGCGCTGCCGAGGAGCGCCCCGCCGGCGAGCCGCGTGCCGCGCAGTTGGACGCGCCTGCCGGGCGCGCAGGCGAGCAGCACCGACAGGTAGGGCGAGGCCCGGCCCTCTCGATCGAGCCCGGCGTGGACCTGACCCGCCGATGCGGACGTCCACGCCTGCGTGCCGAGGCTGCGCAGCGCGCGCGAGGCTCGCGCGAGCAG
>VGZE01000103.1 GCA_016872755.1 Planctomycetota bacterium
GCGCGAGGCGCGCGGCCAGCGCGCGCCCCAGCTCTCCGGCCCCGCCCAGGATCGCGATTTCTGCCATGGCGGAACGATAATCGCCGGGCGCGCGCGCTGCCATGCACGCGCCGGAAACGCAGCCGGCGCGCCCGCTGGGCGCGCCGGCTGTGATCCGAGCGCGGCGGGCGCTCGTGAGGCCTAGGGTCGCGAAATCAGGGCGTGATCGAGACCGTGACGTGGTTGCTCGCAGCGACCACGGCCCCGATCCCGACGTCGAACACGATCGTCGCGTGCGAGGCGGCCAGCGGCGCGATGCCGGTGGTCCCCGACGGAATCGTGAAGTTGGTTTGGCCGCGCCCCGCTGCGTCGAGGAAGCCCAGGCTCTGATTCCAAGGCGTGGTGTTGGCCAACGTCAGCGAGGACAGCAAGGTCGAATCGAGGTTCAGCGGGACGGTGACACCGTCGATGACCGTACCCGGGCTGTTGCCGCTGACGTTGCTCAGCGTCAGGTAGAGCTTGCCGCCAAGGTTCGCGCCCATGTGGATCTTGAGCTCCTGCACGCCCCCGGCCGACTCGGAGATGCTGGCCTTGTTCGCCGACAAGCCCTGGCACAGGTCGAGGCCGCCGTTGAGATCGAGGTCCTTGTACGGCGCAGCGGCGATCTCGCAGGCGTCGGAGTGCGTGTTGTTGTCGCAATCGGTCGGAGTCGCGGTCGGCACGATCTTGAAGATCTCGCCGGTGCCCACGCCCCCCTGGTCGACGATGTAGAGCTCACCGAACCCGTCCACGCCGAACGACGTGATCGTGGCGATCGACAGGCCTCCGCCCGGCGCGAGCGTGGCCGTCTGATTGGTGAAGTTCGTGAAGCCGCCGGCGCCGTTCCACTTCAGCGACCAGATCGAGGCGGTGCAGTAGTCGGCGTAGAAATACAGGCCGTCGAGCGAAGGCAACGCGCAGCCGCGGTAGACCGCACCGCCGGTGACCGAGCAGCCAGCGCCGTGGTTGTAGGTCTGGATCGGCGCGGTGTAGACCGCCGAGCCGCAGGGCGGAGGCGCGATCGCGCAGCCGGCGCTGGAGCCCAGGCAGGTGTTGCCTTCCAGCAGCTTCCAGCCGTAGTTGCGGCCGCCGACCCCCGCGGGCTCGACATCGATCTCCTCGATCTGGTTCTGCCCGACGTCTCCGATGTAGAGATCGCCCGTCTGGCTGTCGAACGAATAGCGCCACGGATTGCGCAGGCCGAAGGACCAGATCTCGTCCAGGATGCCGTCCGTGGGCGAGGCCCACGGGTTGCCGGCCGGGATCGTGTAGGGCAGGCTCGACACGTTGATGCGCAGCATCTTGCCGAGCCAAGTCGTGTTCTTCTGTGCGTTGCACTGCGGATCGTTGGCCGAGCCGCCGTCGCCGTAGCCGATGTACAGGTGCCCGTCGGCGCCGAAGGCCAGGTTGCCGCCGTTGTGATTGGAGAACGGCTGCGCGAGCGACAGCACTGTCGTGCCGCTGGCAAAGTCCGCCACGTCGGGGTTCGAGGCCGAGACCTTGTAGCGCTCGACCACGCTGGAACCCGGCGAAGCGCCGGCGGTGTAGTGCACGTAGAAGTAGCCGTCGCTGGCGTAGTTGGGGCTGAAGGCCATGCCGAGCAGACCGCGCTCGTTGCCGCTGGCGTTCACCTTGGGCGTCAGGTCGATGAAAGGCGTCGCCTGGATCACGCCGTTCTTGAGAATGCGAATGTCGGCGGTCACCTGCTCGACCACGAAGAGCCGCGTATCGCCCTCCGGAGCGCCGACCCACAGCGGCCGGTTGAAACCGGTCGAGATGCGGATCGTCTTGAACTGGGCTTGAGCGGCATCCGCGCCCAGCATTCCGAGGGCGCAGGCGGTGGCGAGGGAGAGCGAGAGGAAGTTGCGGGTCATCCGGGAACTCGAAGTGCGGGGTGGAGGGTTGCCTCGGCCGAGAGGCTCCGGGCGCGGGGGCGCCAGGGGGGGGAGAGTCGGCGCAGGCCAGGGGGGTGGCACGCGCTGCCAGCGGTTCAGGGGATGGATTGTGGCATGCAAAGGATCCGGGATTCCGGCCTTTTCGTCAATCTTCGACCTGAAACTGGCCCCCACCCGGCAGTCCGGCCAGGCGCGCGACCTCGCGTTGGAGTTCGCTGGCCAGTTCGCGGCGCGATCGCGGCGCATGCGGGCCGCTGGCGCGCAGCCAGACCTCGTGGCGCGGGCGCTCCAAGGCGCGCCACAGGTGGGTCCACAGCGGCGTGCCGTCGTGCCAGGCGAGAGGACTCGGGACAACCGCATCCGGTGCCCCGTAGCGCAGCCCCAGCGCGTAGCAGGGCCAGCCGCCGCGTGGAGCGATTTCGAGCAGTCCAGCGTGAAAACGCTGCACGGCCAGGCCATCGGTCGCGCGCCCCTCGGGAAAGACCAGCGGCAGAACGCCCGCCTCGATCGTGCTGGCCAACTCGCTCTGCATCGACACGACATCGCGCAGCCGGGCGCGCGAAAGGAACAGCGTTCCGACCGAACTCGACATCCAACCGAACAGCGGCCAGCGCGCGATTTCGCCCTTCGCGACGAAGCGGACCGAGCCATGCGCGGCCAGCACCGGGATGTCCAACCAAGAAATGTGATTGCAGACCAGCAGTCCGCCGCGCAGATCGGGCCAGTGCGTGCCGGTATCGACGCGGACCCCGAGCACCCACAGCGTGATGCGGGCCCAAGCGCGCTGCACGCCCGCCGCGGCACGCAGCGCCGGCCGCGCGCCGCCCAGAAGGCCGAGCAGGCGCGTCCCGAGCGCGGCCGGGTAGAGCAGCGCGACGACGAGCAGCAGGAAGGCCAGGCGCAGCGTCGCGCGCAGGGTTCGCATCGGCCCCCCAGCCTACTCGACGCCTGCACCGCGACCACGCCGTGTTCGAGTCGTGTACGATGTCGCATTCTCGGCGGCGGCGCGGCACCCGCGCCGGCGCGCAGCCGTCCGATCTTCACGATGCGCTCTCTTCGTTCGACCGTCCGACACGCGGCCCGCTCGAGCAGCGCGACGGCGCGCTTGCTCGGTCGGACGCTGTTGCTCGCCGGCCTGTGCGGGTTCGCGCACTCCCAGTCGGTCGCGGTGTCGAGTTCGCTCGGCTGCGCATTCGTCGTCCCCCCCACCTCCAGCACGGCCTTCGGCAGCCTCGGCGCGAACTACGATCCGGGCAGCGGCCTGCTGAACTGCAATCTGAGCCTGGTCGGGATCAACGCCACGGCGGCGCACCTGCACCGGGGCGCCCCCGGCGTGAACTCGCCGGTGCTGTTCACGCTGACCGGCGGCGGCGCCTTCTTCGGCGGCTCGTTCGCGCTCGACGCGGGCCTGCTGGCCGATCTGTTGGCCGGACGGATCTACGTCGACGCGCACTCGACCGCGCAACCGCTCGGCGAAGTGCGCGGTCAGATCGGACCGCGGCGCTTCCTGCATGCCGAGCCCGAGGGGCAGCACGTGGTGCCGCCGGTCGCGAGCGCTGCGAGCGCGCGCTCCTGGATCGTGCTCGACCCGGCGACGCAGCGCGCGACGTTCGCCGTGCAAGT
This sequence comes from Planctomycetota bacterium, assembly GCA_016872755.1. GTDB lineage: Bacteria > Planctomycetota > UBA1135 > UBA1135 > GW928-bin9. The sequence continues at coordinate 3,537 of VGZE01000103.1, forward strand.
GAAGGGCACCACTGCCACTGCGGTCGAGTGGCGCCGCGGTCCCGCCGGCAGCAATGGGCCGCTGCTGCTCTCCCTGAGCGGTGCCGGCTCCGCCTGGGCCGCGCAATCGGCGCCGCTGCCGACGGCCGATCTGCTCGACTTGCTGACCGGGCGCACGTACCTGCTCGTGCTGAGCCCGCAGCACCCCGGCGGCGAATTGCGCGACCAGGTCGGGATCGGCGGGCTCAACGCGAACGGCGAGCAGTTGTCGGCCAGCCGCGGGGGTCGCATCGAGCTGTTCCTCGACACGGACCCCGAGCAGGGCGGCAGGCCCTATCTGGTGCTCGGCTCGCTCGCGGGCACCTTCCCGGGCCTGACCGTGGACGGACTGCTGCTGCCGTTGAACATCGACGCGTACTTCCTCACGTCGCTCGTCTCGCCCAATCAACCGCCGCTCTCGAACTCGTTCTCGTTCCTTGGGCTGTTCGGGCAGGGCCAGGCGGCGCTCGAGCTGCCGCCGGGGGCGGCCATGCCGGTCGTCGGGGTCAAGGCTCACCACGCGCTGGCCGTCCTGGATCTGTTCGGCAGCGGGAAGCTCTCGTTCACGGCGAACGCGGTTCCGCTCTCGGTCCTGCCGTAGGCGGCGAACGTAGTTGCCGCGCGCGCACGATCCTGCGCTCCACTCCGCCGGGCCTCGGCGCGAACGATCAGGCTACGCGCGCCCCAGCAACTCGACGATCCATTCGTCGAGCGCCGCGCCCGGTACCCAGCCGATCAGATCCTCCAGGCGCGCCAGGTCGGGCACGCGCCGGCGCGTTTCGACGAAGCGCGTCGCGTAGACCGCGGCGTGCGGCCTGCGCTCGATGCGCACCTCGACACCGGCCAACTCGCACACGCGCTCCGCCAAGGCCGTTATCGAGATCTCCCCGGTCGAGCCGAGATTGACGAGCTTGCCGATCGCGCGCGGCTCCACGGCCAGGTCCGCCAGCGCGCGCGCGACGTCGCGCGCGTGCGCGAAGCAGCGCGTCTGCGCGCCGTCGCCGTGCACGATCAGCGCGCGCCGCTCCTGCGCCGCCCGCACGAAGGCCGGCAGCACCTGCGTGCCGCGCTGCCGCGAACCGACCACGTTGAACAGGCGCGCCACGACCACGGGCAGCTCGTGCTGCCGGTGCGCCGAGCAGAGCAGCGCCTCGCCGGCCAGCTTGGCCGTCGCATAGGCGCCGCGCGCGCCGGACGGGTCCACGACCGCGCAGCGCTCCTCGGACAGCGGCGGTTCGGCCAGCGGACCGTAGACCTCGGAACTCGACGTGAAGCACACCGGCAGTCCCTGCGCGAGCGCCGCCGTCGTGACGGCCTGCGTCGCGGCGAGATCGCGCGCCAGCACGTCGTGCGGCGCGCGGCAGGTCCGCTCGACCCCGACGCTGGCAGCGAGGTGGCAGATGCGCGTCACACCGCAGACCAGCTCGCCGAGCAGCCCGGGATCGGCGGCCGAGCCGCGCACGAATTCGAAGCCGCGCTGCCCGAGCAGGCCGCGCAGGTTCTCGACGCGCCCGCCCGACAGGTCGTCGAGCGCAACGACCGAGGCGCCGCGGCGCAGCCACTCCTCGCACAGGTACGAACCGACGAAGCCGGCGCCGCCGGTGACGAGCACCCGCTCGCTCAAGTCGACTCGCTCATCGGAGAGCGCCTCGCATGGCCCGGCTGGACGACCGCGCGGCGGCGATCTTCCTGCCCGTGCGTCGCGGCGAGCGGCCCGCGCGCCGGATTCAACGCGCCTTGCCCTGCGACGCGACGGCGCTCAGCGCGGCGGCCACTTCCTCGTCGCTGGCGAGATAGGAGCTGCGCAGCGGCTTGAGCCCCGCATCGAGCTCGTAGACCAGCGGGATGCCGGTCGGCAGGTTCAGGCCCAGCACCTGCTGCTCGCTCAGGCGATCGAGATGCTGGATCAGCGCGCGCAGCGAGTTGCCGTGCGCCGCCACGATCAGGCGCTCGCCGCGGCGCACACGCGGCGCGAGCGTGCTCTCCCAATACGGCACGACGCGCGCGACCGTGGTGGCGAGCGACTCGGTCAGCGGCTTCTCACTCGCCGCGAGCGCCGCATAGCGCCGGTCGCGGGTCGGATTGGCGGGATCGTCGGCTGCGAAGGGCGGCGGAGCGATGTCGTAGGAGCGGCGCCAGATCAGCACCTGCTGTTCGCCGTGGCGCGCGGCCGTCTCGGCCTTGTTCAGGCCGGTCAGCGCCCCGTAGTGGCGCTCGTTCAAGCGCCAGTCGCGCACGACCGGGATCCACATCTGGTCGAGCTCCTCGAGCGCGATCCAGAGCGTCTTGATCGCGCGCTTGAGCACCGAAGTGTAGGCGGCGTCGAATTCCAGGCCGCGCTCGCGCATGCGCCGGCCGGCCTCGCGCGCCTCGCCCATCCCCTTTTCCGACAGCGGCACGTCGACCCAGCCGGTGAAGCGGTTCTCGCGGTTCCACTGGCTTTCGCCGTGACGGAGCAGGACGAGCGTGTGCATGGGGATACGGGGCCGCGGCGCGGGAAAGGAGGCCAGCATCATGCCCGCGGCCCGGCGTCTTGCAAGTCCGAGCCGGGGCGGCTCACGGCGTGCGCCGCGCCCGATCAGCTCGACTTGCGCAAGCCGAGCGCGACCTCGCGGCCCTCGAGCTCGGCCGGCGCGCGGTGCGCGTCGGCGGGCGCGGCCGCAAAGTGCACGGCCCGCGCCAGCACCTGCTCGCGGACATAGCCCGCATGCGCGTCGTGGGCGGCGCGGACCTCGTCGGGGGCATCGATCCACAACTCGATCGAATCGGAGACGTGCAGTCCGGCATCCTTGCGCGCCTGCTGGATCGCGCGCACGAGATCGCGCGCGAGGCCCTCGCGCTCGAGCTCGGGCGTCGTGCGCACGTCGAGCACGACCACGGCGTCGTTGCTGGCGAGCCCCTGCACCGCCAGCCCGTCGAGCCCTGAGCGCGCCGCAAGCTTCAGCGTGGACTCGTCCGCGGCGAGTTCGATGCCGGCGACGCGCACGACGTCGCCGACCAGCTCGAATTGCCCCGCCTTGGCCGCCGCGAGCACGTTCTTCATGTCCGCCGGCCGGCGCTTGCCGAGCACGCGCGCATTGACCTCGATCCGCAGCGCCGCATAGTCGACGAACGACGGCTGCGCGTCGACGCGCTTGACGTTCAGCTCGTCCTGGATCAGTTCGGCGAAGCGCGGCAGGCGCTGCGCCTGCCGGCCGGCGATGACGAGGCCGGGCAAGGGCAGTCGCACGCGCTTCTTGTGCTCGTCGCGCAGGCCGAGCGCCACCGAACAGACCTCGCGCACGCGGTCCATGTCGGCGACGAGTTCGGTATCGCGCGGCAACAGCGCCGCGTCCGGCCAGTCTGTGAGGTGCACGCTCTCCTCCCCCGTCAGCCCGCGATAGACCTCCTCCGTCAACAGCGGCAAGAGCGGCGAGGCCATGCGGCACACGACGTGCAGGCATGTGTACAGGGTGTCGTAGGCGTCCTGCTTGTCGCCGTCGCGCGCGGGGTCGCCGGTCACGGGCGCCCAGAAGCGCTCACGGCTGCGGCGGATCCACCAGTTGTTCAGCGCATCGAGGAATCCGCGCAGGTGCGCGCAGGCCCCGGTCAGGTCGCAGGCATCCATCGAGGCCGTGGTCGCTTCGAGCGTCGCGCGCAGCTTGCACAGGATGTAGCGATCGAGCACGCCGGGCTGATCCGCGCGCAGCCGTCCGCGCAGCCCGTCCGCATTCGCGTACAAGGTGAAGAAGTAGTAGGCGTTCCAGATCGGATTGAGCACCAGGCGCACGACCTCGCCGATCGCCTTGCCCTCCTTGTCGATCTGCAGATCGGCACCGCGCACGATCGGCGAGGACAAGAGGAACCAGCGCAGCGCGTCCGAGCCGAGCGTGCGGAAGACCTCCTCCGGATCCGGGTAGTTGCGCAGCTTCTTCGACAGCTTCTGCCCGCTCTCGTCGAGCACGACGCCGTGGCAGACGCAGGTCTGGAACGGCGGCTTGTCGAACAGCGCGGTGCCGAGCACCATCAGCGTGTAGAACCAGCCGCGCGTCTGCGCGACGTACTCGACGATGAAGTCGGCCGGGAAGTGGCTCTCGAACCACTCCTTGTTCTCGAACGGATAGTGGACCTGCGCGAAGGGCATCGAGCCCGACTCGAACCAGCAGTCGAGCACGTCCTCGACGCGCCGGTATTCCTCGCCGCCCTCGCGGATCACGAGCTGGTCGACGAACGGCCGGTGCAGGTCGGTGACCCGCTGCCCGCTCGCGCGCTCGAGCTCGGCGATGCTGCCGAAGACCTTGATCTTCCCGGTCGGGCTCTTCCACACCGGGATCGGCGAGCCCCAGAAGCGATTGCGGCTGATCGACCAGTCGCGCGCGCCTTCGAGCCACTTGCCGAACTGCCCGTCGCGCACGTGCTCGGGGATCCAGCGGATCTCCTGGTTCAGCTCGACCATGCGCTCGCGGAAGTCGGTCACCTTGACGTACCAGGACGAGAGCGCGCGGTAGATCAGCGGCTGGTCGGTGCGCCAGCAGTGCGGATAGTTGTGGACGATCGTCTCGTGCCGCACGACGACGCCGCGCTGCTTCAAGTGCTGCAGGATCGGCTTGTTCGCCTCGAGCACGTTCTGGCCCTGCCAGTCGGGCACCTCGGCGGTGAAGCGGCCCTGCCCGTCGACCGGCACGACGACGCCGATGCCGTTCTCCGCGCACACGCGCTGGTCGTCCTCCCCGAAGCCCGGCGCCATGTGCACGATGCCGGTGCCGTCCGCGGTCGACACGAAGTCGCCGGCCAGCACGCGGAAGGCCCGCGCCTGGCGCGCGAAGTACGGGAACAGCGGCACGTAGCCGCGGCCGACCAGCTCGGATCCCTTCAGAGTCCCCACGCGCGCCGCGCCGGCCAGCTCCTTCTCGTAGCGCGCGGCCGCCGCCGCGGCGAGCACCCAGTGCTCACCCTGCTGGTCGAAGACCGCGTACTCGACGTCGGGCGCGACGGCCAGCGCGAGATTCGAGGGCAGCGTCCAGGGCGTGGTCGTCCAAGCCAGCAGCACGAGCGGCGCGCCCGCGCCCGCGAGCGCGAACTTCACCGTCACGGCCGGGTCCTGGCGCGGTCGGTAGGAGTTGTCGATGCGCGTCTCGAAGTTCGAGACCGGCGTCTCCGCGGCCCACGAGTACGGCATCACGCGGAAGCCTTCGTAGACCAGGCCCTTCTCGTGCAGGCGCTTGAACGCCCACATCACGCTCTCCATGTAGGAGAGGTCCATGGTCTTGTAGTCGCGTTCGAAGTCGACCCAGCGCGCCTGGCGCGTCACGTAGCGCTGCCACTCGCCGGTGTAGCGCATCACTGAGCTCCGGCAGTGCGCGTTGAAGCTCTCGATGCCGTACTCCTGGATCTTCGCGCGGCCGCTGATCCCGAGCTGCTTCTCGGCCTCCATCTCCGCCGGCAGCCCGTGGCAGTCCCAGCCGAAACGCCGCTCGACGCGCCGGCCGCGCAGCGTCTGGTAGCGCGGCACGGCGTCCTTCACGTAGCCGGTCAGCAGGTGGCCGTAGTGCGGCAGGCCGTTGGCGAAGGGCGGCCCGTCGTAGAACACGTACTCGTTCGCGCCGCGCTCGCCCGCGGGGCGCTGCGCGACGCTGCGGCGGAACAGGTCGCGCTCGCGCCAGTAGGCGAGCGTGCGTTCCTCGAGCGCCGGGTAGTTCGGCGCCGCGGCCACGGTCGGGTAGGAGCGGGAAGCCGAGGCTTGGACCGCGGAAGCAGGCGGGAGCGCGCTCATCGCGCGCGCAGTCTAGTGGATGCGGAGGCGGGATTCCCCGCCGCGCCTAGAACAGCTTGTCGAGCGCGGCCTGGGCGCTCTCGCCGAAGTCACCACCGAGCTCGGGCCCCTTGTCCTTGCGCGAAGTGACGTCGGCCATGATCGCGGCGAGCTTGCGGCCGGCTTCCTGCGCGTAGAAGCGCACCATGCCGAGGTTCGTGCGCTGGTCGAAGACCGTCGCGAGCAGTGCGCGCTCGCCGACCAGCTGCAGCTGGATCGAATCGCGGGCGCCCTGGTGGAACATGATCGTGAATTCGTTCTCGCCGAGCAGGCGCGCCATCTCCTTCGTCGCGGCGAAGGACCCCGCGACGAGCGCGGAGATCGATTCGACCGAGGAGGAGACCGGCTCGCCGCGCCGCGTCACGAGGTGCCCCTCGCGGTCGATCAGCAGCGCGCAGCGCGCCGACGACAGCTCGAGGTAGGCGTCGAGCTCGGCGTCGAGCTGAGCGACGTCGTGCTCGTAGAACACCAGGCGGCGTTGGCGCAGGTCCTCGTCGCGTTCTTGACCGGCGCGCGGCAGCGCGGCTTGGACATCGGTCTTCGGGAGCTTGTCCTTGGATTCCATGGGCTGTCCTTGCTTGGCTAGAGGAACTTGAGCAGCGCGAAGATGGCGCCGGCACCCAGCACGAGCGCCGCACCGACGATCGTGACCATGCGGCCGTTGCCGCTCTTGACCGGCGCCTTGACGGCCGGAGCCGCGGCGCGGGGGCGCGACGGCTGCGGCACCGGCGCCGGCCGCGCCGCGGGCGCGACGCCGGGCGAGAAGCCGCCGGGCTTGGTGCCCGGACGTTGGTGGAAGTTGGTCTGTCCCAGGCCGGGGCGACCGGCTGCCGTCGGCGAGGCGGCCGGGTAAGCCGGCGCGACGGGCGCGACCGTATTGGGCGTCGGATTCCCCGGCGGCGGAACGACGGTAGCGCGCATCGGAGGTTGAGCCGCGGCCGCGCCCACCGGAACCGGGGCGGCCGCCGCGACCGGCAGCGCGCGCTGCGCGGGCAGCGCGGCCGAGACCTGCTGCGATTGGGCGGCCTCGGCCATCAGATTCTTCAGCACCACGGAGGCCAGCGCCTTCAACGTCGGGAACACGCCTTGCCCCGTGGCGGCCACCGCCTCGAAGGTCGGCACCTTGTGCGGATTCAACGCGGCGTCGAGCTCGGCCACGCTGAGCGCGCCCGGGATGTCGCGCTTGTTGTACTGGATGACGAACGCGGTGGTCGCCAGCGACTTGCCGTACTCGTTGAGGTTCTCCTCGAGGTTGCGCAGCGATTCGAGGTTTCCTTCCATCGAGCCGGGCGAGGAGTCGGCGACGAAAATCACGCCGTCGACGCCCTGCAGCACGAGCTTGCGCGTCGAGTTGTAGTAGACCTGCCCGGGCACCGTGTAGAGCTGGAAGCAGGTGCGCATGCCGGCGACCGTGCCGAGGTCGAGCGGCATGTAGTCGAAGAACAGCGTGCGGTCGCCGTCGGTGCTGATGCTCGTCAGGTTGCCGCGGTTCTCGTTCGGCGCCTTCTGGTGCACCACCTCGAGGTTGGTGGTCTTCCCGGACATGCCGGGACCGTAGTAGACGACCTTGGCGTTGACGGTCTTCTGAGCGAAATTGATCTGGACCATTTCAGTTGCCTGTTTCCCGGGCGGCCGGGGATCCGTTCGAAACTCTCTGGTTGGACATGACCTTGCTCACGCCCGCCGGGGCGGAGCTGGTGGACGTTGCGGGCAGGGCCGTCTGAGGCTGCGACAGATCCCGCAGCACGCGGCCCAGGCGCGCGGCGGCGGCCTCGATCGGCAGGCGCAGCTCTTCGGGCGCCAGGCCGGCTTCCACGACGACGAGCAGCACCACGTCTCCGACGCGCCGCAGCACCAGGCTGCCTCGCGCGGCACGCAGCACCGCGCGTTCGGGCGCGTCCCAGGACAGCGGTGCGACGCTGCGACTCAGCTCGGCCATCCAACCGACGCACAATCCGGCGGCGGCCTCGAGTTCAGCGAAGCCGTTGCCGGCTCCGCGCAGGTTCGCCATTCCGCGTGCCTGGCCCGGCGCGAGCACCGGCACACCGTCGGCCAGGATCAGAGCGGCCAGGCGCACGCCGGCCACGTGCGAGAGCGGCTCGAGGACTTCCTTCACGATCGGTCCCCTTCGACATCGGCATTGCTGCCGGCCAGTTCGAGCAACAGCGCCTCGGCCTCCGCGTGCAGCGGTCCGCGCGTCCACAGCGCGCCCGCGTCGAGTTCCCCCGCCGCGACCGAGAGCGTGCCGAAGGAGCCCTCCAGGCGCAGCGACATCAGTGAGCCCAACCCCAGTCGGCGGGCATTGGTGCGCGAGGTCAGCAGCAGCGCGCGCGCCGCGCGCGCGGTGCGCTCGGCCGTCGCGCCGCGCGGCCCCTGCACGAGCGCCGTC
>VGZE01000104.1 GCA_016872755.1 Planctomycetota bacterium
CGCCGGAGTGCCGGCCTCGCGCTCGCTGCCGCAGCGCTGGCAGCGGTCGAAGTAGCGGACTTCGCCGGCCCCGGCGCTGGGCACGAGCACGACCATGTCCTTGGTCGTGTTCCAGCGCGGCTCGGGCGCCTGCGTGTGGGGAACCCAGGTGTGGCCGAACAAGCTGCAGAAGAAATTCATGGCGGGGCGAGTCCCAGGCCTTATACCACCCGTCCGGATGTCGCGTCCACGCATCCCTGGAGCCGATCTGGAGCTGGCGCTGGCCTGCCTGGCGCGCGGCGAGCCGGTGGCCTTTCCGACCGAGACGGTCTACGGGCTCGGTGCCCGCATCGACAGTCCCCGAGGCCTGGAACGGGTCTTCCACCTGAAGGGGCGACCGCGCGCGCACCCGTTGATCCTGCACCTGGCCGCGGCGCGCGACCTCGAGCGCCATGCGCGCAACATCCCGCCGCTGGCCTGGCTGCTCGCCGAGCGCTACTGGCCGGGCCCGCTCACGCTGGTGCTCGAACGTTCCGACGCCGTTCCCGATGCGGTGACCGGCGGTCAGCCCACGGTGGGAGTGCGCGTGCCGGCCCATGCGCTGGCGCAGCAGCTGATCGCGCGCGCCGGCGTGGCGCTCGCGGCGCCGAGCGCCAATCGTTTCCAGCAACTGTCGCCGACCTCGGCCGAGCACGTGCGAGCGGCCTTCGGAGACGAGTTGTGCGTGCTCGACGGCGGCCCGTGCCGCGGCGGCATCGAATCGACGATCCTCGACCTGTCCGGTTCCGCGCCGCGTCTGCTGCGGCCGGGTCTGGTCACGCGCGAGGAACTCGAGCCGCTCTGCGGTCCGCTGCTGGAGGCGGACGCCGGCGCGCCGCGCGTGAGCGGCTCGCACCCGCTGCACTACGCGCCGCGCGCGCGGGTCGAACTCGCGGCGGCGGGGGAGTGGCGGCGCGCGCTGGAACAGGCGCGCGCGCGCGGCGAGCGCATCGCGGCGCTCGTTCCGCACGAGGTGGTCGCCGCGGCAGCGACGTCCGACCCCGACGTGGTCGTGCTGCCCGCCGACGGGGCCGCGGCCGCGCGGGCCTTGTATGCGGCCCTGCACGCGTTCGACGCGCGTGGCTGCGAGCGCATCCTGGCCGTGCTGCCCGCCGAGCGCGCGCTCGGCAGCGCCATCGCCGACCGCCTGCGCCGCGCCGCGGGCCGCGGCTAGAGCCCGAACTCGGCCAGCAGCGCGCGCCAGGCCTCGGATTCGCGCTCGGGCGCGTACCGTGCAGCCAACTCGCCGCTGCGCGCGCGCAGCGAGCGCTCGAGGGCCGGTTCGCGCTCGAGGCGTTCGAGCAGCGCCGCCAACGCCTGTGCATCGCCGACCTCGAAGAGCCCGGGGTGGTCGGCGCCGAGCTGCCCGACATTGCCTTCGATGCGCGTGGCGAGGACCGGCGTGCCGCTGACGAGCGCCTCGACGACCGCGTTCGAGCCGCCCTCGGCGCGGCTCGTCTGAACGAAGGCACGCGCGCCTGCCACCAGCTGCAACGCGTCGGCGCGCGGTCGCTCGCCGAGCCAGTGGTAGCGCGGATTGCGCTCCATCTCCGCGCGCGCCTCGGCCGCCAGCTCGGGATCGAGCGCTGCGCCCAGATGCCGGACCTGCAGGCGCGAAGCGCGTGGCAACAGGCGCGCCGCATGGGCCGCGAGCAGCGGATCCTTGACCGCACGCAGGTGCGCGAGTTGCACGACGTCGAAGCGCGGCCCGCTCGGCGCGCCGCCCGGCCAGGGCCGGGCCGACTGCAGGATCACACGCGTCTTCGCGACGATCTCGGGCGGGAGTCCGACGAGCGCGCGCGGCTGCAGTGCGACGACGCGCGTCGCCGTCGCGAGCGTCGCGCTGAAATCCGCGCGCGTCGCGGGCTCGAGCGCATCGACGTACAGGTCGGTGCCGCTCAGCAGCACGACCAGCGGCGCCGCGCCGCGCTCCATGCGCCAGCGCCGCGCGACGCGGGCGCACTTGAACGCGTGCAGCGCCAGCAGAACGTCGGCACGCGCGGCGCCTGCCTCGCCGGGACCGTGCAGCGAGACCGTGCGCCCCGCCCGCCGCAACAGCAGCGCGATGCGCAGCGCGGTGACGCGATTCCCGCTGCGCGAGTGGGGCGTCGCGGGGGTCCAGATGGCGATGTGGCCGCCCATCGACGCGCAGCATGCGCGCCGCGCAGTCCGCGTGGAAGGGCCGCGACAGCGGCCGCGGGCCGAGACTAGAATGCCCGAGCCCGTGTCCCACGCCACTGCCATGCCGAGCGCCACCTCCAGCACCGGCGCGGACCGCGAGCCGCGCGTCGTGATCGCCCCGTCGCTGTTGTCCTGCGACTTCGCGCGCATCGCCGCAGAGGTCGAGCGCGTCGAGTCCTGCGGAGCCGACTGGCTGCACGTGGACGTGATGGACGGCCACTTCGTGCCGAACCTGACGCTGGGCCCGCCGCTGGTGGAAGCCATCGCGAAGGTCGCGAAGAAGCCGCTGGACGTGCACCTGATGATCGAGGAGCCGTTGCGCTACGCGAAGCAGTACGCGGCGGCCGGTGCGCACGTGCTGACCTTCCACGCCGAGGTCGCCGAGGGACCCGGCACGGCCTGGAAGCGGCCGCCGGCGCGCGAAATCGCCGCGGGCTTTCGCGCCGCCGGGATCGCGCAGGTCGGCGTCGCGCTGAATCCGGACACGCCGCTCGCGCGCATCGAGCCGTGGCTGGAATTCGTCGACCTCGTGCTGGTGATGAGCGTGTTCCCCGGCTTCGGCGGCCAGAAGTTCATGCCCGAGGTGCTCGCGAAGACGCGCCAGCTGCGCGCGGGCGGCTACCGCGGCTACGTCGAGATGGACGGCGGACTCAACGCGTCCACGCTGCCGCAGTGCGCGGCGGCGGGAGCCGACGCGCTGGTCGCGGGCTCGGCCATCTTCGGCGCGCCCGACATGCGCGCGACCATCGCCGCGTTCAGAGCGGCCGCGCGCAGCGCGCGCTCGGGAGGCAGCGCATGAGCGACCCGCTCGAGGCGCCGGGCGAGCTGCCACCGGACGTCGCCGCCCCCGGCAACGGCGCCGAGAACGGCCCTGAGAGCAGAGATGGCGCGGGCCAGAAGCGCGAGGGACGGCTGGCGCGCCTGCGCTTCTCCAAGAAGCGCGACATGCCCGGCGGTCTGTGGCTCAAGTGCGAGTCCTGCGCCAGCGTGATCTTCCGCAAGGAACTGGAGCAGAAGGACCGCGTCTGCCCTTCGTGCGACTTCCACTTCACGCTGCCGGGACGCGAGCGCGTCGCGCTGACGCTCGATCCGGGCACGTGGGTCGAGCACTATTCGGAGCTCGCTCCGCTGGATCGCCTGAAGTTCCGCGAGAAGGGCTCCTATCAGGACAAGCTGGCCGCCGCGAGCAACCGGCTCGGTCAGCAGGATGCGCTGTTGTGCGGGACCGGCGAGATCCTGGGCCGGCGCGTGGCGCTGGCCGTGCTCGACTTCAGCTTCCTCGGCGGCTCGATGGGAGAGGTGGTCGGCGAGAAGATCGCGCTCGCGACCGACCTGGCGCGCAGCGAGAAGCGTGCCTTCGTCGTCTTCACCGCCTCGGGCGGCGCGCGGATGCACGAGGGCGCGCTTTCCTTGATGCAGATGGCGAAGACCTGCGCCGCGCTGGCGCGCCTGAACGCCGCCGGCGGTTTCTCGATCTGCGTGATGACGCACCCGACCACGGGCGGCGTGACGGCTTCCTTCGCGTCGGTCTGCGACCTGGTGCTGGCCGAACCGGGTGCGCTGATCGGCTTCGCCGGACCGCGTGTGATCGCGACGACGCTGCGACAGGAGCTGCCCAGCGGCTTCCAGCGCTCCGAATTCCTGATGCAGAAGGGCATGCTCGACGCGATCGTCTCGCGCGGCACGATGCGCCAGGAGCTGGCGCGACTGATCGACTATTCGCTGGGTCCGCGCGCGGACTGAGCACCGCGCTCAGCCGCGGACCAGCGTCATCACCCACGAGTCGAACGCGTGCGAGGCACGGCCTCCGAGCGACTTGTCGAGCGCCGCGCCGAGTTGATTGGCCCACAGGAGCGGCCGCTGCAGCACTCCGCCCAGCTTGCGCTCGCTGTACTCCATCGCCTGGGGCACCGGCCAGGTGAGCTGGTAGCCGGAGCCGCGCTCGAAGCGGAAGCCGCGGCGTTCCAGCCACCCGCGCACTTCCAGCGGCGTCTTCGCGTTGAGCTCGCGCACCGGCAGCAAGAGCTTGCTGCGACGACGCCGCGCGAAGCCGTAGGCCCGCGCATCGATGTCGCCGATGATCAGGCGTCCGCCGGGCGCCACGCAGGCCGCCAGACCATCCAGCCACGGTTCGACCTCTGGCACGAAGGAGATCACACCGGAGCTGATCACGAGCTCGAACGGCGCTTCCCCGGGTTTGGGGAAGGGCGGCGCCTCGCCGAAGCCCGGCTCGCCGCGAAAGTGAGCGATCCCGTGGGCCTCGGCATTGCGCCGCGCCAGCTCGACCATCTGCGGGCTGGGGTCGAAGGCGCACAGCTCGCGCGCGTTCGCGGCGCGGGCCGCCTCGATTCCGCACCAGCCGGCCCCCGAACCGAAGTCGAGGATGCGCGCCCCCGGCGTGGCTGCCGCGTAGCAGCCGACGTAGCGGCGCATCCAGCGGTGGTGAGGGTAGGAAGGCGAGTTCGGATCACCGTCCCAGCCCTTGGCGTTCTGGTCGAACTTGGCCACCGTGCTGCGCTGCGACATCACGTCCAGCCGCTGCCGGAACACGACCCACTGCCCGCCGCTGCCCTCGACCTTGCCCAGCACCGCGCGCCCCTGCAGCGTGCGGCGCGAGAGCTCGCCGTCGCGCAGCCGGCAACTGGCGATCGCATGCCAGGTCGGCCAGAGCGCCTCACGCCAGCGCGCGAGCTCGGGCTCGGGGCGCTCGCGATCGAAGGCCAGCACCAGGCAGCCCGCGTCCCCACCTGCATTCTGGGCGGGGGCCAGCTCCGCCGTCGCCGCCTCCGGATCTTCCCCTGCGGGGATCCACAGCACGTCGCGGTCGGGGATCCCCAGATCGGCGAGCAGCGCGGCGCGCACGTCAGGGCGGGGAGTGGGGGGAGGATTCACTCTGCGGGAGGGGCCGGCGGAACGGGGGGCGGGAGTCTATCAAGCCGGGCGACGAAACTCGCTGCGCCGCCCGAGCGCGCGGCGTAGACTGGCTGGCACGTGACGGTCCCCGACGATTCCGGCGAGCAGCCCCGCGAGCAGGAGCGCGACGCGCGCGGGCGCAAGGTCACCACCCGCTCGCTTTCGACGCTCAAGGCACGCGGCCAGCGCATCACGGCGCTCACCGCCTACGACTTCCTGCTCGCGCAGCTGATCGATCAGGCCGGAGTGGACGTGATCCTGGTCGGCGATTCCGCCGGCATGGTGGTGCAGGGGCTCGACACGACGGTGTCCGTGACGATGGACCAGATGGTCTACCACGCGACCGTCGTCGCGCGCGGGGTCGAACGCGCGCTCGTGGTCGCGGACCTGCCGTTCATGTCCTACCAGGTCAACGCGGACGAAGCGCTGCGCAATGCCGGCCGCATGATCCAGACCGCCGGCGTCGAGGCGGTCAAGCTCGAGGGCGGCGCGCGACTCGCGCCCACGATCCGGCGCATCGTCGACGTCGGGATCCCGGTGATGGGGCACCTCGGCCTCACGCCGCAGTCGATCCACAAGTTCGGCACCTACCAGGTGCGCGCGACGACAGTCGAGGAAGCCGACGAGCTGCGGCGCGACGCGCGCGCGCTCCAGGATGCGGGTTGCTTCGCGCTCGTGGTGGAGAAGGTGCCGGCCGAACTCGCGCGCGAGGTCTCCCAGTCCTTGTCGATTCCGGTCATCGGGATCGGCGCGGGAGCCGGTTGCGACGGCCAGATCCTGGTCACCGCCGACATGCTCGGCTTGTACACGCGCTTCCACCCGCGCTTCGTCAGGCGCTACGGCGAACTCGGGCGGGCGATCTCCGACTGCCTGCGCCGCTACGCTGCCGATGTGCGCAGCGGTGAGTTCCCGTCGCCGGGCGAGTCGTACTGAGCGGCGTCGGGGAGCGGGGCTCCGAGCCTCTTCGCGCTGAGACTGCGCTGGGACCTCCGCGAGACCACCCGAGTCAGACTTCATTCTCCCCCCCCGGAAATGCCACGGCCCCGGCGCGCTCGTGCGCACCGGGGCCGTGGGTTCGAAGCTAGCGCTCGACTACGGCTGCGTGACGCGCAGGCCGTTGGTCAGCGAGAAGCCGGCGCAGCTGCCCGCGTCGAGCACGCCCGCCTGCAGGTACACGCTGGTGCAGCCGAACAGGCCGGCCGGCCAAGTCACGACCTTGGACGCCGCGCCCGCACCGTCCGCGAAGAACGGGAAGGTCGGCGAGTGCGGGAAGGACGGCACGATCGCGCCGCCACCGCACAGCGGCAGCGGGCTGTAGAGCGCGCCGACGACCAGGATGCCCGGAGCACCCGGAGCGAAGCCGGACATGTTGAAGGTCAGGTTGTTGCCCGCGCTGACGGTGCCCGAACCGGTCAGCACCGGAGTGCCGCTGCTTCCGGCCAGGCCCAGGCCGAGGTCGACGAAGGAACTGATGGCGCCGACACTGGCCACGGTGACCGAGCTGTTGTTGCACTGGTCGCGCGCGGTCCATTGCACGCAGACACCGGTCGTGCCGGCTGGCGTCGGGACCTTCACGACCCACATGCCGCCACCCTGGTGGAAGGCCGTACCGACACCCTGCGAGGGCGCGGAACCCGAGGTCGCCCAGGCGTAGGTCACGCTGTAGTTGCGCGCCTTGCCGTCGTCCTGGATCGCGTCCTGCACCATCACCCGGAAGGTCGTCGTGGTCGCCCCGATGGCGCCCGGCGTCTCCTTGCGCAGGAAGCTCGGACGGACCGTGTCCATGGGACCGTTGTTGAAGTAGATCTTGTCGATGAAGCTGCCCGACTCGCCCTGCGCGGTGTACATGTCGTACCGGCAGTCGCCGTTGAGGTCGCCGAACGCGAAGTCCAGCGTCGAGTCACCGCCCGCCTGGATCGCGGAGTTCTGGTTCACGAACACGGCACCCGGGTCGTTGCGGTAGAGGCGCTCCTGGCCGGTGGCGCCGCCCGCGAGCGAACCGACGAACACGTCGAGGTCGCCGTCATTGTCGAAGTCCACGCCGGCCAGCTCGTTGTCGTCGTTGCCGTTCGGCGCGGGGAAGGTCGTATTGGTCGCCGCGGCGAGCCCGTTGTTGCGCGACCAGCCCTCGTTGACGCCGCTGATCGACTGCACCATGCCGTCGAGATCGCCGTCGGCGTCCAGATCGCCCCATTCGATTTCGTAGGTGTTGCCCGTGCCGACCGCGGCCACCGGCGCCGAGTTGTTCGTGAAGAACCCGGCACCGTTGTTCAGGTACAGGCGCGAACCCCCGCCCTTGCCGCTGATGATCACGTCGATGTCGAAGTCGCCTTCCCAGTCGAACATCGTCACGTCCTGAGCGTTGTAGATGTCGACCGGGAACTGCGTGGCGGTCACGTTCGTGAAGAACCCGCTGCCGTTGTTCAGGTACAGCTTGGCCTGGGACGGTTGCCCCGCGAAGCCCTGCGCGCCGTCGGTGAACACGACGTCGAGGTCGAGGTCGTTGTCGATGTCACCGGCGCACACACCCCACGACGACATGGTCGTCGCGGGCAGGCGCGTGGCCGACTCGTCGGTGAACACGCCCAGGCCGTTGTTCATCAGGATGCGCGGCACCATCGTGGTCGCCGGGAAGGCGCCCGCGGGCGAGAAGAGCAGGTCGGCGTCGCCGTCCTTGTCGAAGTCCTCCGCGATGACCATCTGCGCGTTGAAGTTCGCGACGTTCAACTGCGCGTGGGCCGCGACGAAGGTGCCCGAGCCGTTGTTCAGGAACAGGTGCTGCTGCTGCGCGCCGCCCGCGCCGTAGGTGCTGCCGTTGGCGACGACGATGTCGAGGTCGCCGTCCTTCTCGACGTCGACCAACTCGACGCCGTTGGACCATACGTTGGGGGAGACGATGGCGCCTGCGTTGACGACGAACTGTTGGCCCGCGGCGGGCAGGGCGAGCAGCGCGGCGGAGGCGAGGAATCGATGGATACGAATCAAGGGTGAAAACTCCGGGTACCGGGGTGGAGGGTGGTCAGGATGCAGGCTGGGCCGGCAAATGCGCGTTCCTGGGCAGAGCGCGGGATCTTCGTAGTATTTCCCGTACTTCGCAGGGGGTCAAGGCGCAGACCGGTCCGTACCGGGCCGGCGCCGCGGAAAAGGCGGGGGACGACAATGCCATGGGGAAGGCACGGCCTGAATCAGCGGCCTACGACGCTCTAGCGCGTGGGGCGGTTCCCTTGGACCGCGATTCCGCGGGAAAGGGCTTCCAGGCTGGCGAGGCGCGGAACTCGCCAAGGCTGCACGGAAGAGTGCGGGGTGCGAGGAAGAGTGCGAGGAGTGATGGTGCCCGAGGGGGGAGTCGAACCCCCACTTCCTTAACGGAAACTAGGACCTGAACCTAGCGCGTCTGCCAGTTCCGCCACCCGGGCATCCAGGGGCAAGGGGGCGAGACTCTACGGCCCGCTTTCCAGCGGGTCAACAGCGAGCCTCAGCGCGGGACCGGGTCGGCGCCGAGCACCGAGCCGGGCGGTTGTTCGTCCAACCACTGCAGCACGGCCGCGGCGACCAGTTGCTGCCCGCGCAGATTGATGTGGTGGTCGGAGTGCCAGTACAGATCCTCCGGCTCGGCGCGAAACGCGGCGCGCAGGTCCAGCACCGGCAGATCGGCCGCGCGCACCTGCGCGATCCAGGCATCGGCCAGGTGCTGGCTGATGTCGAGTTGCTCGCTCGACAGCCCCAGTCGCTCCGCGGCCGGAGCGAGCTTGGCCGCATAGCGCTCGCGCTGCACGTCCGCCGCGCAAGGCAGGTTCACGAACAGCGCGACGCAACCGATGCGGGCCGCCTCGGCCGCCAACTCCTTCGACACCCGCGCGGCGACACGCGGCGCGATCTCGACCATGTGCGGCAGTTCGCGGAAGTAGTAGGCCTGCTGCAGGCACTGCGAAATCGCCTGCGGCGAGCGCAACGACTCGCGCAGCACGTGCTTCATCGACTCCGCCGGCACCTCGGGCGCCTCGCGGCGCTCGAAGTAGGACCAGGGCTTGATCAGCTCGAGGTAGTCGTTGCCGGCGTACGAACACACGACGTACAAGCGCGGCGCGAGTTCGGCGCAGCGCCGCAGCGTGCCGAGGTACTCGTAGAACGAATACCCGCCGAAGCCGTGGTTCCACACGCGCGCCTCGGCGCTCGGCGCGCGCTCGCGCAAGGCCGCCTCGAGCAGGTTGGGCCAGCTCTGCGGCGCATCGCACACGCCGTCGGTGTGCGAGTCGCCGCTGGCGAGCAGGCACGGGCGGCCGGCGCCCGCGGACGGGTCGTCGAGCTCGCGCATGCCCCAGCCATTGGTGACCATGCGGTAGCCGTTGCCGGGCAGGTCGGGCACGCCGATGCGCAGGTCCAGCCCCGAGCGGTAGCGGTAGATGCTGTGGGCATCGTAGACGACCTCGGCGCCGGCGAAGGAACCGAAGATCGTGCGCGCGGCCGCCTCGGGGATGGGCTCGGGCATCACGCCGCGCGCGGGATCGAGCGGCGTGCCACCGCGCGCGCGCTCGAGCAGCAGCGCGCGCGCGGCGGCGGAGTTGTCGGTGATGCGCGTGGTGCCGCCGCCGGTCAACCGGTCACCGAACCACCACCAGGCCGCGCCCGCGGCGATGGCGAACGAGCCGACGGCGAGCGCCAGCCGCGGCGCGAGCTTCCGTGCATTCATCGGCGCGCACTATAGACTGCGCGGCGGGTCCATGGCGAAGTCCGCTTCCGAAGCACGCACGCGCCGCTCGCTGTCGACCAACCGACGCGCGCGCCACGAATACGAGATCCTGGACCAGCTCGAGTGCGGCATCGTGCTGCGCGGCACCGAGCTGAAGTCGCTGCGCGCCAAGGGCGCGTCGATCGAGCAAGCCTTCGGGCACTTTCGCGCCGGCGAGCTGTGGCTGATCAACGCGCACATTCCCGAGTACGCGTTCGGCAACATCCACAACCACGTCCCCACGCGCGATCGCAAGCTGCTCGCGCGCAAACGCGAACTGTCGCGCTGGACGGCGCGCGTGAAGGAGAAAGGGATCACGGTCGTGCCGCTCGAGCTCTACTTCGACGACGCGCTGGTCAAGGTGCGCATGGCGCTGGTGCGCGGCAAGAAGCTGCACGACAAGCGCGAGCTGTCGCGCTGGACGGCGCGCGTGAAGGAGAAGGGGATCACGGTCGTGCCGCTCGAGCTCTACTTCGACGACGCGCTGGTCAAGGTGCGCATGGCGCTGGTGCGCGGCAAGAAGCTGCACGACAAGCGCGAGGACAAGCGCGCGCAGGACGCCCGGCGCGACATCGACCGCGCCATGTCGCGGCGGCGCTAGCGGCCCCGGCAGGCACGCTGACTTGCACCGCGCCGCGGCCGCATGTGCTACATTGCCCGTGCAATCCTGGGTGGGGGCGCACTGGTTTCGATCAGCGGTGCTCCGGTCAGGGCTGCGTGCCGAGGAGCTCGGGTCACCTCGTGAATCACCCCGGGAACGGCATTAACCTGCCAATGATTACGCTCTCGCCGCCTAATAACTAGGCAGCCGTCCTCCGCGGAGTGTCCGCGGCCGCGGAAGGACGCCACAGCGGACTGGTCTCCGAACTCGTGCGACGGGGGGGAGGAGACGAGAACCTTCCGTCCGCTGGTCGCGATCGCCGGTCCGTGGGCCAAGTCGCGACGAGAACCATCCGCGGAACACGCACGTAGACGCCTTGCTCGGGTGTCGTTGAGACGCGGGTTCGACTCCCGCCGCCTCCACCACCACCAGGCCCCTGGAAGGGGTCCTCGGGCCCGCCGGGCGGGTTCGAGCGTCCACCTGAGTCCGTCCGAGTCCGGTCGGATCCACCCTGCGACGCCAAGCAGGACGCCAAGACGGTCCCGGCTGCGCCGTCCGTTCCTGTCGCACCCAGCTCGAGCCCGGTCGGTTCGCTTTCGTCGTCGCCGATCGCGGCTGGCGACGAAGACGCGGGGGTGGAGGTGGACAGGTCCGGCAGCGCGTCAAGCGCCCGCCGCTCGTCGTCGCCTCGGAGCTTCGGCCACAGCCCGACCGTCAGCTCGCTCGAGCTATGCCGGGCCAGCGTTTGCGCCGCCTTGGGGCTCGCGAGGGACAACCCACATTCGAAGGTGGGTGAGGTCGAACGAGTGACGCCTGCGCTGCGGATTGGACATGAACACGAGCGGTGGGCGAAGATGTGCTGTCCTGGCTGACCCGAAGAGGAACCACTCGGAAATTGAAGCTCGAGGATCTCCAACCCGGCGCCGTCGTCCGCGGCATCCTGCCGGACGCCCTCGTTACGGTCGTCAGCAGGGATTGGCACGGGTCGGACGCGCTGACCCTCATCTACAGGGGCCCGACCGGTCGCGTTGCAGAGGAGATCCTCTACCGCCACGACGAGCCACGTCTT
>VGZE01000105.1 GCA_016872755.1 Planctomycetota bacterium
TGCTCCCGCGAACGTCAAGCCCGATCGCAAGGGCACGCCTCGGCAGCAGCGCGTGCGACAGCTCGCCTCCGTGACGGCGGAGCCGCTGCCCGCCGAGCGCCGCGGGAAGTTCGAGTATTCGAACGTCGGCTACGTGCTCGCCGGGCACATGGCCGAGCACGTCGCGGGGCTCGATTTCGAGGAGCTGATCCAGCGCGAGCTGTTCCAACCGCTGGGCATCGCGTCCGCGGGCAGCGGTGCGCCTGGAACCGCGTCGCAGTTGTCGCAACCGCGCGGCCACCTCGAGATGGGCCTGCCGATCGAGCCGGGCCCGGCGGGTGACAATCCGCTCGGCATGGCGCCGGCCGGCACCCTCCACATGCGGATCGACGACTGGGCGAAGTTCGTGGCGCTGCACTTGTCGGGCGAGCGGGACGGTTGGAAATCCGCCTCCGGTGACGAACTGCTCCCGGCCGAAGCGTTCGTGCGCCTGCACACGCCGCCGGAAGGCGGCGACTACGCGCTGGGGTGGGCGACCGCCAAGCGTGCCTGGGCCGGCGGCACGGCGCTCAACCACAACGGCAGCAACACGATGTGGTACTGCGTGACTTGGCTGGCGCCCGAGCGAGGCTTCGCGTTCCTGGTCGCGACCAACCAGGGCGGCAAGAAGGCGGCCGAGGGTTGCAACGCGGCGGTAGGCGAGCTGATGAAGACCTACCTGCAAGAACAGACTCGGCGCTGAGGCGATGCGCGTAACGGCCGGTTCGCGACCCGGTTGACATGGGGATGGCCCTTGCGGGCCGACTCCCATGAAGCACCCCAGCCTCCTCGCGTTCGCCCTTTTCCTACCCCTCTCCCTGCCGCGCCCCGCGGCGCAGCAGGCAGCCGATCTGTTGCCCTCCGGCACTGGCGCCAGCGGCCTCAGCGAGTCCGAGGGTCGCCTGTGGGCGGTGGGACCGCGCTATCACGCCGAGCTCGGAACAGGCGGCATCGTCTACACGCCGGCGCTCGGCCGCGCGGCGGCGCGGACCGAGACCTGGAGCGCGCAGCCGCTTTCGATCGGTCGCGAGCAGGGACCCGCGCTCGCGCTGGGCGCGGCCGTGGCGCGGCTGGACGGCGCGCGCGCCGTGCTCGAGCACGGCGGCGGCGTGCAGGCGCTCTACGAAGCGCACTCCGGCGGTCTCGAGCAGAGCTTCGCGATCGCGTCCCGGCCGGTCGGTGCCGGTGATCTGGTCGTCGCGCAGCGCATCGCGACCAACTGGCCGCTCGCGTTCGTCGACGCAGCGACCGGCATCGAGTGGAGCGAGCCCGGCCTGGGCGGCGTGCACGTGGGCGGCGTGACCGCGATCGACGCGCGCGGCGCATCGATCGCCGGCTCGCTCGCGTTCCGCGACGGGCTGCTCGAGTACCGCGTGCCGGCGGAATTCGTCGATGCGGCTGCGTTCCCGCTGCTCGTCGATCCGCTGATCGGCACGGTCTTCACGGTCGCGGCCGATCTGGGGAACGCGCTGGACGATCACTCGCCGGCGGCCGCGTACGACCTCTCCAACGCCATGTATCTGGTGGCCTGGACGCGCATCTACTCGGCCTCCAGCGCCTACATCCTCGGGCAGCGCATCGACGGCCTCGGCGGGCTGGTCGGCGCTCCGATGTTGATCACGACGAACGGAAAGGCGGATCCCGAAAACGGGCCGACCGTCGCCAACTGCAATGCGCAGAACATGTTCGTCGTCGGCCACGAGAACTTCGTCGAGGTCCTGCCCGGTCTGCACAAGGACGGCCTGGAGTTTCGAACCGTGGCCGCCTCCAGCGGCGCGCTCGGACCCGTGCTCGAGCTGACCGGCGACAGGCTCGAGCACCCGGCCATCGCGAGCCAGAGCATCGCGGGAGACAGCCGAGTGGTGCTCGCTTACGAGTTCCTGCCGTTCTCCACCTCGCTGAATCGAGTGGAGGTGCGCACGCTCACGGTCTCCGCCGCCGGAGCGCTGACCCTCGGCGCGCCGGTGGTCGCTTACACGGTGTTCAGCGAATTTCAGACCATCCGGCACGTGGCGATCTCGCGCTCGGGCGGGACACTGAACCGCTACGTGGTTGCCTTCGAGACCGGATTCGAAACGTCGGCCGATGGCATCGTCCGTGCGCGGGCGTTCGACATCAACCTCATGGGCCTTTCGAGCACGTTGCTCCTCTCGGAGGATTCGTCCTACTCGTACCGACCGTCGGTGGACGGCGACGGGAACGAGTTTCTCGTGGATTGGCATGCACAGAAGGCCGGCTTGTTTCCCACCTACCTGATCCGCGGGCGCAAGCTCTCGATCGGCGGCGGAGCCGTGCTCGAGCCTGTGCGGCTGATCAGCGATTCAGAATCCGCTTCGGAGCTGAACGTCTCGGTCGGCTTTACAGGCGAGACCTATCTGGCCGCTTGGAAGAGGGCCAACGACGTGGCGATCTCCGCGCTGAATCGCGTCACGATCGAGCCTTGCGGCCCGCCGACGGTGCTGTCCGACAGCCAGCGCGACTTCGAGGTTCCGGCGATCGCGGCGCGCTACGCCGGCGGATCCGGAAGCGACAACGCGCTCGTGGTGTTCGAAGGAGTCACGCCCGCAACCAGCATGGGCGACATCTACGGCCAGCTCTTCGAGACCGAGAACGGCTCGGAGACGCAGCTTGGCGGCGGTTGCGGTCTGATCTCGGGCACCGCGCGCGTCGGCTGCGCGGTGTCGAACGCGAACTCGATCGCGCTGTCGCTGCGCGGCGCGATCGGGGGAGTGCCGACATTCCTGTTCCTGTCGCTGAATCCGCTCGGGTACAGCGAGGGCGGTTGCACGCTGTACGCCGATCCGTTCTCCGGGTTCCTGCTCACGCCGGGCAATACGACCGCGCTGGGCGAGAAGGACTATGCGCTCGCGCTCACGCCAAGCCCGTCGCTGGTCGGGCTGCAGTTCCACCTGCAGTGGGGAACGTACCTGGGCGCGCTCGGCGCGTTCAGCTTCGGCGGCGCGCCGACCGGTCTCAACCTGTCGAGCGCGGTGCGCGCGACGTTCCAGTAGCGACCGCAGTAGAGTTCGGCGCCACAAGGAGTCTCCGCGTGTCGCCCCTGCTCAAGACGATCCTGCTGCTGACCTGCTCGAACGTGTTCATGACCTTCGCGTGGTACGCCCACCTGCGCGAGCTGTCCGCCAAGCCCTGGCACGTCGCCGCCCTCGTCAGTTGGGGCATCGCGCTGTTCGAATACCTGTTGCAGGTGCCCGCCAATCGCATCGGCTACCAGCAGCTCGAGCTCGGTCAGTTGAAGGTGCTGCAGGAGGTGATCACGCTCGCGGTGTTCGTGCCGTTCTCGCTGCTGTACATGAAGCAGCCGCTGAGCCTGAATTTCCTGTGGGCCGGCCTGTGCCTGTGCGGCGCGGTCTACTTCATGTTCCGCAAGTAGCGTTTCACGAGCCGCCGAGCCGCGTCGCGCGCAGACGGTGTTGCCAGGCCAGCGGCACGTATTGCTCCCAGGCCGGATCGACGATCAGCAGGCGCTGCGTGTCGATGTCGCGGTCGATCGACTCCTGCGTCGAATCCGCCGGCACGAACGGGAACTCGACGATCTCGACGCGCAGCACGAGCGCGTTCGGCAGCGGGTTCCCGTCCGACTCGAGCACGCGCAGCAGCAGCACGCGGCCGAGCCCGTCGAGCGGTTCCGACCACGCGCCGGGCGCGAGCTCGTGCGCCGGGCCGAAGATCTCGAGGCCGAGCACGCCCCAGGTGCCGGAGACCGCGCGAACCTCGATGCCGGCAGGCACGCGGCCGGCGGCGAGCTCGGCCCGCGCGCCGCGTGCGCTTTCCAGCGCATGCTCGCGCGCCGTTGCATGCGCGCGCGCGAGCGCGACCTGCGGCAGGAGCGAGCTGGTCAGCGCGCGTCGGCGGTTGTGCGCGTCGGCGCTTTGCGGGTACAGCTTCGCGATCCAGGCCGCGACGCGGTCCACCTCGGCTGCACCGAGCTCGACGCCGCCGAGCACCAGCACCGTGCCGGGGCGCAAGGCCTGCTCGGGCGCCGGCCGGGATTCCACGATCGGCGTTGGAGCGGGTTCTCCGCAGCTCGCGAGGGCTGCGACCGCGACCACCGCCGGCAGCCACCGCGGGCGCGCCCTCATGCCTTCTGGCGCGCGTCGAAGCTCGCGACGAAACGCACCGCGCGCTCGGTCGTGAAGCGATAGGTCGCCGAGAGCGCGCTGCGCGCGCCCGCGCCGGCCGACGCGATCGCCGCGGGCGGGAACGTGGCCTGGTCCTCGAGGAAGAGAGAGCGCGGGTCGGCGTGGAAGGACTCGATTCGCAGCACGTGCAGGCTGGGATCGCGCTCGGTGCCGGGGAAGGCCAGGCGCAAGCCGAGCAGTTGCGGCTCGCGTCCGAACGCGTCGAGCTCCTCGCGGAAGCGAAACATCGCCTGGCGCAGGAAGGCGCGGCTGTCGGAATGATGCCGCAGATTGATCAGCGTGCGCACCGCGACTTGCAGCGCGAGGAACTGCCGCAGGCCGCGCGCTTCGACGCAGGCGTCCACGAGGCCGGCCACCCGCTCCGAGAACTCCTCGAGCGAAAGCCCGGTCAGGTCCTCGCGAAACTGCAGCCGATCGTGCAGGACGGCAAGGTGCGAGACCGCGCCGCCGGCCGGCACCGGGTTCGACAGGATCACGCCTTCCGGGGCGACCTGGAAGTTGGCGTAGCACGCCTGCCGCGTCTCGCTCCAACGCGCGTGCAGCCGCTGCAAGGGACCGGGCTCGACCCGCACCGCAGGGTGCAGGAGATCGCATTGAAAGCCGATCGTGCGGGGCGCGTAGTTCATGCGCGGAGGGATGCGCGGCGGGGGCCGCGGCAGAGCGAGGATAACGCGGCGCCGTACCCTCCCCGTGACAGGCGCGTGACATGGCCTTGGCTGCGTCCGTAACCATCTACGCTCAATCAGGTTGCGATAGGCTCCCAGGGATGGACTCGTGCCGAGGACAGGCCCGGCTCCAGCAGCCCGATCGCCGGTCCGTACGAGTATTGTCTCGCACGCCGCCTCTGCGTCGGCGCTCGCTCCGCTATCATCTTCGGCCCCATTTGGGCGGCGACTCCGCGCGCGCCGTCGTACCCGCTCTCACCCAACAGTCATGTCGATCCGCACTCTCATCGCCGCAACCCTCGCCCTGTCCGGCCTTGCAGCCTTCGTCGCCCCGGCGAGCGCCCAGGACCTCGGCGGCCCGCTGAAGGTCAACGGCAAGGAAATCCCGCTGTCGGTGATCAAGCGCGAGATGGTCTACGCCGCCGGTGCGCAGGCGATCGAGACCAAGAAGCTCGACCTGATCATCTTGGAAGAGATCGACCGGCGCGTCGCGGCCGGCGAGGACCGCGCGAAGTTCGAGATCACGGCCGAGGAGCAGGAGGCGTTGCTCACGCAGGCTCTGCAGCAGATCCGCGACCAGTATCCGACCTTCGATGCGATGTCGGTGATCGAACGCAACGGCATGACCAAGCGCATGCTCGAAGGGCAGGTCGCTCAGACCCTGCGCTTCGACAAGGTGTTCCTGCCTGACGATCCGCGCCAGTGGCCGACGACCACGACCGACGCCATCACGGAGAGCGCCGGTGACGACTTCATCGCGAAATTGCGCGAATCGCAGGATGAGAAGGACCGCAAGGCCAAGGAGGCCGCCGCGGGCGCCACGCCCGAGAGCGCCCCCGCCCCCGCCCCCGACCTCAAGGGCGAGCAGATGTTCAAGATGATCATGCGCAAGATGGTCATGCAGTCCCTGTTCGACAAGTCGGTGATCAAGTTCGCCTCGAACGGACTGCCCGACGACGTCGTGCTGCAGGTCAATTCCAAGGACGTCAAGACCGACGAGCTCTTCGACTTGATCACCACGAATCTCACCGACGAGCGCGTGCGCCAAACGCGTCTGTGGCTGGCGAAGATCGAGGCCTGCAAGCAGGAATTGCAGCGCCAGAAGATGTGGCTGTCCGACGAGGAGTTCACAAAGGTCTTCCAGGAGCACAAGGCGCCGTACGACCAGTCGCCCTTCAAGCTCGAGGTGATCGCCACCGGGTTCAAGCGCTTCCCGTCGATGGACGCCTACATGACCTATTTCCGCGTGTTGGAGTCCTACAAGCGGATGATCCAACCCGAGATCAACGACGAGAATCTGACCAAGCACCTGACCCGCGCCAACAAGCTGCTCGGACTCGCGCGTTGCAACGTCCAGATGATCCTTTGTTCGGCGATGGACATGTCGACCGGGAAGTGGCGCCCTGACGGCTGGGAGTACGCCAAGAATCGCGCGCTCGAGGCGAGCAAGCTGCTGGCCGAGAAGAACGGAGAGAACTGGGACGAGGTGCTGGAGTCCTACTCGGAGTTCTGGGACCCGCCGATTCCGGTCGGGCAGCCGAACCTGAACAACAACTTGCGCAACAAGGGTCGGATCGGACTCGTCAATCGCAACGAGATGTTGCAGCGGATCGACGAGAGCGATTTCTCGATGTTCGTCGAGGGGGCCGGGATCGTCGACTACGTGTTCTTCGATCAGGGCGAGGGCATCGACGGCCCCTTCAAGGGACCCTACGGCTACTACATCACGCGCGTGGTTTCCCGCACGCAGCCCACGAAGGAGTTCTCTCTGGCGGAACCGACGCAGCGCGATCTGGTCGTCCAGGACTACGTGTCGATGCGCGTCAACGCTTGGGCCCAGGACCTGCTCGAGAACGCCAAGGTCGAGGGTTTGCAGTAGCGATCGGCGCCCTGCGCCGCCCCCAAACGCTCGCGCGCCCGCCGGGACCCTCCGTCCCGGCGGGCGCGTGCCGTTTTCGCGGCGGCTCGCCAATTCGCCACGCGCATTCCGTACCATCCGACTAGCCGGCGTGAAGCCGAGCGAACCGCGTGAAGTCGAACCTCGCCACCACCTGGAAGCTGCTCGAGCCGCACGCGAAGCCGCGTGTGCCGCAGCTCATCTTGGTTGCACTGCTCGGCGCCGTCGTAGGTTCGGTCCAGGCGGCGGTGCTGCCGATGATCGCTCCCTTGATCGAGCTGGGGCTGTTCCCCGGACAGGCGGCCGAGGTGAACGGGGTGAAGCTGCAGTCACCCGAGGCCTTGCACGCCTTCTTCGTTTCCGTGCGCGACCACTTCGCCGCGGACGATCCCGAGCGCGGCCGCTTCGTCGTCATCCTCGCAGTCTGCCTGGCGCTCGTGCTGCTCGGGATCGTCGGCGGCGTCGCCGAATACGCGTTCTCGTGGGTTGCGCGGTTGACCGGCTTCCAGATGGTGATCGATCTGCGCGAGCGCGTCGCGCGGCACTTGATGAGCCTGTCGATGCGCTACCACGGCAAGCGCCGACTCGGCGACCTCTTGTCGCGGATCAGCGCGGACGTGCAGATCACGCTGCAGTCCGTGAACATCGCGCTCAAGGAGCTCGTCCAGGAGCCGATCTCGGCCTGCGCGTACCTCGCGGTGGCCGCGTATACGGCGCCGAAGATGACGCTCGCGGTGCTGATCCTGCTGCCTCTGCTCGCTTGGCCGCTCTCGAAGTTCGCGACCAAGGTGCGCAAGCGGTCGAACAAGAGCCTCGATGCGCTCGGTCACAGCGTGCAGGCGTTGACACAGATGTTCCAGGGGATGCGCGCGGTCAAGGCTTTCCGTGCCGAGGAGCGCGAGCTGGCCGGCTATCGCGAGCTCAATCAGAGCTACCTGCGCAACTCGATGCGCATGGTGCGCGCGATCTCGATGACGCACGCGTTCACGACCGCGTTCGGGCTGATCGGAATGGCCGTGCTCCTGCTCGCCGTCGGCTTCGCGACACTCAAGATGGGCCTGTTCGACAACGCCACCGACATGTTCATCTTCGTCGGGTCGATCGGACAGACGGCCAATCACCTCAAGTCCTTCACCAAGGCCCTGACGCGCGTTCAGGAGTCCGTCGGCGCCTCCGAGCGGCTGCAACAGCTCCTGTCCGAGAAGCCGGACGTGGTCGAGGCCGCGCAGCCGGTCCGACTCGCCGCGCTCGGCACCGGCATCCGTTTCGATAGCGTGTCCTTCACGTACCCAGAGTCGGATGCTGCCGCCTTGCACGAGATCCAGCTCGACGTGCGCCCCGGCGAGACGCTCGCGATCGTCGGGCCGTCTGGCTCGGGCAAGAGCACGTTGCTCGACCTCGTCTGTCGCTTCGTCGATCCGACAGCTGGCGCCGTGCGCGTCGACGGCATCGATCTGCGCGAGGTCGCGGTGGGGGATTGGACCCAGCTGTGGGCGCGTGTCGACCAGACGCCGTTCCTGTTCCACACGACGATCGGCGAGAACATCCGCTACGGCAAGCCGGGCGCGACGCAGCAAGAGCTCGAGGAGGCCGCGCGCGCGGCCGGCATCCACGAGTTCATCGCGGAGCTGCCCAAGGGCTACGACACCGACGTCGCGGACATGGGCTCCCGGCTCTCGGGCGGGCAGCGTCAACGCATCACGATCGCGCGGGCCTTCCTCAAGCGCGCGCCGCTGTTGCTGCTCGACGAGGCGACCAGCAGTCTCGATTCGGAATCCGAACGCGTCGTGCAGCTCGCCCTCGAGCGGCTGATGGAGCAGCGCACGGTGATCGTGATCGCGCACCGGCTGTCCACGATCGCGCGCGCCGACAGGATCGCGGTCGTCGAGGGCGGCCGCATCGTCGAGCTCGGCACACACGAGGAGCTGTTGCGCCGCGGCGGCACGTACTCGCGCCTGCACGCGTTGCAGCAGTTGGCCGGCTGAATTTCGGCAGCCCGGTTGCGGGAATCGGCCAATCCGCCCCCATCGGAGCGACCGAGCGCTAGGATTCAGGCGCCGGGTCGTTTGCGCGGCCCGTGCATCCAGGATCCCAACAAGGAGGCCCTCGTGCTTCGCAACGCCGGTCCGTGCTTGCTCGCTTCCCTCGCCTTCGCCCCGCTCGCGCTCGCACAGCAGAGCGCGGCGATCTTCGACGCGCCCAACGTCGTGCTGACCCAGTTCATGGTCAGCAACCCGCCCTTCGACCGCCTGCTCGACATCGACGGCGACGGCCGGATGGATGCGGTCGGCATGTCCGTGTGGGACGACTACGACAACACCTACCTGCGCATCTATCAGAACGACGGCGCAGGCAAGCTGACCAGCGTCTGGAGCACCGTCGTCACTCGCTCGGGAGTTGCGAACGGGCAGCCGCTCGCCGTCGGCGATTTCAGCGGCGACGGTCGCGCCGACTTCGCCGTCGGCATCGGGAATGCGATCTATCTGTTCCAGGTGAACGGTCCCGCGGCTCCGGTCGCAACTGAAGTCGCCGAGCTCGTCATTCCAGGCGGGGGCGCGCTGGTCGACCTCTTGCTGCAGGACCTCGACGGCGACTCGCGCGCGGATGTTTGTGCGCTTGCCACGACCGCGATTCCGGGGCAGGACCTCCTATTGGTCTACCTGAGCTCGAGCGCGGCGTGGAACTCGCTGCACCCGGTGGATCAAGCGTTGCCGCTCAGTGGTGGTCACACCGGCCTCCTCCCGGCTGAGGTCAATGGCATGGCGCCGCTCGACCTCGTGGCCGTCAGAGATCATTCGATCGAGGTTCTGCCCGTAGGGCGCACGGGAGTCGTGCAGTACGGAATGCTCGTGCCGCTGCTCTACCCGGCGGGCAGCGGGACGATGGTCGCCAGCGGCGACATCGACGGCGATGGCGACAGCGACGTGGTCGCGTTCGGCGGCTCGACCTGGATGGGCAAGTACCAAGTCATCGCGCAGCAGGGCATCGGGAACTTCGTCGCTGGTCCGCTGCGCGTTGGCGGACCGGCGACCGACCTCGCCGACGTCGACGCCGATGGCGATCTGGACGGGGTCTGCTGTGGCGGCGGCGGCGGGCCCTATCCGCCCCTCAACAACGTGCTCAGCAACTTCGAGATCGCCAAGAATGACGGGACCGGCAAGTTCGCTGACGCGTTCCAGATCCCGAGCATCGGAGCACAGCACATCGCCGGTGTCAGCGACCTCGACGGTGACGGCGACGTCGATCTCGTGGGCGGCCGTTGCATCTACTTCAGCCGCGGCGGCGTCCAGGCGCCGCCGGTCGCCGTTTCGAACACGCAGCCCATCGGCGCCGGTTCGTGGATCGGGCAGCTCGTCCAGTGCGACCTGGACCGGGACGGCGATCTCGATGCGAATCCCGACATCGAGTACTCCAGACGCAACAACGGCGCGGGCAAGCTCGATTGGCAGGCGATGCAGGTGCTGAACGTGCCGCCGATGCTGTTCGTGTCGACTTCGCGCCCTGGTGACTGGGACGGCGACGGGGACGTCGATTTCGTGGTTTCGTACTACTACGCACCGGGTCAGACCAGGCACGAATTGGTTTGGAATACGGGCGGAGGCGCGTACACCTGGGGCGACAATGCCGTGCCCAGCGGACCGGATTTCGAACCTGGCATTCCGTACCTGACGCGCCCCGTCGACCTCGACCTCGACGGCGATCTCGACATGCTCGAGACGACCGAGTTCGCGGCGGGGCTGTCCTCGGGATCGAGTTTCACGCTGGTGTGGATGAATGATGGAACCGGTCACTTCGCGCAGGGCAGCACGTTCCCGCAGACCGTCAAGGCACTGGCGGATTTCGATGCCGATGGGCGGCAGGACTTGGTGATCGCCGAGCCGTCGCGCCTGGGCTATCGCTGGAATGCCGGCCAGGGCCAGTTCGCGCCGCCCTACTGGTTCAACGGGCCGGTCCTCAGCTCATCGAGCTACCAGCACATGCGCGTCTCGACGGTCGACATCGACGGCGACCTCGATCTGGACATCGCGTTCGGGTCGACGCCCAGCGTGCAGTGGATCCGCAATGATTTCTCGACGCAGCCCGGCATCTTCACGGTGATCACGACACCGCTTGCGAGCGTCTCGGTCAATCCGGTGTCGGTCTTCGCGCGCGACTACGACCTCGACGGGGACGCGGATCTCCTCTTCACCGAAGGCACGTCAGCCGTCGCGCGCATGCTGCTCGGCAATGGGGGCGGCACCTTCACACCGGGGGCGGATCAGCGCATGTCGATCTTGTGGGTCGGAGACCTCGACGGCGACGGCGATGACGACGCGGCGAACGGGGCGCAAACCTTCTTCAATGCAAGGCTGCACGGTCCGACGGCGGGCAGCCTCGTGCAGAGCGGCGCCGGCGTCGCCGGTACCGGCGGTTTGACGCCCATCCTCGGCGCCAGCGGGCCCTTCCGCACCGGCGAACTCGTCACCTGCGGCGCGACGGGCGCGGTCGGCGGTTCGCTCGGGTTCATCGCGATCGCGGGGAGCGGCGCCGAGCTGGTGAACATCCCGTTCCCTGGCATCACGCTCTACGTGAACATCGCCGATCCGGCGCTGCTGTTGATGAAGTTCCCGCCGCAAGGCGCTCCC
>VGZE01000106.1 GCA_016872755.1 Planctomycetota bacterium
GGCCGCCGCGCCGGTAGCCGCGAAGGCTGCCGCGCCGGCATCCGCGCGCTCGGCGAGCGCGAACTCCGCGCCCGCGGCTCGGCCCGCGCCGGCCTCGAGCTCCCGGTCGGCAAGCAGTGCCTCCAAGCCGGCCGCCAGCGTGCCGCGCCCGAGTGTGCCCACTCCGATCGCGGGCGCCGCGCGCTCGAAGGTCGAGACGCAGCGGCTCGCTGGCAAGAAGGCCACGTCACAGGACCTGGACGAGGTGCGTCGCGAGGCGCGCGCGCTGAAGGAGAAGGACAACCGTGTCCTGATGATCGGCTGGGTCGCCGGCCTGGTGATCCTCGGGATTGCCGGCGGTGTGATGATGTACTCGAAGGCCACGCAGAAGCACAGAGTTGACACGATCGCCGCCTACGACAAGGAGAACGAGGACATCCTGGCGAAGATCAAGACCTTCGACGCCACCAAGGAGGACGGCGCGAAGGCCCTCAAGGCCTACCTGGAGAGCCTGGGCTCGAAGTCCAAGCGCGACGAGCTCAAGGAAGAGGTGAACACCGCCAACATCCGCGTCGCGCGGTCGCTCGAAGGCTTCATCAAGCAGCGCGAGTTCATGACGCGCCTCGACAAGCTCGAGTCCGATGTGAAGAACGCCGGCTCGCTGAGTTCCGAGCAGCTGCAGACGCTGCGCGTCGACCGCGACACGCTCGAGAGCGAGGGCGGCGGCTACGGCGGCGACGTGCTGGCGCGACTGGGCTCGATGCGCGGCACGCTCGACCTTTCCTACGCGCGCAAGCTGCACACCGAGCTGTCGGCCCTGCCGACGGCGGGCGCCGGTGCGAAGGCGACCTTGACGCGCTATGCGCAGGTCGAGGACATCATCAGCGCGATGTGGATGAAGGCCGCCAAGGACTCCAACAAGGCGCTCAAGGAACCTCTCGATGCGGTGATGCAAGCGATGGTGAAGGAGGCGGACGAGATCTGCTCGAACGTCTTCACGCCCGAGTACATCGAATCCCAACCCTGGACCGACCTGCTGCGCGGCGAGCAGGCCACGCGCTGGGTCAAGAGTCCCGCCCCGGGCTTCTCCTACGACATCAACTCGCGCGGCGAGTTGCGCATCATCGGCCCCGATCCCGAGTCCAAGGGCGACGGCGTGATCTCGATCGGCGACAAGGACAAGTGGCGCGACTTCGTTGCGGAACTCGATCTCGAGATCACGCGCGGCAAGTTCGACATGTACGTGCGCGCTCCGGTCAGCTCGCTGGTCAACGTGCCCGTCTATGGGTTCACGACCGAGGGCGAGGACGCGCTCGCACGCGGCACGGCCTACCCGCTGCGCGTCAAGGTGATCGCGTCGAGCTGGGAAGTCTCCAGTGATTCGTCCGAGTTCAGCAGCTCGGAGGACATGCCACTGATCTGGTGGAAGCCGCGCGTGGGCGCGATTGCCTTCTCCGTGCCCATCGGGACCGAATTCTCGATCAAGAAGTTCCGCATCAAGGTGCTGCGCTAGGTCCGCGGCACGGCCGCGAATCGATAGCGAGGGCGCAGTGGGAGCGTCCGCCGGATCCGTTGCGCCGCCCGCGGCGGTGCTCGTGCTGGGCGGCAGCGGCTTTCTCGGCGCGCACCTCGCGCGCGCGTTCGCAGCGCGCAGCAAGCAGGAACCCGGCGGCGTGCTCGTGCACGCGGCGAGCCGCAGCCCGGGTCCGATCGCCCCAGGCGCGCAGTTCCACGCCTTCGACGCAAGCCTGCCCGGCGCGCTGCCGGCGCTGCTCGATGCGCTGGCGCCCTCGCTCGTGCTCAATGCCTGCGCGCACGCGCGGCTGGCCGAGTGCGAGCGCGCGCCCGAGCTGGCCGAGCTCCTGAACGCCGACCTGCCCGGCCGCCTGGCCGTCGAATGCCGGCGCCGCGGCGCGCGCCTCGTGCAGGTGTCGACCGACCTCGTGTTCGGCAACGGCGCGCCGCAGCGCGGCTGGCGCGAGGACGACCGTGCCGAACCGCTTTCGGTCTACGGCCGGACCAAGCTCGCCGGCGAGCAGCGCGTACTCGAGGCAGGCGGCGACGCCTTGGTCGTGCGGCTGCCGCTCTTGTACGGCGACTCCTTCGGCCGCGAGCTCGGCGCGAGCGATGCGTTGCACGCGGCGCTCGCACGCGGCGAACGGCCGCGGTTGTATGTCGACGAGCTGCGCACGCCGCTCGAGGTCTCGCTGGCGGCCGAGCTCGTCCGCGAACTCGCGCGCGGCACGCAGCGCGGCCTCTTGCACGTGGCGGGGCCGCGGCGGCTGTCGCGCCATGAGCTCGGCCTCGAGCTGCTCGCGGCCGGCGGGATCGAGCCTGCGGCCGCGCGCGCCCGGCTCGATGCCGTTCCCCGTTCGTGCGATGCCTTCGCCGCGCTGCGGCCCGCGGACGCGGCGCTCGACACGACGCGCGCGCGCGAGCTCGGGCTGTACGACGCGCTCGGTGGATTCGAGGCACTGCACATGCGCGGGCTCGAACGTGCGGCTCGGCGGCCGTGAAGACAGGAAAGTGCTTCGGTTGAGTGCCGGACCAGCCGGTGGCGCGGACCTCAGTCTCGCCGCCAGACGTGGATCTCGTGCTGCGGCCTCGGGCTCGGCACGATCGGCGGGAGTCCGAGCGAGGCGGCGATCACGCGCCCGCGTTCGTTCTCGACGTGCAGCGGAAAGTGCACCTTCGTGAACGGCCAATCGCGCTCGATCCATTCGAGCAGGCTCTGCAAAAGGTGACGGTCGAGGCCGTTCGCGAGCTCGCTCTCGATCACCCAGAAGTCGATCGAGGCCTCGGTGGACTGCTCGTCGATCGGTTCCGATCGCTTTCCCGGACTTCTGGACGGGTTGATGTAGACGCAGCCCACGCAGCGTGAGCGGTCGCTCGACTGCACCGTGTATGCGTAGGCCTCGCGGTTCTGGAACTCCTGCCAGTGACGCTCGAGGTCCGCGCGGTTCTGCTCCAGCGTGTAGTCCGCGCTAGGCCAGTTGCCCCAATGCAGTGTGCGGCGCAGGTGCTCGACGCTGCTGAGGAATGCCGCCAAGTCGAGTTCGGTGTGCTCGGGCCGCAGCGGCTCCAGGTGCACGCGGGCGGTGTCCAAGGAGTTCGGCGGAACGAAAGCCTTCGACCAGGGTGCCGCGGCGGAGACTGTTGCTGTGGGAGCAGTCGCTTCAGGGTCCGCTGCTTCCAAGTCCGTCGCTTCTGGGGCAGTCGCTTCGGGGGCGATCGCGTCCGGGGCTGTCACTTCGGGGGCGGTCACTTCGGAAGCGCGGCAACTCGCGCTGCTCAGGCTGAGCGCGAACGCTGTGAGGAGCGCGAGGCAGGGGATCAAGCCTGCGTCGAAATGCGCGCCGAGGTCGCGGAGGAATCCAAGCTCAGGCGAACGGATCGGAGAAGGCGCCGTAGGCATGGCGTGGATGGTACCGCGGGCGGTCCCAGCCCTTGTGCCACCTAGGTTGGGGGGGATGCCCTTGATTCGCGGATCTGGCAGAGGTCCGAGCAGCCCTCGAACGCCTGTCGCTATTGCCGACAGCGCATTCCACCCATCCACCCAACAGGTAGCCCCATGAAAGTACCCCGTCTCCTCCTTGCCGCCGCGCTGATCGCCGCAACCACGACGCAGGCCGGCGTGACCGGCGTGCCGAACATCAACGACCTCGTCTGGACCGCGAGCTGCGGCCTGCCGCAGGGATCGGGGACGCAATCCGGCACGTTCGGCGCGAGCGGCACGAACCTGTCCTGCGGCGGCCAGCTGCAGATCTTCAGCAGCTCGCCGAACATGCCAGCCTGGATCATCTGGTCGCCGGCCGTCTTCCCCGACAGCATGTTCCTGCCGCCGTCGCCGTGCACGATCCCGTTCACTTCGTTCGGCGGGTTCACGAACCAGTCGATCGACCCCCTGTTGCCGTTCAACACGGTCGGAGGTCTGATGACGAACACGGCCGGCGTCGCGACGCTGACCGTTCCGCCGCTGACCTTCCCGATCGCCGTGCAGGGGGCTGTGCTGAGCTTCAACTGCGGCTCGAGCGCGTTGCCTGTCGTCGTCACGCAGGCGCTCGCGCTGACGCCGTGAGCTGTGGCGACAGGATGGCTGTGTGAGCGCGTTCGTACCGCGTCGGCGGTCGACCTCGCGATCAGCGCGCCGGAGCCGTTGACCGGCGCAGGCGTGCACGAGAGCGCGAACCCGGGCGTGCTACGATCGAGCCGCCGATGTCATGCGCCGGCTTGTCCTACGCACTGAGCTCGTGTCGCCGCCATGGGCAGGCTTGAACGGCGGCTCGTACTGCTCGCACTGCTACTGCCTTGCGCTTGCTCGGCGGTCGGGCCCGTGAGCCCCGCGCCGCCGCGCGAAATGGTCGTGCTCGTGCACGGCATGGGCCGCAGCTCGCTGTCGATGCGGTCGCTGGCGCGCGCGCTGAAGCAAGCCGGGTTCGCGACCTCGTCCTTCGACTACTCGAGCACGCGGCACGGAGTGGACGAACTGTGCGTGCAGCTCGCGTCGCACGTCGCGGAGCTGGAGCGGGACGAGGGCGCGCGCGTGCACTTCGTCGGCCACAGCCTGGGCAATCTGCTGATCCGCGGGGCGCTGGGCTCGACGCCGCCGGCCCATGTCGGGCGCATCGTCATGCTGGCACCGCCCAACCGCGGTGCGGCGGCGGCCGATGCCTATGCGCCGTGGTTCGGGTGGCTGCTCGAGCCGCTCGACGAATTGGGACCCGCCGGCGCGGCCGCGCGCCTGCCCGTGCCGCCGCTGGAGATCGGGGTCATCGCC
Source organism: Planctomycetota bacterium (assembly GCA_016872755.1). Classification (GTDB taxonomy): domain Bacteria; phylum Planctomycetota; class UBA1135; order UBA1135; genus GW928-bin9. Next base: position 4,757 of record VGZE01000106.1, read on the forward strand.
GGCGCGCTGGACGGCAAGGTACAGGTGGAGGAGACTCACCTGGCGGGGGAGAAGGACCACGTCACCGTGCCAGGGCTGCACTCGTTCCTCATGAATCGCGCGGACGTGCAGGAACTGACGCTGCGCTTCCTGCGCGAGGGACGCTTCGCTCCGGAGTCCTGAGCCTCGGGAAACATCGTACGCACCGCGACCGGCACCCACCGCACGAGCAGGTAGAGTTCATCTCCCAACTCGCGGGCGCCATTCCCCATGACGCGCGACGCTCGCGCCGGCGATGTTCGCGAAATACAACAGCGACGACCCCCGTATCGGAGCCTGCCGACCCATGAGCGACGCACCCCGCCTCCGTGCCGCGCCGCGTTGGATCGAGCGCCTCGTCCACCCCGTGCTGCTGCTCGGCGCGGGCTGGGTCTGGTGGGCGATGGACCGGCGCGCCGATGCGGTGCTGGTCGCCCTGGTCCTCGCCTTCGCGCTGCTGACGCTGCTCGAGCACTTCACGCCGGCGATGCCGGACTGGCGCTTGCGGCCGGGCCAGCGCCTGCAACTCGTCGGCCTGTACCTGCTGAGCTTCTTCCTGTTCCCCGCGCTCACCAGCATCCACGAAGCTCTGCTGCTGACGCCGCTGGCGACGACGCGCGAGGCGCTGGGCCTCGGTTCGCCCTCAGCGCTGCCGCTCCTCGCGCAGGTGCTGCTGCTCTTCTTCGCCAGCGACTTCCTCTACTACTGGATCCACCGCGCGATCCACCGCTGGGGCTGGCTGTGGAAGGCCAGTGGCCACGGTTTCCATCACGCCTTCCAGAACGTGCACGCGTTGAACGTCGGCACCAATCATCCGTTCGAGATCGTGCTGCTCACCTTGCCGATGGTGCTGGTGGCCACGGTGTTCGGAGCCGGGGCGGAGGCGGTGGGCGGGGCCACGGTGCTGATCGTGGTGAACACCGCCGCGGCGCATGCCAACGTGCGCATGGAGATGCCCGGGTTGAACTGGATCGTGACCTCGGCCAATCAGCACCGTCGTCACCACTCGAGCCACTTCGAGACCAGCAACACCAACTTCGCCTGCAACGCGATCCTGTGGGACCGCCTGTTCGGCACCTACTCGCGCGGCGAAGTCACGCAGACCGGCATCGGCCCGGGCGAGCCGACCTTGCTGCAGAAGTTCATGCTGCCCTTCCGCGAGCCGGACTTCGCCGACACCGCGGCGAGCCGCGCGCGCTTGGCGCGCGCCAATCACTCCAACGGCTCTTCTGCCACGTAGGTGTCGCCGGCGAGGTCGGTCTGCGGCGCAGCCGAGAAGTGCTCGTCGGCGGGGGCAGGCAGGCCCGCGGCCCGCACCTTCGCGCGGTAGCGCGCAGGCAGGTCGTCGAGTTCGTAGCCCACGCAAGCCTCAGACCATCCGGAAATCGGGCTCCGCACATCCGGGCGCTAGAACTTCTCGGGACGACGCACGCGCACGTCGCACTCCCAGACCGTGCACGCGTAGTGCCGGAACATCTCTCGCTCGACGGCGGAGATCAGGCACTCGGCGACTTCACCCGCGCAGACGACTTCGACGCGCACATTGGCCGACTCCCCGATATCCGCCGCGCGTTTCCCATGGCGGCCGACGCCGGAGGCGCGGCTCAGGGTCGCGCCGTGCGCGCCGCTGTCGGCAACGATGCGCAGCAACTGCTTGGTTGCGATTTCCTCGCAGACGATCGTAACCAGCTTCATCGAGCGACTTCGATCCGACATAGCAGTCTCCATGCTGGACTCCCTCGTGCCGCTCAGGGCTGCGCAAGCCACTTCGCCAGCTCGTGGTAGAGCGGGATCCCGAGCGTCACATTGAACGGAAACGTGACGGCCAGCGAGGCCGTCAGCGCCAGCGTCGGATTGGCCTCGGGCAGCGCAAGGCGCATCGCCGCCGCCGCCTCACAGGCCCTGTCCGCGCAATCCCGACCAGGCACCCTCGAGCTGCGCGGCCTGCATCCCGAGCTCGCAGCGCAGGCTCAGCGCAACTTCCTCGACCGAGGTCGGTATCGATAGTTGCAGCAGGATGCGCGCGTCGCGCCCATTCGCGCTGACGGCGGCCTGCGGCGCCGCCGTACTCGCGCGCGGCGCCCGGCGCTCGAATTCCGTTGCGATCCCGTTGACGCGGCCGATGAACTCGCCGTTGCGATCGAGGAACAGGAGTTCGTCCATGCCGGTGGATTCCGGCAGCACCTTGCCGAACGGGCTGCGCGAGGTGGTGCCGAGCGGTTGACGCATGCGCCACGCGAGCAAGTACACGCCCGGCTCCAACGCGGGCGCGTCGAGCGGCAGCGTGGATTCGAACACACCGATCAGCAGGGATCCTCCGCTGTCGGCGGCGCGCGCCTCCAGACTCTTGCGCGAGCCGACGTCGAGTCGCGCCACGGGCAAGGCGAACAGCGCGTCGTAGCGTTCGATCACCACGTAACCCGGCGGGCGCGCAGGCGGAGTCCGGGCCTTCCAGCGTTCCGCGGCGAGGCCGGACAGCGCATCGAGCCGTGGCAGCGCGCGGCGCGCCTCAGGCCCCAGCACGCGCGTGTACCACCACTCGATCCGATCGAGTCCGAGTTCGTTCGAGCGCGCGCAGCGCAGCCCGAGGTTCGCGCGCCGCTCGCCCGGGTCCAGCCCAACGCGCGCCGAAACGCGCGCCTCGTACCGCCGCGAATCGAAGGCGCCGCCGACCGCCACACGCCAACCGAGATCCCAGGACGGCTCCAACTGCGCGAGCTGCTTGCCAGGTCCGACCGTGACTTCCACGGTCAGCGGCTTGAACCCGGGGAAAGGCGACCACTCGCTGGTCGTCCACTCCCACACATTTCCAACCAGGTCGAACACGCCGAACGCCGTCGCGCCCGCGGCGAAGGAGCCGACGCTCTCGGGATGCGCGATGCCGCGTTCCCAGGTGGCCGCGCGTTCCGGCGCGAAAGCATCTCCCCACGGATAGGCGGCCGTCCCGCCGGATCGACCCGCGTGCTGGAATTCGACCTCGGTCACCAGACGCAGCCCGGCCCAATGCGCGTAGAGCGCGGCCTCCTCGAACGCGACGTTCACCACCGGCTGGGAGGCATGCTCGGGCGCGACCTGCCAGGCCGCCTCGGTCCAATGCTTGTCCCACCAATCCAGTGGCTGGAAAGCGCGCGGCGTCAGGTCTTTCCCCGTGCCGGTCGCGTTCTTCTGCCGCGACTGCGCCTCCACGTGCGCGGAGCGCGCCGCTTCGAGCGCCTCCGCAGCCCAGTCGTGCGGCGGCCTGGCGCCCGTGGCGCGCACATAGACCTCGAACTGTTCGCGCGTCAGTTCGGTCGGCATCAGTTGGAACGGTGCGACCGCGACCTCGTGTCGCGGCGTCTCGCTGGCGATCTCCGCGCCGCCGCCCTCGGCGATCCAGCGGCGCGCCGAAGCGATGTCCGTGCCGACCTGCGTGCGGCCGCCGGGCAGGCGGATCAGGCCAGGTGCGAGCGGAGCCTCGGGTTGCTGAGCGCGAGCCGGCGACGCGGCGGCCAGCGCAAACAGTGCAGTTCCCACCAGCCCGCTGCGCAGCACCGATAAGGGCCGCTGGGGCGGGGGCGGAGTCGGGTGCTCGGGTCCCATCGTGGGTGGCTGCTCGTTCGTGCCCGCGGTGGGCCTCGTCGTCGATCCTTGTAGCCGCGCTCCCGGTCGAGGGTACGAGCCGAACCCCGCGCATGCCACAATGCCCGGATGCCCGGCTCACGGACGCGCGAATACGTCATCCCGCAGGAGCTCGACGGCCTGCGCCTCGATCGCGCGCTCGCGGCGCTGGTCGAGGATTGGTCGCGCGAGCGCCTGCGCCGCGTGATCGAGGCCGGTCAGGTCGAACTCGGCGGCGTCGTGGTCACCCGACCGTCCGAGCTGGTCGCGGCCGGCGCCGCCCTGCGCGTGCACCTCGAACTCGAGGACGAGGTCCGACCCGGCGCGCGCGCCGGTCTGGACTTCCGCGTGCTGTACGAGGACGAGGCGCTGGTCGCGATCGACAAGCCGGCCGGCATGGTCGCGCACCCCAGCACGACCGTGCGCGGCGGCACGGTCAGCGAGCTGGCTCGCGCGCGCTACGGCGAGCTGCCCAGTGCGCAGGGAGCGGATCGACCCGGCATCGTGCACCGCCTCGACAGCGAGACCTCGGGGGTGATGGTGCTCGCGCGCACGCCGGCCGCGGCCGAGCATCTGATCGAGCAATTCCGCGAGCGGCGCGTGCGGAAGATCTACCACGCGATCGCGCAGGGCGAGGCTCGCTTCGACAGCGACTGGATCGAGCTGCCGCTGGCGCGCTCGGCGGAGCACGAGGGCCGCGTCCAGATCGCGACCGGCGGCCAGGGCAAGCCGGCCAGCACCTTCTACCGCACGCTCGAGCGCTTCGACGGTGCCGCCTTCCTCGAACTCGAGCCCAAGACCGGTCGCACGCACCAGCTGCGCGCGCACCTGGAGGCGATCGACCTGCCGCTGTTCGGGGATCCGCTGTACCGCGGCCGGCGGCGCACCGCGCTGCCGCGCGAGGCGCCGGTTCCGGCGCGCCAGGCGCTGCACGCGTCCCGTCTCGAACTCGTTCATCCCGATTCCGGCCAGCCGCTCTGCTTCGAGGCTCCGCTGCCGGCCGACCTGAACGCGCTGCTGGACTGGTTGCGGCGCCATCGCGCGCCGGCGGCCCGCTGAGACGCGGGCCGGCCGCCGCCCCGTCCGGGCTGAGGGCGGCCAGCTTCGACCGCTCCAGTGCTTCTACGAGCGGGCCGAACTCACTACCATCTGCGGTCCGCTGCACGCTTCGGCTCCGCTGGCCGCGGCGGATCCCGTTGATGGTCCAGAACGCGCTGCTTCCCGCCGCCAACACGTCGCTCGGGCTATCCCTGGGCGTCGCTCAGAGCGGGCACGCTCATACCAAGGTCGTTGCGACGCTGGGACCTGCCTCCGAGCGCCGGATCGGTGAGCTGATCGACGCGGGCATGTCGGTGGCGCGTCTGAACTTCAGCCACGGAACGCCCGACGATCACAAGCGCCGCGCCGCCCTCGTGCGCGCGGCGGCGGCCGAGCGCGGAGTGCCGGTCGGTGTGCTGGCCGACATCCAGGGACCCAAGCTGCGCATGGGGCGCCTGCAGGACCGCGAGCGCCGGCTGGAGGCCGGCGAGCACCTGCGCATTCGAAGTGGGCCCGGGCCCGCGGCGCAGGGCGAGCTGTGCTTCGATTTCGACGGCGTGTCCGAAGCGCTGCAGGCCGGGCACCGCGTGTTCCTCGCCGACGGCGCGGTCGAATTGGAAATCGAGGAGGCGCGCGGCGATCAGGTCGTCGCGCGCGTCGTGCGCGGCGGCCTGGTGGGGGACCACAAGGGCGTGAACCTGCCCGACTCGTCGCTCGCCGTGGAGTTGCCGACGGCCAAGGACCGCCGCGATCTCGAGTTGGCGCGCGCGCTCGGCGTCGATGTGATCGGGATCTCGTTCGTCGCCGACGCGGCCGACGTGCGCGCGGTGCGCCTGCTCGCGCCGGGCATGCCGGTGATCGCCAAGATCGAGCGGCTCTCCGCGCTGTCGAACATTGCCGCGATCCTGGCCGAGAGCGACGGCATCATGGTCGCGCGCGGCGACCTGGGCGTCGAGGTCGAGCTCGAGCACCTGCCGCTGGTGCAGAAGTCGCTGCTGCAGGCCGCCCTGAAGGCCGGCAAGTTCGCGATCACCGCGACCGAGATGCTCGAATCGATGGTCGAGAGCTCGCGGCCGACGCGCGCGGAGGTCGCCGACATCGCCAACGCCGTGCTCGACGGCACCGACGCGTTGATGCTCTCGGCCGAGACCGCGGTCGGCAAGTACCCGGTCGAAGCGGTCGCGACGATGAATCGGATCGCCCTCGCGATCGAGCACAGTCAGCGCTACTACGACTTGCCGCGCGTCGTGTTCCGCTCGTCCGAACCGACCTTCTCGAACGCGATCGCGCTCGCCGCGACCGACGCGGCAGGCGCGTTGAAGCTGTCGAAGATCGTGTGCTTCACCGAGACCGGCAACTCGGTGCGCCTGATCTCGCGCTACCGCCCGAGCGCCGAGATCATTGCGCTGTCCCCGAATGAGCGCACGCTCAATACGATGACGCTGCTCGCGCACGTCCGCCCGCTCGCTTTTCCGCGCCTGACCAGCCTCGAGGAGATGTTGGCGCTGGCCTGCGAGCGGCTGCTGGAGCGCCGCTGGGTCACGCAGGGCGAAGAGCTCGTGTTCGTTGCCGGTGTCCCCCCCGGCGTGTCGCGCAGCACGAACGTGGTCAAGCTGCACCGCGTCGGAGAGCGCATCGATCTGCACTGAAGTTCCCTCACCCCGAACCGCACCATGACTTCGACGAATCAGGCGCGACCCCGGCGCCCGCGTTGCTGCTCGCCCAAGGCTCGCTTCCCGTGGCACCGGTCGGCGCCACGCCGCGCTGAGGGCGGAGCCTGAGCATGTGGGGAAAACTGGCTGATGGCGCGCGTCGTTGGGTGGGTCAAGCCGGCGCAGCGCGCGCCGAACGCGCGAATGGTGCGATGGCAACGCTGAGCCCTCTCGCGCGCGTCGTGTCGA
>VGZE01000107.1 GCA_016872755.1 Planctomycetota bacterium
GCGGTCGCGCGGCCACCGGCGCGGCCATCGACACGGCTCGCCGCTCTCCGCCGCCGGGCCGCGCAACCGTGCGCGGTCGGTGGACGGCTGCCGCTACTTGACCGGCTGCGCGCTGACGTCGTCGCTGGCGCCGGATTGATCGACGCCGTCGGGACCGCAGGACCAGAGTCGATAACGCGTGCCGCCGTCGATCGGCTCGTAGCGCAGCGCGCCGCCCCAGCCGTCGCTCGGCAGGCTGCCGCTCGACAGATAGCCGCGCGGGTAGTTCGCGCTGGACGCCGAGAGCTCCGTCAACGCGCTCGGATACGCGCCCCGATCGCTCTTGTAGACCGCCAGCGCCCCACGCACTTGGCGCAGAGCGGCCGTGGTTGCTTCGGCCGGCTCCTGCGTCGGCTCGGCCGGAGCGACCGCGACCGTGGTGCTCGTCTTCACGCTCGCTTCGTCGGTGGACGGGGCGACTCTGAGGACTTCGCCGGTTCCCGCCAGCATCACGGCCAACAGCACCGGCGTCTCCGGCCCGAAGGAGCCTTCGGTCGTCGTGTGGCTCCAGCCGTCGCGCGTTTGGGTGCGGCTCACGCTGGGCTCGAAGTACTTCGCGAGCAGTTCGCGCTTGGGCAACTTCGACAGGTCCACCGGCAGGTTGTCGCCGCCCATCATCTTCGCGACGTTCGCCGCGATGTCGAGCAGGTCGGCCGCCATCGCCACGAAGTCCGCGTGGTAGGCCGAGGTCGTGCCGGACAAGTCCTTCATCGCGCCCGCGAGCGCTGCATGGGGTTCCGACTTGCCCTCCTTGCGGCGCTTGATCTCGTCCTTCAACGGCGTCGGCGAGGTGGAGAGGAACAGCTGCCCGTCGAGCACGCACAGCGCGGGCTGCACGGGCACCATGCCGAGGTCGGCGTTCAGCGAGAAGGTCGTGATCGGCACGTCGCGATAGGCGCGCGTGCTGATCTTCGCGCCGAGCTCGGTGAAGTCCTCGGGCTTGAGAGCCGAGAGGCGCTCGAGGCCCACGTTGAGCTTGGCCGGATCGCGCAGTGGCGCGATCGCCACGACAGGCGGCACACCGATTGCCTTCCACGGCATCGCGTAGACCGTGACGCCGCCGGCCAGATTGTCGAACAACGCGCTGTCGAGCCGGACGCCGCAAGCCCGCTCCATCGTCGCGAGCCACTCCTCGGCGCTCTGCCCCTGCTGCTTTGCCAACAACTCGAACAACTGATCACCCAACGCGGATCCGTCCACGCTCGAGGTCCAGAACGCCGTCGCGGATGCCGGGACCGCGGACAGCGCCTGCGCATCGATCGGTTGGCGCCCGAGCAGCGCGGCGTAACCGCTCTTCGCGACGGGCTCGGCACCCAGAGCGCGGAAGCGACGTCCGTCGAACTCGGTGCGCCACGCGCTTTCGCTCGGCGCGCTCGAAGCGCCGGCGAACGGCAGCATGCCGCCGAGCATTTCGCGCATCATCTCGCCTTGCTCGGTCCTTGAGATGCTCGTGAGCGCGCTCGCCACGCCGCCGAGCAGGTCGGTCCAGCCGGCCGCCTGGTATCCGAGCCACACGACCTCGTTGCTCGGCTGGCCGAGGCGCGCGTGCGCGCTCTCGAGCACCGAGCGCGCGCCTGCGCTGTTGCGCGCCGCTCCGCCGCGCGCGCGCGCGAGCACGTCGGCATGGCGCGAGTCGCCGGCGCCGGCCAGCACGGTCGCGCCCTCGAGATCCAACCACTGCGTGATGCCGTTGCGCGCAATGCTGTGCTCGCCGTCGGGACCGGCGGCGCCGAGCTCTGCGGAGAGCGCGGCGACGACCTTCTCGTGGAATGCCGCGGCCTCAGCCTCCGAACCGAAGCGCAGCGCGGCGGTGTAGCCGAAGGCATTCCCCATCAACGAGCCGAAGACGGCCTCCACGTCGGTGTCGATCAACACGTCGGTCGCGTCGCCGCTGCCTCCCGCCGCGCCATCGGCGCCGAGACTCGAGAGCGAAACCTGTTGCGTGTTCGCATCGACCGAGTACGCGTAGGCGCGTCCCCACGGATCGAGCGGCGCGACGCCGTCGGACTCGGGCAGCTCGGTCAGCGTGGCCGGCGGTATCTCGCGTGCCCGCACGCGTTCGTTCCACGAGACGAGCTCGTCGTGCGCGGACTTCCACTTGGAGCTGCGCTCGACCGCCCCGGGCAGCGTCGTGCGCAGACCGTTGATCGACAGCGACAGCTCGGCTCCGTCGAGTGCGTTGGCCGGCAAGCCGATCGTGCCGAGCGCCTTCCCCATCGCGCCGTCGATCAGCGCGGCGAGCTGCGCGGGATCGAGCTCGGGCTGCCGCATCGTCGCCGCGAGCAGCGCCAGGAACTGCGGATCGTGCACGAGCTGACCGATCGGCGCGCGGCGCGTGAGGCCGATGAAAGCGCCGACGTCGGGAATTTCGACGTACAGATCGAGGCCGGCCGGATGCAGGTGGGCGGGTGCGAGCGGGGCCTGCGCGACAGGCACGGACAACAGCAGCGAGAGGAACGGTGTGGGCATGGAAGAGGCGAAGTCGATCGCGAGGTTCGAACGGAGGTTCGGAGGGGTGCTGGGTGCCCGAGCTTGGCGCGCGGCCTGTCCGAGGGCAAACGGGGGGGGCGAACGGTGAGCGGGGGCCGTTGCCATTCGCCGGTCGGCTTGTTGTGTTTCCCGGTGCTTCCTAGAATGCCGGGCTCGCCGGGCGACCAGCCGGTCCCCCACCGCGCTGCTTCCAGGTCCCCCGGCGCAGGTCAGGTCACCGTCATGGCCACACACAAGCTCCCCACGCAGGTCCAAGTCGCCCGCCCCGCGGACAAGTCGGAGTTCGCGGAGTTCGTCGACCGCTGGTGGAAGGTCGGACTCGCCGTTGCGCTGCTGGTTGCAGGCTTCGTGATGATCCGCCACAGCATGCGCTTGAAGTCGACGCAGGCCTCGACCGAGGGCTGGGATTCGCTGCGCAAGGAGCTGACCTTCGCCAATCCCGGCTTCGGCAGCGGCATTTCCGTTCCGTCGGCCGCGACGCTGTTCAATCTGGGTGATCGGCTGAGCGAGACCCCGGCCGGCGCCTGGGCGCGCGCGCTGGAGGCCAAGAAGCGCTTGGATGAGGCCGATTGGGCGGGTGCGAAGACCGCGATTCAGAAGCTCGTGGCCGAGCATCCGGAGCATCCGCTGTGCCGCGAGCCGCTCGAGCTCATCGCCGGCGCGGCGCCGCTGACGGTCGCCGCCCGGCTCGAGCAATTGGTGGCCGCCAAGCAGACTTGGCGGGGCGCGCATCCGACCCTGTTCGGCAACCCAGCCTTGCCGGAGAACAGCCCGAAGGTGCGCCTGACGACCTCGGCGGGCATCCTGGTGCTCCAACTGGCTGCCGAGCGCGCGCCCAAGCACACCGAGAACTTCCTCAACCTGTGTTCAAATGGGTATTATGTTGGCACCAAGTTCCATCGAATCAGCGCCGACATGATGATCCAGGGCGGCGATCCCAATAGCCGCGAGGGCGCCGTCGAAACCTGGGGCCTCGGCGGGCCGGACCAGAAGCTCGACCCGGAGAGCAGCGGCCTGTTCCACTTCCCGTGGATGCTGTCGACGGCCAAGGTCGAGGGCGAGGTCCAGGAGAGCGGCAGCCAGTTCTTCATCACCGTGGCGAACGCCCATCACCTCGACGGCAAGCACACGGTGTTTGGCGTGCTGGTCGAGGGCCAGGACGTTGCGCGCGCGATCGCGACGGCCGCCGTCGCGGCGGGCACCGATCGACCGGAAAGCCCGGTCGTGATCGAGAAGACCGAGCGGCTCTAGCAGGCCATCGAACAGGCCGCCGCCACGGCGCGAGCCAATGGCGTAACTACCTGCGCTTTATATAGTTACGTCTAAATCGTCTCGCGCGGAGCGAGCATCGCCAGCAGTCGGTCGAGGTCACGTCGGCCGTAGTAGTCGATCTGGATCTGCCCGCGTTCGCCGGCGCCGGCCTTGATCGCAACTCGAGTCCCCAGCGCGGTTTTCAGCCGCGCCTCGACGGCCGCAACCCACGCCGGGACCTCGGCCGCGGTAGCCGCGGCATCGTCACCCGTCCCCTGCCCGGCCAGGCGCCCTTGCAGCCCTGTACGGGCCCGTCGCTCGAGTTCGCGGACGCTCCAGTGCTGTGCGACGGCTTCCTTGGCGAGTTCGAGCCGCGTGGCGGGGTCCTCGGCGCTGAGGATCGCCCGTGCGTGCCCCATCGAAAGCTGATTCGACGACACCAGTGCCTGCACCGCCTCCGGGAGCTCGAGCAGGCGCAGCAGATTCGTCACGGTGGGGCGGCGCAGCCCGACACGGTCCGCCACCTGCTCCTGGGTCACCCCTAGCACCGACTTCAGTTGCTGGAAGGCGCGCGCCCGCTCGATCGGATCGAGGTCCTGGCGCTGGACGTTCTCGACCAGCGCTAACTCGAGCATCCCGCGGTCATCGAGGTCCTCTCGGATGACGGCCGGGATCTGCTGCAGGCCGGCCAGCCGGCAAGCCCGCCACCTGCGTTCACCGGCGACGATCTCGAAGCCGTCGCCCTTGCGGCGCACGACAATGGGCTGCAGCAGGCCGTGTTGACGGATGCTGTCGCGAAGCTCGGCCAGGGCTTCGGTGTCGAAGTGACGGCGCGGCTGCAGCGGATTGGGCCGAATCGAAGCCAGATTCAGCTCGGTCGGCCGAGCCTCGACGGCGGGTTCCGAGAGGAGTGCGCCAAGTCCGCGTCCGAGCCTGCGTTCATTCGACATCTTGTTTGCTCCTGCCGGGCGATGTTCCACGTGGAACCTCATACCTCCGGTGCGGACGAGAATGTAGCGAGGGGGCCGCAAGATGTCGAGGCTCGGCGCCCGGTACATACTAGAAGTAGTGGATCGCGATCGACTAGGCTGGACTGTGCGATGAACCCGACCGGTTCCTTGGGCTCGCCGCTGGACCTTCCGCGATTGCAGGCGCTGACCTGGGCCGGTCTGGCCTGGCTGGTGCTCGCCACGCTCGAGCTCGCGCCTGCCTGGATGAGCTGGGATGCGGTGACGATGCAGGCGTCGCGCGTGTCGGTTCAGCACGTCGCGTGCTCGGTCGCGCTCGGGGGTTGGGTCGGACTCCACGCGCTCTCGGTGCGCCAGAAGATGTCGCGGGTCCCCGCGGTCGCGCCTCCGTGGCGGACCTCCGCTGCTGCGTTGTTGGTTGCGACGGTCCCGTTCGCCTTGCTGCCGCTCTCGCTGCCGTGGATCAGCATCGGTCTGGCGAGCCTGCAGCACGGACACGTCCATACCGCCGGGCCGCTGGCGCCTCCGGAACTGGACCTCAGCGCGGCCTGCCTTGCGTGGACAATCGGGAGCGGGTGGTGGTGGACGCGGGCATTTCCCTCGCGCATGGGGCTAGGTGGACCGCTGCTGCTCGCGGGGGGCTGGCTGCTCAGCCCGCACTCGAGCGGATACTCGATCGGCTGTGCGGCCGGGCTGGCGTGGTTGGCTGCGCTGCTTTGGCCGGCGCGGCCCGCACCCGCTGATTAGGCCCGCATCCGCCGGCTCACGCGGCCCGGCGCCGCTCGTGCCGCTACTTGGACCGCAAATACGCGAGCTGGCTCGGGAGCTGGTCGATCCCCATCTCTCCCAGCCCGTAGCGGAACAGCGTCGCGATGTCCGCCAATGGCTTCTCGTCACCGCGGAACACGTAGCGCTTCTCGCCGGGGTGCGAGCCGACGGTGACCAGCAGCTCGAGAATCGAAGCAGCGTTGCAACGGCGCCCGGCGACTTCCATCTCCACCGGCGTTCCGTAGTGATTGACGATGCCGACGATCAGTGAGGCCGGCCGAGCGTGGAGCTCGAGCTCTTCACCGAGTTCGACGGTCAGCTCCTGGGCATTCGTGTACTGGGGCAGCACCGCCTCGGCCACCGGGCGCCCCGACTGCATGAACAGGTCGGCCCAGAACAGCAGGTGATTCAGGATCATGTCCTGCACCCGGACCTTGTCCACGATCATCCCGATGCGGACCTTCGCCTCGTTGCTGCGCAGGTCGGTCTCGTGGCGCTCGTAGAAGTGCGTCAGGTAGGTGACGGACTCGAGCAGGTGCAGGGCGGCGGACACGTGCCCGCGCAGGCGGCCCAGGCGTTCGTCGCCGGACTCGATCTGCGAGCTCTTCAGGTGCGTGTCGTAGGCCGACTGCAGGTTGTGGACGGTCGCCTCGTAGACGCGCGCCTGCTCTTCGTTGCAGTGCGAGAGCAGGAAGGCGCGGCGCTCCTCGGGGTCGGACAGGCGCCGCACGCCCAGCTCCTCGAGCATCTCGCAGGCCTGCAGGTACTTCGACGCGACCTCCGCCGCCTTCTGACGATCGTCCTGGGGCTCGGTCTGGTCGACGTTGCGGGGGAGCTTCTGCTTGGCGATCAGCGGTTTGAAGCTCGCTTCCGGCAGCGCCTCGCGCGAGACGTGCATGCCCAGTCGCTCCGCCTCGCCGCGGCAGGCGAGCAGCATGTCGCGGATCGAGTGATTGATGAAGGTCCAGCAGTCGTCGATCGAGCGCGATGCGCCCTGCATGCCGGCCGCATTGCGGGACAGGCCCAGGTTGTAGCTGTCCAGGCGACCCATCAGGTGCGCGATGCTGTAGCCGGCCAGGGCGAAGCCGCGCACCGAGGCGATCAGCTCGGTGAAGAAGCAGTAGGTCCGGTTGTAGCGCGCACCGTAGTCATCGAGGAACGACTCGAGCGCCTCTGCCTCGCTGATCAGTTGGAAGTAGTGCCTCTTGTGCCAGCGCGCCGCGCCTGGGGCGAGCAGCGTGTTGCACAACCGGAAGAAGCTCGCCGATTGCTCCTGCAGCGCTGCTGCGAAGCGGCGTTCGTCGACGACTTGCTCGAGGGAGGTCTCGGGCATTGGGGGGAGCCTAGCATTTGAATCGGACGCGCGGAGGCGCCGCACCCAGCGATCTTGCCTGTTTGCGGCCCGCTGTGAAGGCGTTTCCGGGGCCGGGCGAGGCTTGTTTTCCCTCCCTGGGGGAGCGCGCGCCGGCCTCAAGAACGCCCCGTGCTCCCGTCGATTCAGCCATCGCGCGAGCCTCCCCCGCGCCCGGCGAACGCAGCCGGACACTCCCGTCCCCAGACCTTGGAGGTCGCCATTTCTTCCGAGCGCTGCCTGGAAACCTACCTCCAGGAGATCAACGAGGTTCCGCTCCTGACTGCGGAGCAGGAGCGCGAGCTGGGACGGCGCGTGCAGAACGGCGACGCGGACGCGCGCGAGCACATGATTCGCGCCAATCTCCGCCTGGTCGTGTCGATCGCCAAGCTCTACGCCGAGCGCGGGCTTTCGCTGAACGACCTGATCATGGAGGGCAATGTCGGCCTGGTGAAGGCGGTCGAGAAGTTCGACCCCGGCGCCGGCTGCCGCTTCTCGACCTACGGCACGTGGTGGATCAAGCAGGCGATCCGGCGCGCGCTGGTCAACCAGGGCCCCTCGGTGCGCGTACCGGGCTATATGGCCGAGATGATATCCAAATGGCGCCACGTAAGTGGTGCTTTGAACTACTCCATGGGGCGCGTCCCCAGCGTGGAGGAGGTGGCCAATGAGCTCGGCATCCCGCAGGAGACCTGGTCGCAGCTGCGGCGCGCGATCCGGTCGAGCACGCAGGGGGCGGATGTGTCGCTGGACGCCGCCTCGACGCCGCGCGACCTGGTCGCCGACGAGCGCAGCGAAACACCGGATGAGAAGGTCGTCCACGAGGATCTGCTGCGCCGGCTGCAGGCCTTGCTCACCTCGCTCGACGAGCGCGAGGCGACCATCCTGCGACTGCGCTACGGCCTGGACGGGCAGGAAGGCGAGCCGATGACGCTGAAGGAGATCGGCCAGGTGGTCGGATTGACGCGCGAGCGCGTCCGGCAGATCGAGCGCGAGGCGCTCGAAAAACTGCAACGCGTGATGGGCACCGAGGACTGAGGCGCCGGCCGGCGCCTCTGCATGCCCGCAAGTACCGCGCGCGGGCTAGTCTGCGCGGTCGTGAGCGCGGCTCTTGAACACGGCGTGCCGGAGGCGGGCTGGACGGGCGACCCGGGCGCCGGCTCGGCCGAGCGCGCGCGCGCCGTCGAGGCGGCGCTCGCGTCGGCGCAACCGTCGCTCTACGTGCACGTGCCCTTCTGCGTCACGAAGTGCCACTACTGCGACTTCTACTCGCTGCCGGCACAAGGCGAGCCGATCTCCGCGACAGTCGATGCGCTGCTCGTCGAGGCCGAGCAGCGCGCGACGCCGCGGCCGCCGACCGTCTTTCTCGGTGGGGGAACTCCGTCACTCCTGTCGGTGACGGAGCTCGCGCGGCTGCTCGACCGACTCGACGATCTGACCGGCTTCCGAGCCTCGGCGGTCGAAGTGACCGTCGAATGCAATCCCGAGAGCCTCGACGAAGAGAAGGCCGCCTGCCTGCTCGAGCACGGCGCGACGCGCGTGTCGATCGGCTTCCAGAGCCTGCACGAGCGCACGCTCGAACTGTTCGGTCGCGCGCACACGGTCGACGACTCCTTTCGCGCCTACGCGGCTGCGCGCGCGGCCGGCGCGCGCAACGTCAACGTCGACTTCATCTACGCGCACCCGGAACTCACGAGCGAGCAGTGGACGCGCGATCTCGCGCGCATCGCGACGCTCGAGCCCGAGCACGTCAGCGCCTACAACCTGACGTTCGAGGAGGACACTCCGTTCCGGCGCTGGCTCGAGCAGGGACGTTTGCAGCGCTCGAGCGAGGACGTCGAGCTCGAGCAGTTCTGGACGACGCGCGCCCGACTCGCCGCGTCGGGCCTGCACGCGTATGAGATCTCGAACTTCGCGCGCAGCGGTCGCGAGTGCGTGCACAACGAGCGCTACTGGCGCAACGCAGACTACGTCGGCATCGGGCCGAGCGCCGTGAGCCATGTGGCCGGTCTGCGCCGCGGCAACGCGCGCTCGCGCGCGAAGTGGAGCGCGGACGTGGAGCAGCGCGGCTGCGCGGCGGAATGGGAGGAGCGCCTCGCTCCGCGCGCGCGCCTGGGCGAGACGTGGTGGCTGGGGCTGCGCACGCGCCGCGGAGTCGAGCCCGCGCGAGCGCGCGCGTTGGCCGGCTTCGACTCCGGCGAGGATCCGTGCGAGCGCGCCGCGCTGGATCTGGCGCGCGACGGGTTCCTCGAGGCGCGCGAAGGGCGCTATGCGCTCAGCGCGCGCGGCCTGCCGCTGGCCGACGCGCTGGCGCGCCGCTTCCTTGCCTAGCAGCACGCCTTCATAGGGGGACCTGCTCCGAGCGCCGGCGCGGAGCGAAGTGCTAACGTACCGGGTCCCGATGCCTGACAGCGCCGCCCAGGAACCACGCCAGAGCCGCGTCGCCGCGTTCTTCCTGCGCGGCATCGCGGCGCTGTTGCCCGTCGCGCTCACGGCCTTCGTTTTCATCACGATCTTCCGCTTCGCCAACGACTACGTGACGCGGCCGATCAATCGCGTGATCTATTGGTCGCTCGAGAGCAATGCCCTCGGCTGGAAGCTGCTCGAGGGGCTGGGAGTCGACCCTTACGCCGCCGGAATGATCGCCCGCGACGACCTGCCGCCCGCGCTGCACGACATCGCCGATCGCCACGGCATTGCCAGCAGCGAGCTGATGACGGCGCTGCAGGTCGAGCGCGCCGCGCACGCGGGCTTCTGGCGCGACCTCGAGGCGCTGCACGTCGATGCGCTGCGCCTGCGCGCGCGGGTCGAGGACCTCGTGCATCCGCTGATCGGCGCGGTGCTCTCGCTGATGCTCGTGCTGTGGGTCGGCTGGCTGGTCACGAGCCTGCTCGGCCGTCTCGTCATCGCGCGAATCGAGCGCGGGCTCCTTTCGATGCCCGGCGTGCGCGCGGTCTACCCGTACTCGAAGCAACTGGTCGAGTTCTTCTTCCAGGAAGACAAGCGCAAGAATCTGGAATTCCAGAGCGTCGTCGCGGTGCGCTACCCGAGTCCGCACGTCTGGTCCTACGGCTTCCTGACCAACCGCGCGCCGCGCTCGCTGCAGCAGGCCACCGGACAAGAGCTCGTGTCGGTGTTCATCCCCTCGACACCGCTGCCGATGTCCGGCTTCACGATCAACGTCCCGCAGAGCGAGCTGATCGTGCTGCAGATCTCGGTGGACGACGCGCTCAAGCTGATCGTGACCGGCGGCGTGATCCTGCCGCCGCACGAACTCGCGACTCAACCCGCACTTCCCAAGGCTCCGCTCGCCGGCGCATGAACACGACCCTCTTTGCCGATCGGCTCGACGCGGCGATCGCGCGCGCCGGCAATCCGTGCCTCCTCGGACTCGATCCGCACCTCGAGCTCTTGCCCGAGGAGTTCGCGCTGGCGCGCGACGCCGCGGCCCCGCGCGCGGCGCGCGCGCGCGAGCTCGAACGCTTCTGCCTCGAACTGATCGAACTCGCCGCGGGACGCGTGCCGGCGGTCAAGCCGCAGTCGGCCTTCTTCGAAGTCTTCGGCGCCGACGGCGCGCTGGCCTGGGAGCGCGTCGTGCGCGCGGCGCGTTCGGCGGGCCTGCTCGTGATCGGCGACGTCAAGCGCGGCGACATCGCCAGCACCGCGGCCGCCTATGCCAGCGCCTATCTCGATCCGCTGCCCGGCCTGGAGCGCGAGAGCGCCTGTGATGCGATCACGCTCTCGCCCTGGCTCGGCCGCGACACGCTCGAGCCGTTCGTCGCTGCGTGCAGGTCGACCGGCGGCGGGTTGTTCGTGCTCGTGCGCACGTCCAACCCCGGCAGTGCGCAGTTCCAGCGCGCGGGTCCGCCGCACGCCAGCGATCTGGTCGCCGACGCGGTGCGCGCGGTGGGGGAGGAGCTGCTGGGCGCGAGCGGGCTCTCGTCGATCGGCGCGGTGACCGGCGCCACGCACGCGACGGAGCTGGCCGCCTTGCGCGCGCGCATGCCGCGCACGCCGCTGCTGCTGCCCGGCTACGGAGCGCAGGGCGCCAGCGCGCGCGACGTCGTGCCGGCCTTCCTGCCGCGCGGGCGCGGCGCGCTGGTCGCGTCCTCGCGCGGCGTCGCGTTCGCGCAGCGCTCGAAGGAACACGCCGGCAAGCCGTGGAAGGACGCCGCGCGCGACGCGCTCTCGGCGATGATCGCGGACCTGCGCGGCGCATTGACGGCGACCTGATGCGCCTGGTCGAGCTGAGTTCCGAATCGATTCCGAGCCCGGCGCCGCCCGCGGCAGCGGCCGGACTGCCCGAGCTGGTCGCCCATGCGCGCGCGATCGCTCGCGCCGAGCGCCCGCGCGCGGCGCTGGCCGCTGCGCT
>VGZE01000108.1 GCA_016872755.1 Planctomycetota bacterium
GCCGCCGACGCGGCCGCCGCACCGCCGGCGCCCGAATGCTCCGCGTTTCCCGACGCGGCCACGGCCGTCTCGATGCGCTCGGCGCGCGTCTCGAACCGCACGCGACCTCCGGCGCGCTCGATCGTGTCGCGCAGCGCGCGCACGACTTCAGGAAGCCGATTGGAACCGATGTGAGGACGCCAACTGGCCAGGATCTCCGCGCGCGCGCCGTGCTCGACCAGCGCCTCGAGCACGCTCCGGATCTCGGCCTTGTCCCCCGAGCGCGTGTAGAGCTTGCCGTCGGAGTACGTGCCCGCGCCGCCCTCACCGAAACAGTAGTTGCTGTCGGGATCGGCCTGCGCGCCGCGATGGAGGCTCGCCAGGTCGCGCCGGCGCGCCTGCACGTCGCGTCCGCGCTCGAGCAGGACCACGTTCACGCCGGCCGCGAGCAGATCGATCGCGCAGAACAGGCCGGCCGGACCGCTTCCGACGACGACCACCGTCGGCGCCGCTGCACGAGGCCGCGCGATCTCCCGCGGGGTCGTCCGGATCGGCGCCGGCAGTTCTTCGCCGCGCATCCAGACCTCCACGGACAAGCGCCAGCGCCGCTCGCGCGGCCGTGCATCGAAACTCAACTTCGAAAGACGCGCCTCCGCGATGCGCGCTCGATCGATTCGGCCAGCGCGCGCCACCGCATCCACGAGCGCCTCGCCTTCGAGCAGGTACGCCTCGTTGGAGGGCGGCTGGTACAGAACGACTTCACGGGGCATGCGCGGCCAGACACCCTAGCCGATGGGGCGCCTCTCGCGGCGCCGGCACCCACCCAGGGAGACTCGCTCAGCGACTCACTTCCCAGCCGGCAGCGACGGCTCACGGACACTGCTCGGGGGCAGCACCCAGAACCGGGCGCCTAGGAACGGTCGACCCGCTCGAGGGTGCTCGGGGTGCTCGGAGCGCTGGGGGGGCTCGGAGGTTCGGGCAGCCGCTCCGACGGAGCGACATTGGGGCGCAGTCAGGTGGAGCAGCCGAGCTTGGGCAGGATCACCAGCTGCAGGAGCAACCAGGCTCCGATCACTCCGGCGACGATCAGCAGGCTCATGAGCGGCTCCGGCATGCGGCGTGGGGATGGAATCGAAGACAAGCGAACCAGCCTTCGGTCGGGCAGGCCGCGGATTCAAGTCGCGACGCGCGTTTTCTACCTTGGAGAGGCCTGCATCCTATCGTGAAGCCCCCCGCGGCCCCGCCGGCGATGGAAAACCCCATCCCTCGTCGCGACTGGCGCTTTCCCCTCGCATGTCTCGCGTTGACGGCGCTCGCGCTGGTCGCCTCCGGCATCGGGCCGCGCGATCGGCTGACCTGGTGGCTCGAAGTCGCGCCCGTGCTCATCGCGGCCCCGCTGCTCCTGTGGAGCGCGCGTCGCTTTCCGCTCACGACGCTGACCTACGCGGTGATCACGCTGCACGGGCTGATCCTGGTGCTGGGTGGGCACTACACGTACGCGGAGGTTCCGTTGGGGTACTGGCTCCAGGATGTGCTGCATTTCGAGCGCAACCCCTACGACCGTATCGGGCACATCGCGCAGGGCTTTGCGCCGGCGATCGTCGCGCGCGAGATCCTGCTGCGCACGTCGCCGTTGCGCCCGGGCGCATGGTTGGCGTTCCTCGTCACCTGCGTGTGCGGGACGATCAGCCTGTTCTACGAGCTGATCGAGTGGTGGGCGGCGCTCTTGTCGGAGGAGGCGGCCGAGTCGTTCCTCGGGACGCAGGGCGACGTTTGGGACACGCAATGGGACATGTTCCTGTGCTTGTGCGGGGCAGTCGCGGCTCTCATGCTGTTGTCGCGCGTTCACCAGCGCCAACTCGATGCGCTCGGGTCGCAACGCGAAACCTGAAGGAACACCCCATGCACCGAACGCACTCGCCCGGCTGGTTTTCCGTTCACTCGATCGACTGTGCTCGCGCAACGACGCGCACCTCGGTGGTCCTCTTCGCCGTCCTTTCGATGCTCGCAGCTGGTTGCAGCGCGCCCAGCGCCACGCTGTACGCGCGCGGCCTCCAGGTCGCTCCCGACGGGGAGTTCGCCGCAGCCGACGTGTCGGGCGGAGGCTCGCTATCGGCGACCTCGGACACGGACGCGCTGGATCTGGACGACGAAGAAGTGATCTTCGCGCCGCGCGCGGACCTGGACTGGGGCCGCGTGCACCTGATCGTCGATCACTTCTCTTCGCAGGCCGACGGCACGGGCACGGCCGAAGCAGAGATCGAATTCGACGGCGTGACGATCCCGGCGGGAGACTCGGTCGAGACGGAGCTCGATCTCGCGCTGACCGGGGCGACACTCGTCTTCGACGTGCTGCCCGTTCCCAACGCGGAGCTTTCGCTGGGCTTCGGGGCCGTGTACGCCGATCTGTCCGCGGAGATCACGTCCTTGACGTTGACCCAGACGGCTTCGACCAGCGAGGCGGTCCCGCTGCCGGTACTGGCCGCGCGCGCGGGCGTCGAGCTCGGGCGCTTCCGCCTGCAAGCGCTCGCGCGCGGATTCGACGTCGAGATCGACGACGTGGAAGCGAGCTACATCGACCTGGACGCGTTCGCGCGCTATGACCTGTTCGGGGCGACGGATTCGCACCTGCGCGGCGGGATCGTTCTCGGCTGGAGGCACGTCGCGGTCGACGCTCGCTTCGACGACGGCGCGAGCACGATCGACGGCGACTTCGAGTATTCAGGGCCCTACGCGGGCGTCGCATTCACGTTCTGAGGCGGCGCGAAGGCGCAGTCGCGTCTTCGCCGACCGGGACCCTGGCTCGGTTGACTGCGCGCACCCCGGCGCTCGCGGTCATTCGATCCGGAAGACCACCAGCCATGGGGGTTCGAACGGGCGCGCGCAGCCAACCAGACCAAGGCCCAACCAGACCAAAGCCTTTCGAGGGAGCGCGTCGGCACCGCGCCGGGCCAGCCGGACGATGGGATCCAGCCCCCCCCCAGGCCCGCGGAGGAATCTCGCGTTCTCGCGAGGGATCGGTCGGGGGTCGGCCAAGAATGGGGTAAGCCCCGATGCACAGCCTGCCCCTCCCCCGCGATCGCGAGTCCGCGCTGATCGCCCGCCTGCGCCGCGGCGAGCGCGCGGCGGCCGCCGAGTTGCTCGACTGCGAGCTCGAGCCGCTGTACGAGTTCGTGCACTGGCGCCTGGGCCCCGACCGCGCCGCGGCCGACGATCTGGTGCAGGACACCTTCGTCGTGGCGCTGCGCCGACTGGAGGACTTCGACGCGCGGGCCTCGCTGCACACTTGGTTGTGCGGGATCGCGCGCAACAAGATCCGCGAGCTGCGCAGGCGCCGCGGTCGCGCCGTACCCCGGCCGATCGACGACGTGCTGGCCGACAGCGACGAGGACATCGATCGGATCCTGGCCGAGGTCGAGCGCACCGAGCTGCCCGAACAGATCCTGGCGCGGCGCGAGACGTAGGAACTGGTCGGTGCCGCGCTCTCCTCGCTGCCCCCCGAGTACAAGGCGGCTCTGCTCGCCAAGTACGTCGAGGAACTCTCGGTCGACGAGATCGCCGCGCGCAGCGGCCGCACGACCAAGGCCGCTGAGTCGCTGCTCGGTCGGGCGCGCACGGCCTTCGGGAAGGTGTTCGAGCTGCTGGCCAAGCGCCGCGGAGACCTCGAATGAGCGTGCTCGAGCGCAACCTGGCCCGCTTGCTGCGCCACGCGTATGCGCCGGTGCGACCGCCGCTGGAGCTGCGCGCGCGCGTGCTGGCGGCGCTCGAGCGCGAGCTCGCCCCGGCCGCGGCTCCGGTCGCGATCCCGTCGCGCCTGCCGCGCCTGCGCTTCGTCTACGCGGTTGCCGCTGCGCTGCTGGTCGCGTTCGGCGCGTGGTGGTGGTGGTCGGCGACGCGCGGCGATGAGCTCATCGAGCGCCAGCGCAGCGGCGCCGACTTCGTCGCCGGTGGAACGCCCGACTCGCCGCGCGACGGCGCGGTGCAGACGCCAGCGCCGCGCGACGTCGATCTGGCCCGGCCCGAATCCGGCAACGACCGGCGCGCGATCCACGAGCTTTCGCCGCAGGAGAACGCCACACCGGTTGCGATCCCGGCCGCTCCGAACGGGCTCAGCGGCACGGTCGTGCGCGCCGGCGACGGCCAGCCGGTGCCCGCCTTCGAGCTCGTCGTCTGGGAGATGATGGACCTTCCGCGTGTCGGCGAGCCTGAACGCCATGCGTTCGAATCGCAGGACGGCACCTTCGCGCTGCCGAAGCTGATCAGCGGTCGCCACCACGTGCTGGTGCGCGCGCCCGGACTCGCGAGTCACGTGCTCGCGGGCGTCAAGCTGCCGCTGGAAGCGCCGTTGCGTGTCGAGCTCGGCGCGCCCAGCCGAATCACCGGCCGCGTGATCGATGCCGGCGGCGCGCCGCTGGCGGGTGCACGCGTGCTGTGTGAATCGCTCGCGCCGGCGCCCGCGCTGCCGGTGCGTCCGGAGCTGATCCCGGACGATCACTGGGGTGGCGCGCTCAGCGGGCCCGATGGCAGCTTCGTGCTGACGGACGTCCCGCTCGGCATGCGCCGCGTGATCGCGTTCGCCCCCGGCCACGCTCCGCGCTCGAGCGCGAGCTTCGAGTTGCGCGCCGACGAGCCCGTGCAGATCGCCAACCTCGAGCTCGGCCTCGGCGGCGGCTTCGACGGTCGCGTCGAGCGCGGCGACGGCGCGCCGTGGCCCGGCGTGCTCGTGCTGGCGAGCTCGATGAACTACGACGGAACGCCGCTCACCTTCGATCTGAGCACGGCCGACGAGCTCGGCCGCTACCGGATCGAGCACCTGCCCGCGGGACCGTACGTCGTCATGCACTTCGGCGATCCCAGCGGCGCCCAGGCCTCCCCCCAGGCGTTGCTGCCGGGCCGGGTCCGGGAAGGCGAGAGCACGCGTCTGGACTTCGTCGATCCGCGCACGAAGCTGACGCTGACCGGGCGCATCACGCAGCCCGACGGCAAGCCCGCCGCGCTCTATCCGCTCGCGCTCGGACTGGCCAGCGACAAGGGCGAGACGTGGAAGGGCGCGACCACCGACGCCGACGGCGTGTACGTGTTCCGCGGCCTCGACGCGGGCGATTGGGAGCTCCTCGGCGGGCGCAACATGGCGACTTCGATGACCCACATCGCACGCTTCGAGCTGAGCGGTCGCGGTGAGGTCGTGCGCGACTTCACGCTGGCCTCCGGATTCGTGCGCGGACGCGTCGTCTCCGGCACGGATGCGCGCGGGCTGGCCAAGGCCGTGCTGCTCGTGTTCGGCGAGGACGCGAGCGGCGCGCCGGTCGGATTCCGCGGCAAGTGCATCGCCGACGCCGATGGCAATTACGTGATCGGGCCGCTGTCGGCCGGGCGCTATCACCTGTGGACGCTCGACGAGCGCGGCGAGCACGCCGCGCAACGCGGCGAGTGGCTGACCCTGGCCAGCGGACAGATGCTGGACCTGCCCGAGCGCGCCTTGCCCGCCGGCGGCAGCGCCGAACTCTCGGCGCGCGAGCTCGACGGCAAGCCGGTCACCGAGGCCGTACTCAGCTTCGCGCCGCTGGGCAGCGACGATGTGCCGGTCGCGCTCAACCCGCGCACCGATTCGGCGGGCACCTTCACGGCGCGCGGGCTCGCTCCCGGCGCATGGACCGTGCGCGCAACCGATGCGCGCGGCCGCAGCGCCGAGCGCGAGTTTTTCGTCGAAGCCGGCCGCGCGTCGCGCGTCGAGCTCGAATTCGGCGCGCGTTGAGCGCGCCATTCCGACTGCACTGCCTACTGCACTGCCTCTTTCCTTCTCTTCCCACTGGAGTTCCGTCCCATGAGCAACAAGACCTGGATCGCCCCCACCTGCATCGCGCTCGCCGCGCTCGGCGGTGTCGGCTGGCAAATCAACAAGAATCACGAAGCGGCGACGCGCGCGCGCGAGCAGGCCGGCGAGCAGACACGCGCGCTCGAGGCACTCGGCACGCAGCTCTTGGAGCTGGGAGCGCGGCTCGAGAAGAGCGACGCGCGCCTGGCCGAGTTGGCCGATCGACCGGCGCTCACCGGCCCCGGCGAGGGGCGGGTATCGGCCGACGCGATCGCGGCGGCGGTCGAGCGCTATCTGCAGGATCGCAGCGCGGGTGACGGTCAGCTCGCGAGCACGGGCGCGCCGATCGAGGCGCAGGCGGCGGTCGCCAAGGTCGGATTGGACCTTGCGTCGGCGCTCAAGTCGCTGCTCGATCCGGCCCACTCGGAGACCGATCGCGACGAGCTGTGGCAGAAGATCCGCGAGGCCGGCAAGCTCGACGAGGCCGTCGCCTGGTTCGAGCAGCGCGCGGCGCAGTCGCCCAACGACCCCGATCTGCAGGTCGAGCTCGGGACCGCCTACGTGCAGAAGATCCTCGAGGCCGGCAGCGGCCCGCTGGCGGGCAAGTGGGCGATGAAGGCGGACGGCGCGTGGGATCGCGCGCTCGAGCTGGACGACCATCACTGGGAAGCGCGCTTCCGCAAGGCGATCGGCCTGTCCTTCTGGCCGCCGATCTTCGGCAAACAGGGCCAGGCGATCTCGCACTTCGAGACGCTGGTCGCGCAGCAGGAGCAGGGCGGCCTGCAGCCGCACTTCGTCGAGACCTACAAGATGCTCGGGAACATGTACGTGCAGGCCGGCAAGGCCGAGCAGGCCACGGCCATGTGGAAGAAGGGCCTGGCGTTGTTCCCGAACGACCCCGACCTGCTCGAAAAGACGCAATCCGGCAAATAGTTCCGCGGTCCGGCGAGCAGCACGGGAACCGCTGTCTCTGATGGTGCGTATACTCGATCACGAAGGGCCGTTTTCATGCGCGGGCAGGCCCCGGCGCCTGCCCGCGCGCCCCTACCAGGATCCGCACCCGTGCTCTCCCCACTTTCGCGCGTCCCCTTCCCGTTCCGCCATCGGGCCGGCCTCGGGCCGGCGCTCGCCCTCGCCGCCCTCTCCAGCGCGACCGTGCACGCTCAAGTCGCGCTCGAGTGGGCCGGCGGCGTGCTCGGCAGCCAGGTCAGCTACGGGATCACATCGGCACCCGGCACCTTCTTCGCGCTGCTGCCGTCCTTCTCGGGCGGTCCCACTCCGCTCTCGATCTTCGATCCCAACGACCCGCGCGTGTTGTCAGTCGGCCTCGACTTGCAGCCGCTGTGGAAATTCGGCTCGGTCCGCGGCACCGGCACGAAGGTGCTGACCTTCCCGCTGCCGGCGAGTGGATCGATCGCCGGCCTGACGCTGCACGCGCAGGCGCTGACCTTCCCGGGCGCCACGACGCTGGTCAAGGACATCAGCAACGCGACGCGCTTCGCGCTCTCGTTCACGCACCAGACGGTGCCGACGCAGAACGACTCGGGCCTTCCGCGCATGTTCCATTCGTTGACGACGTTGCCCAACGGCCGCATCTACGTCGCCGGCGGTCAGTCTCCCGGCTCGAGCCCGCAGATCTTCGACCAGGTCGAGTTCTTCGACCCGCAGACGCAGAGCTTCGGATTCTCGCCGATTCCGCTGCCCGAGCCTCGCACGCACCACACCGCCACGCTGCTCGCCGACGGCACCGTGCTGCTGTTGGGCGGCATCGGCCCTACCGGCGTGCTGGCCAGCGGGAGGATCTTCCAACCCGCCAACGGCACGTACAAGCAGACGCCGCCGATGAGCTCGCCGCGCGCGATGCACACGGCGACGCTGCTCGCCGACGGGCGCGTGCACGTCGCCGGCGGCTCGTTGCAATTCACGCTCAGCCACCCGATCGGGCAGCCGCTGAGCTTCACGACCTCGGTCCCGACCACCGAGATCTACGATCCGGTCTCGAACACCTGGACCAGCGGACCCAATCTGCCCAAGGGCCTGACCACGCACCAGGCCAGCCTGCTCGGCGACGGGCGCGTGCTGATCACCGGCGGCGTCGAGAACAGCGGGGTCGGCTTGCTGCCGGTCACGACCACGGCGACCTACCTCTACACGCCGGGCCCGGCCGGCGGTGCGCTCGTGAGCGGCCCGCCCCTGCCGGGAGCTCGGCAGCACCAGGCGCAGACGCCGCTCGACAACGGTGATGCGTTGGTCGTCGGCGGAGCCTTCGTCGACTTCGCGGCGCAGGCCACGAGCGTCAGCAGTGACGCCTACCGCTACAACCTCGGCAGCGGGACCTGGACGACCGTGCAATGCACGGTGATCGTCCGCTGCGGGCGCATCATCTGCGTGCCGCGGCCCGGCCAACCGCCCGGTTACGGGATCGCGGGAGGACTGTTGTCGATGGACTTCGCAACGGGGCTCGGCATCCCGCAGACGCAGATCGGGGTCTTCGATCCGGGCACGAACACGATCAGCGCGGTCGGCTCGACGCTCAAGCCGCGCATGGGCGTGGACATCGCGGCCTTCGACGATGGCAAGCGCATCCTGATCCTGGGCACCGCGGGCGGCGTGCCGGCGGACACCTCGGCCGACATCTTCACGCTGCACCCGTAGCAGGCGCGACAGCTACTGAACCGCGCGGGCGGGCCGAACTCCGAGAAAATCGACGCGTTGGTCCGGCAGCGCGTAGAAGCGCATCGAACTGCGCGCGTACTTGGGCTCGAGCAGCGAATTGCCGCCGCGGAAGATCAGCGTGCTGCCGCGCTCCGTGTGCAGGCGCCGGCCCGTGTCGGGCTCGACCGGATTCGCGTAGTCCTCGTCCATGATGCGGTCGGAGCACCACTCCGAGAGGTTGCCGCAGGTGTCGTACAGACCGAAAGGATTGGGTTGCCACGCACCGACGGGATGGCGCGGCCCGTAGCCCTTCAGGTGCTCGGCGAAGCGCAGGCCCTCGAGCGTGCTCCCTCCCCACCACGGCGTGTGCGTGCCGGCGCGCGCCGCGCATTCCCACTGCGCCTCGGTCGGCAGGCCGAGCCCGTGCCAACCCAGCACCTCGTTCGCATCGCGCCACGAGAGTGCCTCCACGGGCAGCAGATCCGCGTTCGGCAGCACCAACAGCTTGTCCTCGGGCGTGAGGAACTCGGGATCCGGGCGCCGCGCGCGGGGGAAGCGGGGGTCCTGCCGCGAAAGTCGCGTCCACTGCGGTCGGGTCAGCTCGTACTTCGACACGAAGTAGGCCGCGAGCTCGACATCGTGCGGCGGCGCCTCCGTCGATTCCGCGTCCGGGTCCAGGTTGACTTCGCCGCTGGCGTGGAATTCCTGCGGCGGGAACGCACCCATCCGGAAGCGTTGTGCGGGGATCAGCACGAGCACGATGCCGCACTCGGGCGCGTAGTCGAGATAGCCGAGCGAGTTGCGCGCCGGGATCGACCCGCTCTCGAGGTGCGCGAACTCGTGCAGCCCGCTGTGCGGATCGCGGCCGAGCGGGAAGAGCCCGAGCTGCGGCGCGAGCACGAGCCCGCCGTAGCGCGGATCGGCGGCGATCTCCGAACGCGCCCGCTCCCAGGCCGCGCGCGCCGCCGGTCCGGTCACGCTGCGCTCCTCGATCGTGGCGGCGGACTCGCGGCGCCGCCCGACCTCGACCAGGCGATTCGCGCCGCCGTCGGCGGCGACGAACGCGCGCAGTCCGTGCACGAGCTCGATCAGCTTGTCGTGCTGCCAGCGCGCGGTCGGATCGTCGAAGCTCCACGGGTGCTCGGCGCGCAGCCCCGCAGCGGCGTCAGGTTCGCGCTCGCGCTCGCGCGCGCCGGCCGCTCGCGCGTCCATGTCGGCCAGGCGCGCCTCGTGGTCCGCGAGCCGCGACTCGAGCTCCTTCGCCCGTCGCAACCAGTCGTCGATCGCGGGCACGGTCGCGGGCACGGCCGGCCACAGCGCTTGCGCCTCCTGCTCGAGTTCCGTCAGCAGTTGGTGATCCGACAGGCTCTCCACCTTCGCGCGCGCGATGGTCTGCACGACCAGCACGGCGACGAGGCCCGTGATGCCCAGGCCGAGCGCGAGCAGCGCGAGCGCCGCGACGCGCTTGTTGCGCAGCACCCACTTCTTCCACTCGGCCCACGGACCGCTCTCATAGGCGCTGACCACGCGCCCCTCGAGGAAGGCGCGCAGGTCCTCCGCCAGCGCTTCCATCCCGGCGTAGCGCGCCGCGGGGTCGCGCTGCATCGCGCGTTCGCAGATCGCGACCAGCTCGGCCGGCGGCGCCGGCTGCAAGAACGACAGCGGCTCGGGCGGTCGCACGCGCACGCGCTCGAGCACCTCGCGCGCGCTCGGCCGCTCGCCGACCTCTGCGTAGGGCATGCGCAGCGCGAGCAGGTGGTAGAGCATCGCACCGAGCGCGTACACGTCGGCGCGCGCATCGAGCTCGTGCATGTGACCCTGCGCCTGCTCGGGCGGCATGTAGGCCGGCGTGCCCATCACGTCGCCTTCGAGCGTCAGGTTCGCGGGTCCATCCAGGTTTCCCGCGGCGGAGTCGGCGCGCACGCGCGCGAGGCCCCAGTCCATCACGTAGGTCTCGCCGTAGCGGCCTACCATCACGTTGGCCGGTTTGAGATCGCGATGCAGCACGCCGCGGCTGTGCGCGAAGGCGACCGCCTCCGCGACGCGCAGCAGCACGCCGAGCGCGCGCGTGGTGGACCAGCCCGGCTCGCGCGCGCGCACGCGTTCGAGCACGCGCTCGAAGTCCTCGCCCTCGACGAGCGGCATCGTGAAGAACACGCGGCCCTGCGCGTCGCGCCCGAGCTCGTGCACAGGCGCGATGCCGGGGTGGCCGAGCCGGCCCGCGACGCGCGCCTCCTCGAGGAAGCGCGCGAGCTTGCGCGCAGGCAGCGTGTGCGTCGCCTGCCCGTCCTCGACGCGCAGCACCTTCAGCGCGACCTCGCGCAGCAGGCGCCGGTCGCGCGCGCGATGCACGATGCCCATGCCGCCGCGACCGAGCTCGGCCAGCAGCTCGTAGCGCTCGGTGTCGGGATCGCGCGGGATGCGCTCGACCTCCTCGGCCTGCAGCGTGCCGGCGAATTCGCCGTGCAGCGCGCCGGCCATCCCGCCCCAGCGCGCGACGAGCGCGCGCAACTCGGCCGCGGCCTCCGGATGCGCGGCGCACAGTTCTTCGAGCAGCCGCGGCGTCGGTCCGTCGTCGGCCGACATCAAGCGCTCGAACAGATCGTCGACGCTCGGCCGCTCGGTCACGACGCGCCGCCGCCCGCCCCGCCGCCGCGA
>VGZE01000109.1 GCA_016872755.1 Planctomycetota bacterium
TTCTACATGGGCAGCGACCAGAAGGCCCACACGCACGACGGTCAGAAGGCCGGGCTGTACAACGCGCGCACCGTCGTCGACGTGTGCCCGACGGCCGCGATCTCCTTCTCCGGCGAGTTGCCGCCGGCCGAGGACCTGTCGAAGCTCGAGGAAGTGGCCGGCTGGGAAGCCGAGTGGGCGCTGTGGCGCGGCGCCGAGGAGGACACGGTCGAGCGCGACCGCCGCTACGGCCGCGACTACGAAGTGATCGAGGAAGCCGACCGGATTGAGGTCGTGTTCCGCTTCCCGACCCGCGTTCCGGCCGTGCGCGACCGCTTCAAGTACGGCCTGCCCGCAGAGATGCCGCTGTACCGCAGCCACGTGGCGCTGCAGACGGGCGCCAAGGGCAACCAGGAGCTGCTCGTCGCCGGCTGGGTCGTCGACCCCAAAATCCGCGCGCTGACGCACACCTCGAAGTCGTTCCCCGCGCAGTTCATGACGACGCTCGAGTTCGATCGCGCGCGCGTCGGTGCCGCGAACGGGATCGTGGGCGTCGATTCGCGCTACGACGCGCACGCGCAGCTCCACGTCGTGCTGTTCAAGACCGAAGAAGCGCGCCAGGGTTGGAAGTGGGCCTCGCACTTCATCACCGACAAGTGCACCGCCTGCACGATCTGCGAGCGCGTCTGCCCGACCAACGCGATCACGCCGGGCGAGCGCTTCTACATCGACCCCGACCTGTGCATCAACTGCTCGGTGTGCGGCGTCTACTGCCCGTTCGACGCGATCACCGACAACAAGCAGGTCACGGTCCAGAAGATCAAGGTCAAGCAGATCCCCAAGGCCGTGGTGCACGAGGAGCTGTGCACGGGCTGCGAGTTCTGCGTCGACGTGTGTCCGTTCGACGCGCTGAAGATGCAGCACACCGACGACGGCTTCAACCGCATCGCGGTCGTGATCGACAAGAACTGCGTGTCGTGCAAGCTGTGCGAGCAGGTCTGCATCAAGGATGCGATCGAAGTGCCGCGCGCGCACCAGTTCGAGGACATCGGCATGTCCTTCATGAGCTACCTCAGCGACGGGCATTGAAGGCCGCGGCGTCCTTCGTCACCGCCGCGCTGGCGCTTTGCGCCTGCCGAACGGGCGCGCCCGCTCCCCAGGCTCCCCCTCCCGCTCCCGTGCCGCAGGCCGCCCCGGCCGCGCCGTCGGACCTGCTGCCCGAAGCCAGCCGTGCCGCGCTCGGCGGTCGCGTCGAGCTCGTCTACGACGCGCGCGCGACGGTGCAGCTGCAGATCGAGAATCGGCTCGCGCGCGTCAGCGGCAGGGTCGAGCTCATCGCACTCGACGGCCGCCTGCTCGGCGCGCGGGTGGATGCGGCGATCGACCCGCCCGCGCCGGCAACGGCGGCGCGCGTCGAGCTCCACCTGCGCGACGGCCGCTGGCTGGCGCTCGACCATGCCGCGCGGAGCTTCGGCGTGAGCGAGGACCCGGCGGCCCTGGCGGGACCCGCGCAGTACGCGGCGGCGCTGCTGCCGGCGGATCTCGTCGATCCGTCGCGCTGGATCCCCGCCGGCGCGACGGCGCGCGCGGGCGAAACGACGGAATTCGGGGGACTCGATTGCGCGAGCCTCGAGTGGACCGCGCAAGCCGCGCGCGGCGAGTGGCTGATCGGACCCGACGGCCTGCCTCGGCTGCGCGTCTCCACCGTCGAAACTCCGGGGCGCGAAGCCGAGGTGCGCCGCCTGGTGGTGCAACGCTGGGAGCGCCGGGCGTTCACACCGCGCGCGGTGGTTCCGCCCAGCGGTTGGACCGAGCTCGCGCCGGTTCCACGCGCCGCCGTGCCGGGACCGCGGACGCCGATCGAGGTGCGCTCGCTCGCCGACTCGGTCGAGCCGCTGCGCCTCGCCTTCGAGGCGGGCGCGGGCAAGCCGCGCGTGATCGGCACCTTCGCGCCGTCCTGACTGAATTGCCTGCGCCTGGCCCGTGCGGCCAGGTTGGCGCTGCTCGAAGCGCACCCTGAGACGGATTTCGAGTTCCACGCGGTGTGGGTCGACGTGCTCGACTCCGACAGCCCGGCCGCGGCGGCTTCGGCCGCGCTGTTCCTGGACGATCCGCGCGTGCGCCACTTCCACGATCGCGAGCGGCGCTTCGGGCGGCTGCTCGCGCCGCGCGTCGGCATGCCGGCCGCGCGCGACCTGCTCGACGATTGGCAATCGAGCGTCGACGAGCAGGATCGCGTGTTCACGCGCGATTTCCTGACCGGGCCGGCCACGGCCTATGACTGGATCGCATTCTTCGGACCGGACGCGCGCTGGACGAGCGAGCCGGAGCTGCCCGCCCCCACTGCGGCGGTCGTGCAGATGGCGCCGGACACCTGGCGCGGCATCGATCCGGCCCGCTTCTTCTGGGGGCCGGGGATGGCGGCCGAGCTGCGCCGCCTGGCGGACCTGCACGTCGCGCGCTGACCGCACGCCGGGCCGAGCTTTGCGCGGGCCGGGCCGCCGGGCGCTCGCCTGAGCGCGGCTCGAAGCGCGGAACCAAAGCGTGTCGCCCGGGTTGATGGAGACCCGGCGGACTACCTCGCCCGACCCCGCGCGCAACATCTCCCCCATGTCAAATCGTCGCCTCCCCAACGCGTCGCTCCTCGTCCTCGCCATCGGCACGCACCTTTCGGCCCAGGGCGGGCCGCCGTTGCCGCCGCCGGGAGTGCCGCCGGTCCCGGTGCCTCCGGGCAACCCGATCACCGTGTCGAAGACGCTGCTGGGCAAGGCGTTGTTCTGGGACGAGCAACTGTCGGCGACGAACACGATCTCCTGCGGCACGTGCCACGTGCCGGGCAACGGCGGCAGCGATCCGCGCAGCGCGCTGTTCGGGTCCGTCCATCCGGGCTTCGACGGACTGTTCGCCACGCCCGACGACATCCGCGGCTCGCGCGGGGTCGCGAACAGCGAGGCCGATGGCGACTGGATCGCGACTCAGTTCTTCGGCCTCGCCGAGCAGGTCACCTCGCGCAAGGCGCCCACGATGATCAACGCCGCCTACGCGCCGCTGTTGTTCTGGGACGGTCGCGCCGGTCCGAACTTCGTCGACCCGGTGACGAGCACGGTCGTGCTGCAGCAGGGCGCACTCGAAGCACAGGCGGCACTGCCGCCGGTCAACGCGGTCGAAATGGGGCACTTGGGCACGACCTGGACCGAGCTGGCCGCCAAGATCGGCGCGCTCGAGCCGCTTGCGCTGGCCGAGGACGTGCCGACCGACCTGCAGAATTTCGTCAGGGGCAAGACCTACGCCGAGCTGTTCCAAACGGCGTTCGGCACGCCGGGCGTCAGCGCGTCGCGCACGCTGCTCGCGATCGGGACGTACGAGCGCACGTTGATCTCCGGACAGTCGGCCTGGGACGACTTCCTGGCCGGCAATCAGGCCGCGCTGACCCAGCAGCAGCAGCAGGGCCGCGCCATCTTCTTCGGCCAAGGCAACTGCGGCGCCTGCCACGGCGGGCAACTGCTGACGAACAACACGTTCCGCAACATCGGCGTGCGCCCGATCCAGGAAGACCTCGGCCGCGGCGCGATCACCGGCAATCCGGCCGACAACGGCCGCTTCAAGGTGCCGAGCCTGCGCAACGTCGCGCTGCGCGCTCCGTACTTCCACAACGGTGGCGCGGCCAACCTGACGGCCGTCGTCGATTTCTACAACCGCGGCGGCGACTTCTTCGTCAACCAGGACCCGCTGATCCAACCGCTCGGGCTGACGCTGCAACAACGCCAGGCGCTCGTCGCGTTCCTGCAGGCGTTCACCGATCCGCGCGTCGCGAACGAGACCGCCCCCTTCGATCGGCCGAGCCTGTACAGCGAGTCGAATCACGTGCCGGTGGCGCTCGGTGCGCCGACGCCCGGCCCCGGCGGCTTCGTGCCGCGCATGTGGGCGACCGAACCTCCGGTGCTCGGCAATCCGAACCTGACGCTGGCGGTCGATCGAGGCACGGGCGGTGCGCCGGCCTTCCTGATCGTCGACACCTCCGCGATCGCGGCGGGCTGGAACCTGTTCGGCGCGCAGCTCTATTTCGCGCTGACTCCGGCGGTCTCGATCTTCCCAATGGGAGCGCTGTCGGGCAGCGGTCCCGGCAATGGCTCGACCTCGCGCAGCTTCGCGACGCCGCTCGACGCGGGTCTGCAGGGCCAGACGCTGACCGCTCAGTGGGTCATCGCCGCCGGAAGCGCGGGCAATCTGCTGTCGGCGACGAGCGCCGCGCAGTTGACGCTTTACTGATCCGGTCGGACCGGATCAGAGGTTGCCGAGCTTGCCCTGCAGGCCGTTGGTCAGGCCGAGGTGCCCGTTGCCGACGTTGTACATCGCGCCCTGGAAGAAGAACTGCGCGCCGAGCAGCACCGCGACGTTCGGGATCGTCACGTTGAAATTCGCCGGAGCACCGGTCCACACGGCCGGCCCGATCGTCGGAAGCAGGATGCCGGGGCTGATGTTCAGCAGCAGTTCCCCGAGCGCGCCCGGCGCGCTCATGCCGAAGCCGGGCAACGGGATCCCGCACGGGTAGCCCGGCGCCGAACCGGCCGAGATCGCGAGGAAGGCGAGCGAGCCCGCCGGCATCGAACCGAGCGGGTTGGTCACGCCGAAGCTCGCGACCGTGCCGAGCTTCAGTGCGCCGGCCGACAGGGCCAGCGAGCCGGCCGGGTTGATACCGCAGCCGTAGGGCGTCGGGCCGACCGGCGGCGCGTTGACCTTGATCGAGCCCTCCATGCCGAAGGACACGTGCACGTCGCAGAAGTAGTTGTAGAGGTTTCCTGGAACCGGGTTCGCGTCGAGGAACGCCTGGGTGAAGGTGATCGAGTAGGAGCCGCCGAACACCGCCGGGCCCGAATTGAAGATGCCGTCCGGCGCCCCGCCCTGGCCGCTGACCACATTGTGGAACCCGCCCCACGTCCAGTTCACGGTGTCGCCGACCGAGATGGTCAAGTTCTTCGGCGAATACGTATTGCCGATCGTGACGACGTTGAAGACTGCCGCCTCGGCGGAAGCAGCGAGGGCAATGGTGGCGGCGGAGGCGAGGAGCGTGGTGCGCAGCATGGTGGGGGCGATTGCGGGCGTTTGGAAAGGGAGTTCGCGGGAACAGCGCAGCCAGGCCTGAGCCTCGCGCTTCCCAAATTGTAGGCGCGGAACCGCGATCTGGGAACTGACCCGGGGCCCGTCAGCCGCCCAGTGCGTCGGGCGGCTTGACCACGTGGTCGTCCGGCGGTGCGGTCAGCACCCGGTAGAAGCACCACAGGACCAGGAACACCACGGAGCCGACCGAGGCGATCAGGAAGAGCCAGCCGATCGGGGTCATCGGCACGATCGGGGCCGGCTGGGGCGCCGCGGGGGCTTGCAGGGCAACCAGGAGCATGTGCATCGAAGTCCTCCGCTAGTCCTTGGCAGGGTGCTTGCCGTCGACGTCCAGGCCGGCCGCGCGCCAGCGCTTCTCGCCGATCGCGGTCAGCACGACCAGGAACACGATCACGGCACCGATGAAGAGCACGGCATTGCGGGCAGCCTCGTTCTCACCCAGCGCAGCGATCCAGGCCGGAAGGCTGTGCTCGTCGATGCAGAAGTTGACCAGCATCCAGATCAGGAATGCCGGCGACACGTACTTGATGATGAACTCGAAGATCCTCGGGATGCGCAACCGCGCTCCGAGGTGCGCCTCGTCGATGCCGCGGCGGATCCCGAAGATCCAGCCGAACACCAGCGCCTGGACGAGCGCGAGCACGACGATGAAGAACTCGCCGACCCACGAATCGATCGTCCCCAGCACGGTGAGGTCCTTGCTGAAGTACATCACGTAGGCGTTGCCGATCAGGCTGATCGCGACGACCAGCGTCACGGCCGCCTTGCGCGAGATCCCGGTCGCCTCCTCGACGAAGGCCAGCGTCGGCTGGAGCATCGACAGCGAACTCGTGATCGCGGCCAGGAACAGCATGAAGAACCACAGCGCGCCGATCATGTTGCCCAGCGGCATGTGCGCGAAGACGACCGGCAGCGTCTGGAAGCCCATGCCGAACGTGCCTCCCGGCAGCGTCGTCAGGCTCATGCCGAGGAACACGAAGGCGGCCGTCAACGTGATCAGGCCGCCCATCGCGACCTCGAAGTACTCGTTCGTCGCGGCCGCCGTCAGGCCCGAGAGCACGACATCGTCCTTCTTCTTCAGGTACGACGCGTAGTTGATGATCACGCCGAAGCCGACCGAGAGGCTGAAGAAGATCTGGCCAGCGGCCGCCATCCACGCGCTGGGATTGCCGAGCTTGTCCCAGTGCGGATTCCACATGTAGGCGAGGCCGTTGACGACGTTCTGCTCGGGCGTGGCCGGATCCGTCGGCAGCGTCAGGACTCGCGCGAGCACGATGAGCGCGATCACGGCCATCGCGGGCATCGCCCACTTGCAGAAGGTCTCGATGCCGCCGGACAGACCTCGATACAGCAGGTACACGTTCGCGAGAACGGTGATCAGGAACGGCACGAGCAGCGTCGAATTCCATCCCGCCGAGAGGTCGAAGACCGCACCATCGGCGCCGCTACCCGTGAACTGTCCGTGCACCGCGGTCGAGGTCGCAACCTGATCCGCGATCGCGGCGCCGCCGGTGATCCCGATGCCGCCGCTCAGGTACTTGAACATGTACCCGAGGCACCAGCTCTCGATCAGCACGTAGTAGAAGTACACGCCGAGCGGGATCAGCACGCCGAGCACGCCGAGGTAGCGCGCGATCCGGCCCCTGCCCATCACGCCCATGATCGCGGGCGCCGAATGGAAGCCCTTGCGCCCGCCGTAGCGGCCCATCGACCACTCGGCCCAGCCGAGCGGGATGCCGAGCAAGAGCAGCGCGCAGACGTACGGGATCATGAACGCCCCGCCGCCGTTCTCGGCCGCCTTGCCCGGGAAGCGCAGGAAGTTCCCCAGTCCGACCGCCGACCCGGCGACCGCGAGGATCACGCCGAGGCGACTGCCCCACTGCTGTTGGTTCGAGCTCGACATGCGAAGGGTCTCGACTTCGTTGGGGCCCCAAGCAACGGGGCAGGCGGCTCACTGTAAGAACGCGCGCCGGCGGAGGGAAGCGCCGGCCGAGCCGCTCAGCCGTCGGCCTCGCGACGCCGCGCTTCCTCGTCGCTGATCCGAACCATCGAGAACCCGCTGAAACCGTAGGCGATCGAGATCAGCGGGCAGGCCCAGTTCAGGATCGCCCAGGGTGCATAGGCCAGCGTCGAGACCCCCAGCACCGTCGCCATCTGCACGCCGCAGGTGTTCCAGGGCACCAGCGCGCTCGTCACGGTGCCCGCGTCCTCCAAACAGCGCGAGAGGTTCTTCGGGTGCAGGCGCGCGCGCAGGAAAGCCGGCCGGAACATGCGGCCGGGCACCACGATCGCCATGTACTGGTCGGAGGTCAGCACGTTCGCGCCGATGCAGGTCGCGACGGTCGCCGTGACGAGCGAACCCGTTCCGCGCACCAGCGACAGGATCGCTCCGGCGATCGAGCCGAGCATCCCGCTCTTCTCCATCACGCCGCCGAAGGACAGCGAGCAGAACACGATCGCGATGGTCGCCATCATCGCCTTCATGCCGCCCTTGCCCGACAGCAGCCCCTCGACGGCCTGCGCAGCCTCGCCGGCGCCGAACGAGCGCTCGTAGCCGCCCCACAGCGCACTGAAATAGCGCTGCAGGTCCCCGGCCAGCCCGGCCTCGCCGCGCGGTTGCAACAGGAGCCCGATCGCGACCGCCGCGAACGTGCCCGCGAAGAGCGCCGGAACGGCGGGCTTCTTCAGGATGACGAGGCCGAGCACGAGGGCGGGCGGCACGAGCAGCCACGGCGAGATCACGAAGCTCGCGCGCAGCGTCTCCTTCACGCCGACGATGCGCGCGAGCGCGTCGGCGCCCTGCTCGTGCGCGTCGAGGCCGAAGACCGCGTAGGCGCCGAGCGCGAGCAACAGCGCCGGCGTGGTCGTCCACACCATGTGCCGCACGTGCTCCATCAACGTCGAGCCCGCCATGGCCGGCGCGAGGTTCGTCGTGTCCGACAGCGGCGACATCTTGTCGCCGAAGTAGGCGCCCGACACGATCGCGCCGGCGACCATCCCGGGCGCGATGCCCATCGTCGTCCCCACCCCCATCAGCGCGACACCGACCGTGCCGGCGGTCGTCCACGAGCTGCCGGAAGCGATCGAGACGACACAGCACACCAGGCAGGCGGTCAGCAGGAATACGCCGGGCGAAATCAGCTCCAGGCCCCACAGGATCAGCGCCGGCACGACGCCGGACTCGATCCAGGCGCCGATCAACATGCCGACGATCGCGAGGATCACGATCGCCTGCATGGCCTGGCCGATCGAGCGGAACATCGCCTGCTCGAGGGTCTGCCAAGGGACTTTCAGGCCCCACACCGCGATCGACGCGGCCACGGCGGTCGCCAGCGCGAGCGCGATCTGGTTGTCGGCCGAGCCGAACACGCGCACGTTGAGCACCAGCAGGCCGACGAGCGCGAGGACCGGAACGAGCGAGACGAGGAGCGGCGGTCGAGGCGTGGATGACTCGGTCATGGGACCCGTGAAACGAGGCGCGGCGGCGCGCGCCAGAGCCTACGCTGCCGGGAGTCGGATTCCGAGTCCGAGTGCCTGGGGCACGGATAGGATCGAGGCCATGAAGCGGCTCACACTCGCCGGCCTCCTCGCAGTCCCGACCGCCGCGCAGAACTGGAACCCGACCAACCCCGACGTCACGGGCGCGATCAGCTTCGGCGGCGCGTTCGCGCTCGGCCCCGGCGGTCGCGCGGTCGGATTCGCGAACTTCGGCACCGGGGGCACTCGTCCGGCGTTCTGGGACGGAGCCGGCAGTCACGAGCTGCCGATCCTCGCGGGCGACGACGAAGGGCTCGCGGTCGAGATCAACGCGAGCGGCACGAGCGTCGGCATCAGCGTCGACTACGTCAACCAGGGAACGCTCACGTACATCTACGAGCACCCGGTCGTGTGGATCGGCGGTCAGGCGATCGATCTCCGCACGCAGGTCACCGGCGGCGATCCGCTCGAGCTGCTCTCCTGCTCGGGAATCGACGCGCAGGGACGCGTGATCGGCCGCGCGCGCAAGCTGCCCGCAGGTTCGACGGGCCTGCGCGGGTTCCTGTTCGACAACGGCATCGTCACCGACCTCGGCGACCTCAATCCGTCCGGCTTCGCGGGTACCGACGCGAACGCGTTCGGCGCGCACGGCGAGATCGTCGGCGCGTCGACCGCGCCGACGAGCTTCACGCACGCGATGCTCTGGAAGGCCGGCGCGATGACCGACCTGCACGACTTCGCGCAGATGCCCGGCCGCAACAGCCACGCCTACGCGATCAACGCGAACGGCGTGATCGTCGGTTCGGGCGACTTCGGCGCCGACTTCCTCGATTTCGAGACCGGGGCGATGTGGAAGAACGGCGTGATCACGGACCTCGGCAGCCTCGCGCCGGGTCAGATCTGGGCGCAGGCCTTCGCGTTCGGCATCAACCTGCAGGAGCAGGTCGTCGGCGCGACGAACCTGCCGAACGGCGAGGCGCGCGCGTTCCTGTGGCAAAGCGGGGTGATGAGCGACCTCTCGACCAAGCTCGCGCCCGGCTCCGGTTGGATCCTGACGAGCGCGGAGGACATCGACGACGAGGGCCGCATCGTCGGACAAGGGCTGTTCCAGGGCAGCCTGATGCCCTTCCTGCTGCTGCCGAACTGCGACGGGACGTACACGGCGCTGCCGGGCGGCTGCATGGGCTCGGGCGCGCTCACGCCCCAGCTCGCCGGCGTCGGATGCCCGGGCGCCGGTTGGAACGCGGCGCTGCGCGTGACGAACGGCGCGAGCGGGAGCTTCGGCGTGCTGCTGTTCGGAACGGGCAGCGGCGCCCTGCCGATCACGCCGAGCTGCGCGCTCGGCATCGCACCGCTGCTCGGAAACCCGGTCATCCCATTCGCGCTGCAGGGCAGCGGAGCCGGCGGCGGCGAGCACGCGTTCGTGTTCTCGATCGCGGCGGGTTCGAGCGCGTTCGACGTGTGGACGCAGGCTGCGGTGATCGACGCGGGCGCGCCGGACCTGGTCGCGGCGACGAATCCGCTGCTCGTTCACGTGCAGTAGCGCACTTCGCGCACAGACGGGAGACCGTCCGCTATCCTGCGCGGCGCATTGAGCGCAGCCCCGTCCGTCCCCTCGCGCGTCTGGTCTGGCACCGCGCTGCAGATCGCCGGCCAGCTCGTGCAGCGCGGCGGCACGTTCGTCGCACTGGTGCTGCTCTCGCGGCACCTGTCCGAGGCCGAGTTCGGCCGCTACACGTTCTACGTCGGCGTGTTCGCGTTCCTCGATGCGCTGACCGACTTCGGCACCAGCCAGGTCGCCGTTCAGCGCACCGCCAACGACCCGTGGGCCGTCCCCGGCACGCTGCGCGTCGCGCGCCGCATCCGCATCGCACTGGCGAGCGCCGGCGCGCTCGGGCTCGCGCTCGCGACCTGGACGAGCGGCGAGCCGGGCTGGGTCTGGATCGCGCTCGCCGGTCTGTACCCGCTCAGCCACGCGCTCGAGCTGTCGGCGCTGGTGTGGCGCAACCAGCTCGAGTGGCGCAAACCTGTGCTGATCCGCGCGAGCGGTTCGCTGGTCAGAGTCGGACTGCTGGTCGGCCTGCTCGCGCTCGACGTGCAGAGCGCCGCGGTCTACGTGCTCGCCACGGCGCTCGGCTCGTCGCTGGCGAACTTCGGACTGCACTGGGCCGCGCGCAAGGAACTTCCGAAGCCGACCATCGCGGTCGCCGCGCCGCGCGGCCTCATCGTGCAGTGCGCGTGGCTCGGCGCGGCCGGCCTGTGCCAGCAGGCGTACTTCTACGTGGACGGCCTGTACGTGCGCGCGTGGTGCGCGCCCGAGGCGCTCGGCCACTACAACGCCGGCGTTCGGCTGCTCTCGTTCGCGATCATGGTCGCGCAGTACGCGAGCGTGACGAGCCTGCCGTGGCTCGCGCGCGAGCGCGACCGCGACGGCACCGGGGCCGGTCGCGCGGCGGCGACGCTCGG
>VGZE01000110.1 GCA_016872755.1 Planctomycetota bacterium
CGCTGGCGGGAACGGAGACCGCCGCGGTCGAAGACGCGAGCGCCGCGCCGAGCGCCGCCGCGCCGCGGCGCAGCGGCCTGGTCATCGCGCGCGTGGCCGGTGCGCCGGTCGATGCGACGGAACTGCTCGGACAGTGGATGCACAGCGAGAGCACGGTGCTCGGCGACTACGTCGACAAGCTGATCAACACGCGCATCGCGCGCTCGGAAGCGCAGCGCCTCGGCGTGCGCGTCGACTCGGCCGAGGTCGAGGCGCGCTACCGCGACGCCTGCGCGGAGCTGGGTGAGCTCGTGCGCGAGAAGGGCCACGCCGGCACGCCCGAGGACTTCGTGCGCGATCGACTGGGTCTGGACCCGCAGCGCTATTTCGAGCGTGTGCGCCTCCAGTGCGAGGACCAGCTGCTCGCCGAGCGCGCCGTGCGCGCCTGGCTGCAATCGAGCGAGCGCGCCACGTTGCGCGTGATCGTCGTCGCGGACGCGGCGCGCGCGAGCGAGGTGCGCGCGGCGCTCGCTGGCGGCATGTCCTTCGAAGAGGCCGCGCGGCGTTACAGCCTCGACCCGTCGCGCGAGCAGGGCGGCCGGGTGCCGCCGGTCGTGCGCAGCGAGCGCTCGCCGCTCGCGCAGCTCGTGTTCCGCACCGCGCCGGGCGAGGTCGGCGGGCCGCTCGAGCAGGGCGGCAAGCTGCTGCTCGCGCGCGTCGACGAGCATCTGCCGGGCGGCGGCGGCAGCTGGGCCGAACTCGGCCCCGCGGTGCTGCGCTCGCTGGCCGAGCAGCCGATCGAGGAGGCCGAGTTCTGGCAGTGGCGCGCGGCGATGGAGCGCTACTACGAGGTCGATCTTTCCCCGCTGCTCGAGCTCGCGCGCTGAGCCAAGGCCCGGCGCGCCGCACAGGTGCTTGACCCGCCGGTCGGCGCAGGCGATCCTGCGTTTTCCATGGCCAAGAAGCGCGAGGAGTCGGCGGTTGTGACCAACGGCCACGTGCCCGACGAGCGGGCGCCGGCCGCGGCGGCCGACGAGCAGGCGCTGACGGCCGAGCTGGGGGGGGAGTTGGGTGGCGAGCTGGGTGGCGGGGCCGCCGAGGATTCGAGCGTGGAAGTGCCCGCGCCGGCGGAGCAACTCAGGGGCGAAGAGCTCGAGGATGCGGTGCTCGCGCTGCTGTTCGCCTCGCCCGAGGCCCTCTCGATTCCGCGCTTGGCCGCGCTGCTGCCCGGCACGGCGGAGTTGGATCTGCGCAACGCGCTCGCGGCGCTGGCCGAGCGGTTCCAGCTCGCGCGTCTGCCGCTGGAACTGCGCGAGCTCGGCGGCGGCTGGCGCGTGCTGACCACGCCGCGCATGGCCTGGATCGTCGCGCGACTGGCGCGGGCCCGCAGGAACGACAAGGTCAGCCCGGCCGCACTCGAGACCCTCGCGATCGTCGCGTACCGCCAGCCGGTGACCAAGGCCGAGATCGAGGCGATCCGCGGCGTGCAGGCCGGTCCGGTGCTGCGCTCGCTGATCGACCGCCGCCTGGTGCGCGTCTCCGGTCGCGCGGACCAGCCGGGCGCGCCGCTGCAGTACGCGACGACGCGCGAATTCCTCGACCAGTTCGGGTTGGCTGGTCTGCAGGACCTGCCGCGCGACGCCGAATTGGCCAAGGACTAGCCCGGCAAATTCGCGAGCCCTCGGCCTCGGCGGGTCTCCCAGGCCCCTTTGGCGCCGGGGCGGCCCAGCGCGTACACTGCGCCGCTTTTTCAGCGAGCGCCGCCATGTCCCAGAACCCCCATCAAACCCCGAAGGAACCGGAGTCCGAGCACTCGCCGGCGCAAGCCGACGAACTGGTCCACGTGCCCAAGGGCAAGAGCCCGTTCGTCTGGTTGATCCTCGTCGGGATGTTGCTGCTGATGCTGGTCACGTTCTCCGTGACGCCGTCGATGAACAATGCCTGCTCGGGCGGCCGTACGGCCGACGTCGTGCTGCGCTGGCAGCGCCCGGGGCGTGGAACCGAAGCGCTGCCGGTCAACGACTACTGGGACATCAAGCGCAAGATCGACGGCTGGTACACGATCACGCGCAACAAGCGCAACATCAGCGACCGCGAGGTGGTCGAGCTGTACCTGAACGACTGCCTCGCGCAGGACGCGGGCATCCAGATCACCGACGCGGAGCTCGGCGAGATCCTGCGCGCGCAGGGCTTCGACGCGAACCCGCAGTTCTACGACAACATCACGCGGCAGTTCTTCGGCAGCAAGCAGGGCTTCGAGGAGTTCTTCCGCAAGCTGGTACGGGTCAACCGCTACCAGGAGCTGATGGACATGCTCGCGTCCAACGCCGATCCGGCCAGCGTCGAGAGCCTGTGGACGAAGGAGCGGCAGCAGTTGTCGATCGAGTACGTCGAGATCGAGCGCGCCGCGTTCATCGACTCGGCCAAGGCCGCGCTGCCCGCGGATGCCGAGCTCGAGAAGTGGCTGACCGACTTGCCCGAAGGCGAGAAGGCCGGCTGGAAGAGCCTGGCGCGATCGAAGGCCGTGCTGGCCGGCGTGCGCAGCGCCGCTCCGCGCGATACGGCCGCTCTGTTCGCGAAGTACCCGCGCGCCGCCGATGCCGACGCCGAGAAGCTCGCCAAGGACTTCTACAACGCGAACTTCTACCTGCGCTACCGGCGCGAGACGCCGCTGCCCGCCGATCCGGCTGCGCTGAACTCGAACACGCAGGAGGACTTCCAGCGCCGCTTCTACAAGTCCTTCGACGAGATCGCCGAGCAGGTTCGCACCGATGCGGCCCTGCACGAGGCGCTCGGCAAGTGGCGCGCCGATCTGGCCAAGCGCCAGGAGGCCGGTGAGGCGATCGATCTCGCGGCGGAGGCCGCGACGCTGGGACTCGAATCCTTCGCACCGGAAGGCATGCTGACGCAGGACGAGTGGACCAAGGTCGAGGACTGGGGCGGCTCGTTCTTCGGCTGGCGCCTGATCGAGGCCGCGAGCGGGAAGGTATTCGACGACGTCGTGATGAACGACAAGGCGCTGCTGATCGCGCAGTGCATCGAGAAGCGCCAGGCCGAGCTGCCGCCCTTCTCCGAACTGAAGGACAAGGTCGCCGAGCGCTGGATCGAGAAGCGCGCGGGCGAACTCGCGCTGGCCAAGCTGAACGAAGTGCGCAGCCAGTTCCTGCCCAAGCCGCCGGCCGTCGACACGGGCAAGGCGATCACCGATTCCGCGGCCTTCAGCGCGGCCGCCGGCGCGGCGGGACTGACGGTCGGGCGCCGTGACGGCTACGACTTCGAAGCGCCGATCGCGAGCGGCGACACGAGCGACGTGTCACAGTTCCTGCGCACGCGCCGCAACCTGCTCAGCAGCGAGGCGGGCGAGGTGCTCGAGCCGCAGGCCCACGCCGGCGGCGCGAAGCTGTACCTGCTGCGCCTGGAGGGCAGGACTCCGCAGGATCTGGCGCGCATGACGCCGTCGGATTTCCAGAGCTTGGAGATGCGCGCCAACGGCGAGTACGGTCGCGCGTTGCGCGAGCGCTTGTTCGCGTTCGAGGCCCTGATGGCGCGCTACAGCGTCGAGAACATCGACAACGCGCTCAATCTGGCCAAGCCGACCGACGCGCAGGGCGGTTGAGCCCGAGTCTTCCGGCTCTGCAAGGCGCAACGAGCGGCACTCAGCGCTTGCGCGCCAAGGCCGCGATCGAGTGCCCGAGCGGCCAGTCGAAGCGACGCGACAGCGGCAGCTCGGCGGCGAAGGTCCGGAACAGCGCCTCGTTGAGCGGCCCGGGCATCCGGTAGCTCAAGTTCGTGTGCTTGGGGTCCGGGGCCTTCACGAACACGTTCTCGACGAGCTTGATCCCCAGCACGGCCGGCAGGATCACCGGGAACAGGAACACGTTGGCGTGCGTGTTGCGCTCGACCTCGAGCCCGGCCTGCTCGAACACGCGGCGCAGCGATCCGCGCGTGTAGCGGCGGAAATGCTGCGCGATGCGGTCGTTGTTCGCATACAGGAACTGGTAGGCCGGCACGCTGACGAAGACCCGGCCGCCGGGCTCGAGGATCCGCGCCACCTCGCGCATCGCGCGCGCGTCGTCCTCGATGTGCTCGATCGCATCGAACATGCAGACCAGGCCGAACGACGCATCCGCGAACGGCAGCGCGTAGCCCGAGGCGAGCGCGCCGCGCGTGAAGCCGCGCTCGCGGCAGGTCGCAACCCCTTCGCTCGACACATCGGTGTAGACGACCTGCTCGGCGATTCGCGACAGGCCGGGCAGGAAGGCGCCCATGCCTGCGCCGAGGTCGAGCGCGCGGCGCACGCGCGCGCCTTCGAGCGCGTGCTCGAGCAGGCCCAGGTACACGCTCCGCCGGCCGCGCATCCACCAATGCCGCTCTTCGAGCTCGAGGAAGGCGCGATAGGCGACGGGGTCCATGTCTAAGCGCTCGCGGCGCGCGGTCGCGCCACGACGATCATCTCATCGAACAGGTTCACGTACAGCGCCTTCGAGCGCAGGAGCGACAGCGGCTTCAGCACTGTCGAAAGTGCCG
Organism: Planctomycetota bacterium; assembly: GCA_016872755.1. Classification (GTDB taxonomy): domain Bacteria; phylum Planctomycetota; class UBA1135; order UBA1135; genus GW928-bin9. The sequence goes on from VGZE01000110.1 coordinate 4,507, forward strand.
GGTGCAGCCTTCCGGCCCGCTCGGCGATGAAGCCCATCGACACGTACTTGCCGCCGAGCCAGGGCTTGTTCTCGAGCACCTCGAAGCCCGCGCGGCCGAGCAGATCGGAGAGCGTGCGCGCGTTGTAGTGGTAGATGTGCTCGGCGTGCTTGTAGTGCTGCCAGCGGGATCCGAGCACCTTGGCCGCGCGGCTGTCGATGTTCTGGGTCTCGATCAGCAGCTTGCCGCCGGGCTTGAGCAGCGCGCGCGCCGCGCGGAGCGCGGCGACGCCGTCGGGAATGTGCTCGATCACGTCCCAGTACGTGACGAGATCGAAGGAGCCCGGCTCGAAGCCGGCGCTCGTGAATTCCCCGCCGCGCACGCGGCCGGCGCCCAGTCGCCGCTCGGCCTCGGGCCGGATCGCGTCGGACGGCTCGTAGCCGGCGACGTCCCATCCGCGGCGCTGTGCGACCGACAGGAAGTAGCCGGCCGCGCAGCCGACGTCGAGCACGCGTCCGGGACGCGCGAAGTGTCGCTCGACGATCGAGAAGCGGCGTTCGTAGGTGCGCAGGTAGAGCGGCGCGTCGGCGCGGTAGTCGGTGTACCCGCGGACCTTGGCCGCGTCGGAGCTCCAGTACTGCTCGTCGTAGACCCTTTCGAGCAGCGCGGCATCGACCAGGCGCGGCGTCACGTAGGTGAGCTCGCACTGCGTGCACGTGACGACCGAGAACGGTCCGTCCTCGAACTTGACGCGCCGCTCGCGCGAGCCGCACAGCCCGCAGGCGACGTCGCGCAGCGCGCCGGGCGGCAGCGGAGCGGACAGCCCCTGGAGCATTCCCGAGGGCTCCGTGGAGGGCCCCCCAGGCAGGCTCACCCGAAGTACTCCTTGCCCGCCGCGACCGCTTCCGCGTTCGCATCACGCCCCTCGGCGAGCGTCTTCGCGATCTTGCGGCCCATCGCGATCGAGTGATCCATGTTGTTGTAGCGATACAGACCCTGCCGGCCGGTCGTCTGGAAGTTGCGCACCTTGCGCACGGTCTTCTTCAGCACGTCGAGGTTGGCCTTGTAGGTCAGATCGTAGACCGGGTAGGCGTAGCGCACCTTCGCGATGTCGAGCGGACGCGCGATGCCCTGCTTGATCAGCCCGACCGTGACGAGGTCGCGCTCGGCGATCTCGAAGCCGCGTTGCAGGTCGAGGTTCCAGTGCTCGTCATCCCAGCGGCAGGTGATCTCGCAGCACAGGACGGTCTTGTCCGGCGGCGCGACCGTCTTGGAGAAGTTCTTGAACTCGCTGATGCGGTGCACGGTCAGGTGCTTCTCGGGCAGATACACCCAGTGGTCGGGCGAGACGCTGGGTTGATCGAGCTCCATGTAGATGAACACGATCCCGATGTACTTCAGGTTCGCGATCGCCTGCCGCGTTTCCGCGTCGATGCCGGGAGAGAAGACCTCCAGCGCGCGCGGCAGCGGGATCGAGTTCACGACGTGATCGCACTCGAGCGCGTGCTCGACGCCGTCCTTCTCGAAGATCACCCGCTTGGCCAGCCCGCCTTCGATCTCGATGCGCTTGACCGGCGTCGACAGGTGCAGCGTCGCGCCGCGCTGCACGAGCTTCTCGGCGTACTTGCGCCCGAGCTGGCCGATGCCGCCGTGCGTCGGGTACCAGAACTTGCTCACCAGGCTGCGCACCTCGCCGCCCTTGGGCGGGCGGATCGTCTTCACGATCGCGTCCCACAGGTTGGCCTGGCTGATGCGCTGGCTGGCCCAGTCCGAGCTGATCTGGTTGCACGGCATCTTCCAGGCCTTGCTGGTGTAGCTGCCGAAGAAGATCTCGTAGAGCGTCTTGCCGAAGCGCTTCTTGGTCCAGCCTTCGAAGTTCGAGTCGTCCAACGGCTTGAACTGGTCGACCACCCGGATCCACAGGTAGTCGAAGATCGCGCGCGCCATGATGTGCGGCGGCAGGTTGCGCAGCACGTTGCCCGTCTTCAGCGGGTAGTCGAAGAACTTCCCCTGCATGTAGATGCGCGACAGGCGATCGGCGAACACGTAGTCGTTGTCCAGCACCTCGTAGATGTGCTGCAGCAGCTCCTCGTCCTTGCTGTGGAAGCGGTGCGGGCCGTGGTCGAGCCAGTAGGGGCCGACCTTCCAGCTCGTCGCCATGCCGCCCGCGTAGTTCTCCTTCTCGAGGAGGGTCACCTTGTGCCCGGCTTTCAGCAGCTCATAGGCACAGGAGAGGCCGGCGAGACCGGCACCGAGAACGACGACGTGCATGGGGGGAGGCGGCAAAGAAGTAGCGAGATCGAGAGCAGGGCTGCGTGCGCGTGAGTCCGGCGTGGAAACCAGTCAGGCTCCGGGGAGAGGCGCGGCGCGTGCCGGAAAGGCTTTCCGGCGGCGTGGGGGGACCGGGAAGTCTAGCCCGTGAATGGCCGGAACCGAGCGACAGGCAGAAGGAACCGCTGCGGACCGCCGTCTCCGCTTTCCTGGCGCGCCCTGGAGGCCCTTCAGCGGGCGAGCGCGGCACGCGCTGCGTCATGCCGCTCCGCGGGCAACGGGGCGAGCAGGGCCGCGACCGGCACCTCGCACAGCGTCCAGACGGTCGAGAGGGTGTTCCCCGGGACGGGTTGGAGCGTCAGGACCTCGTCCTTCGCCGCGCGCTCGACGAGCTTCGCGGCCGCGGCGCCGGCCGAGGCCGCGCGGGCCGCATCCTCGGCGCCCAACGCAGGCGTCAGGCGCGCGCGGATCCGGTGTTCCAACCCGAGCACGCTCGAGCCCGGGAGAGCCGCGACGCTGCGCGCGTTCGACTTCGACTCGAGCACACAGCGGAACAGCGCGTCCTGCGCCGGTTCGCGAGAGACCCACGCTGGCAGCGCCGCGACCTGCGTCCAGACCTGCGACTCCGGCGGCACTTCGACGTAGTACTCGGGCTCCGGAAGGCTTCCGCAGGCGACGAGTGGAAGTGCCAGCAGCAGGCCGACGTGGAAGGCGTGGCGCATGCAATGACTCTAGCAGGTGTGCGCGGCGCAGCTCCGGGGTCATGTCCGGCTCACCGCCGCCGCGCTCAATCCACCGGCTCCAAGCGCACGCGGAAGACCGACCCGCCGCCATCGCGCGCGTGCACGCTGATCTCGCCGCCGATCGCGCGCGCCTGCAGGTAGCACAGGTGCAGGCCCAGGCCCGTCCCCGGCGCGGTGCGTGTCGCCTCGTTGCCGATCCGGTAGAAGGCCTCGAAGATCTTCTCGGACTCCTCCGGCGGAATCCCCGGTCCGCGGTCGGCGACTTCGAGCAGCACGGTCGAGCCATCGCGCCGCGTGCTGATCCGAATTGGCTCCCAGCCCGGCGCTCGCCGATCGACCGGCGCGTACTTGCGCGCGTTCTCGACCAGGTTCGACACGAGCGTGGCGATCGCCTCCGAGGTCAGGAACACCTGCGGCACGTCGTCCTCGAGCAGGAACACGAGGTCGCTCGGCTCCTCGTCGCGCGCGGGTTCCGCGGCCTGTCCCGGCTCGGCCTGCAGCGCGCCGAGCGCCAGGCTGGGCTGCAGCCGGCGGATTTCGTGATTCAGGTCGCCGGGCACCGCCCGCGTCTGGCCCGAGGTCAGCCGGCTCTTCTCCAGCACGCGCTCGACCAGGCTCGACAGGCGCCCGGTTTCGCGCACGATGCGCCGGTAGTACTCCTGCTGCTGCTCGCCCGAGGTCGTCCAGCCGTCGAGCAGCATCTCGCCGTGCAGCCGGATCGCCGAGAGCGGCGTGCGCAGCTCGTGCGTGACGGCGGCGACGAAGTTCTCCATGCGCCGAACCTGTTCGATCTGCTGCGTGACCGAGCGCCACAGCGACACCAGCCCGAAGGCCAGCGACACGATCAGCATCAGTGCCAGTCCCAGGAAGCGCACGCGCTGCGTGCGGTAGCGCTGCTCCATCGCGGCGCTGTCGATGGCGATCGAGGCGCGCCCGAGCTCCGGCGGCAGGCTCGAATCGAGCTCGACGCCGAGCTCGCTCAGGATGTCGAAGCTGGCTTGGCCGGGCGGCACCGCGGGATCGAGGATCAGGCGCTCGTTCGCCCCGAGCACCTCGTCCGCGGCCTCAGCGGGCAGCACCTCCAGGAACCAGCGCGGGTCGAGCAGCAGCCCTTGCGTCAGTCTGGGGCCGGAGACCAGCGGCTTCAGGCACGGCCGTCCACTCGCGAGTTCCTCGGGGTAGTTCGACACGATCATGCGCCGCGTCGCGAACAGGACCGGGTCACCATTCACGCCGGGCGCGCACTGCAGGTGAAAGTCACTGACCGACAGCGGTTCGGACTGGCCACGCATGTAGCCCAGGCAGGTGCGCAGGCAGGTGGCCTGCTGCGGGTACGAGCACAGCACCGCGACCTCGACCAGCTCGACTGTCGACTCGCGCACTTCTCGCACGCGAGACGCGCGCTTGAGCGTGTCTTCGGCGAGGTTGCGGTCGAAGATGCCGCCGACCGTCAGCTTCAACCCCTCCGACCACAGCGGGTCCTCATCGGCTTGTTGCTGGCCGTCGCCGAGCAGGAGCAGCGGAGGCTGCTTGTTGACTTCGCCGAACAAGTCGTAGGCGAGCCACGCGACCACTCCGGCCGGGCGCTTGGCGGTATGCAGAGGTGACTGCAGCAACTGCAGTGACTCCCCGCTCGTTCCGGGCGGCGTGTACCACTCCGCGAAATGGGTCGGGTTGCGCTGCGATTCCAAGAGCAGCAGACGATCGACGCGTCGCTTGATCGCGTCGGTCAGGCGCTGCGCGGTCCGCCGCGCCTCCTCCGGGATCCGGGCGCGCTCCGACCGCAGATCGATGCCGATCTGGCGCCACTGCAGCCCTCCGAGCACCGCGAACGGAAGCACGAGGAGCAGCGCATACAGAAGCAGCGCGGTGCGCTTCTGGTGAATGGGACGCGTCGGATTCACGGACGCGTCAGCTGAACCAGCGATAGCCCTTTCCGCGCACGGTTTGAATCAAGGTCGGGTTGGCGGGGTCGGGCTCGATCTTGCGCCGCAGGCCGACGATGTGGATGTCGACCGTGCGCGTTTCGATGTTCGGGTTGCGGTAGTGCCAGACGTCCTGCAGCAGATCCTCGCGCGTGACGACGCGGTGCCGGTTGCGCACCAGGTAGTCGAGGATGTCACCTTCGCGCGGCGTCAGCGGCACGACCTTCCCGCCGCCGATGACCTCGAGCCGCGCGAGGTCGACGAGGTTGCCGCCCGGGAGCTGGATCTGGGGGGACTGCGAGTCCTCCTTCTCGACGCGGCGGAATTGCGCCTCGACTCGCGCGAGCAACTCGCGCGGGCTGAACGGCTTGGGCACGTAGTCGTCTGCGCCGGCCTCGAAACCGCGCACGACATCGGCCTCCGACGACATGGCCGTCAGGATCACGACGCGCAGCTTGTGATTGTGCTGGCGCAGGGCGCGCAAGAGGTCCAGGCCGCTCATGCCGGGCAGCATCAGATCCAGCACGACCAGGTCGAAGGAATCGCGCTGCAGCATCTCGAGCGCCGTCTTGCCGTTGTGGCAGACCTGCGGCTCGTGGCCGGCGTGGCGCAGCGCGTCGCGCACTCCGAAAGCCAGCACCTCCTCGTCCTCGACGATCAGGATGCGGTGCGAGACCTTGGCAGTGGAAGCGGCGCGGGCAGTGGAATCGGGATTGGGAATCATGGGCAAGGGATCCAGTCCCTAGAGCGTAGCGTGCGACGCGTCGCCGCGGGCCTACTCACGCTTCTCGAACATCTTCTCGCGCAATGCGGAATTCCATTCCAGCTCGATCCAGCGGCTCACCGCCGCCGGTGGCGCGCCGGCGGCTGCTGCTTGCGCGGATGCGTGCGCGCGCAGCTCGAGGAACGCGCGTGTGGCGCCCAGATCCGCCGACTGCGCGAGCGCTTGCCACAACAGGCGGCCGCCGCCGCCCACCGGCGCCATGAGGATCTCCCGCAGCGACGCCGCGCCCGTCCTCGCGAACTCCGCGACCGGGGCGGACTCGTAGCCCAGATCCGTTGCGAGCAGGACCTCGATCCATGCCGTGCCTGGATCCACGAGCTCGATCCGCGGCGGCGGCGAGCGCTGCACCGAGGGCTCGAACCACAGTCGTTCGTCGAGCCGCAACGCGACGACCTCCGCGTCGGCGTCGACCAGCCGCACGGCGAACTCGGGACCGGCCGGCGCGCGCTCGGGCAGCAACAGCTCTCCGCGTGCGCCGCGCATCCACGCGCGCTGCGCGTGCGCCGCGTCGAACACCGGCCGCCACGGCCACAGCTCGCGCGAAGCGCGCGGGAAGGGATCGAGGAAGCGATCGGCGACGCCCCAGTGCAGCACGTACGCGTCGCCGCGCTCGTTCAGTCGCGGTGCTCCGGCGTGCAGCGCCGGCGTCGCATCGGCGGCGACCTCGGCGAGCTCGACGCGTCGCGACCCGGTCCACGCCTCGGCC
>VGZE01000111.1 GCA_016872755.1 Planctomycetota bacterium
GGCGTCGGAGTGCTGCCGCGCGGCGGCCTCGGCGAGTTCGAGCGCGAGCTCGGCGGGCACGAGACCTTGCGCGTCGCGCGCGAGCTCGCTCGCGAGCAGCGCGCGAGCTTCGCCGGCATCCGACTTCGCGAGCAGCGCGTACGCGGCGCGCCGCTCGGCGAGTTCGCCGCTCTTCAAGATCTCGCGCACGAGCGGCAGTGCACCGGCCGGATCGAGCCGCGACACGAGCGCGAGCGCGGCCGCGCGCACGTCGCCGTCGCGGTCCTTCAGGCCGCTCGAGGCGGCTGCGACGGCCTCGGGCGCTGCAAGGGCACCGAGCGCGGCGAGGCAGTCGGCGCGCAGCGCTCCGGCGAGCTCGGCGCTCACGGCCATCTCGGCGAGGCGCGGCGCGAGCGCGGTCGCACGCGTCGTGGTCACGAGCGCGACCCAGGCGCGCGCGACGTCGACGGGCATCGCGCGGACCGTGCCGGGGGACACTTCGGCCGCGAAATCGGCGAGCCACGGCGCATCGCGCTTGGCGAGCGGCTGGTAGTCGCCGAGCACGGGATCCAGGTTCGGCGGCTCGCTCCACTGCGCGAGCCGCTCGAACGCTTCCTTGCGATACGCGGGCTCCGCGTCGTCGAGGCACGCGAACACGAGCAGCGCGCGCGCGTTGTCCCGCTCGCCGAGGCGGAAGTTCGCGTTCAGCGCGCGCCGCGCGAGCGCGGGCGGCGAGTTCCTCTCGCGTTGCAGGTCCTCCGCGAGCCAGCTCAGCGGCGCGCGCCACTCTTTCGCAACGGCTGACCCCGCCTCGATCGACAGGTCATAGATCACGCGCGCCGCTTCGGCGCGCACGCGCGGTTCCGCACGCCACAGCGACTCGGCGATGCGCGGCGACCGCTGGTAGCGCAGCGCGAGCGTCAGGCCGACCATTGCGTTCTCGCCGAGCGTCGCCGAGCGCGGTGTCGGCACGTCTTCGTCGCCTCGTACCGGCGCCTCGTCGTCCCACGCGACCAGCTCGGTCGCCGTCGTGCAACGCGCGAGCGCGAGCGCGGCTGCGTGGCGCAGCGTCGGGTCCTGCTCGCCGATGCGATCGAACACGTCGAGCAACGGTTCGGGTGCGATCGGCAGGCCGATTCGCGCGAGCGCGAGCGCGGCACAGAGCTGCACGCGCGGCGGCTGCGCTTCGGCGACGAGCGCGAGCAGCTCGTCGGTGCAATGCCTGGCTCGCATGTCGCCGAGCATCGCCGCGGCCAGCGCGCGAACCTCGAGGCTCGCGTCGCCGAGGAGTTTCCGCAGCTCGCCCTCGACGGTCTTGCTATCCGCACCCTCGCGGCGCGCGGCGACCGTCGCGCCCCAGATCCCGTGCAAGCGCTCGAGCTCGCCGCGCTGCGCGTCGCACGCGGCGGCGAGCAGCAGATCGAGCCCCGCCGGGCCGCGCACGGCGAGCTCGAGGTGCGCACGCGTCCGCAAGCGCATGTCGGCGTGGCCGAGCTCTCTCGCGAGTTCGGCGTTGCTCACCTTCGCAACATCGCGCGTCAGGCTCGCCTTGACCTCCGCCGCGCGCGCATCGCTCGCCAGATCCTTGCGCGCGATCCTCCAGATCCGGCCCTTGCCCGTCGTGCGCCAGCCCTCGACCCAATCCGACACGTACAACGCGCCATCCGGCCCGAACTCGCAGTCCGTGGCCAGGATCCCGGTCGAGAACTCCTGCTGCTCGACGAGTTCGAAGGACGCGCCCTTCGGCTTCAGCTTCAGCGCGCGGATCGGCGAGTGCTGGATCGAGCCGGTGAAGTCGATCAGCAGCAGCCGGCCGGCGAAGCGCTCGTCCGTGCACGTGCCCGGATCGATCGTGATGCCCGACGGACCCGCACAGACGTTCGCGATCGGCGGCACGATGTGCGCGGCCTGTCCGTCGAAGTGCGGCTTCCACAAGTGGTCCTCGTTCCACGGCCCGCGCAGCGTGGGGGACGTGACCCACTGACTCGGGTGGTGCCAGCCGCTCGACATCCCGTACACCGCGTGCACGAGCCGCGCTTCGTCGCCGCCGTCGCCGTTGTTGTCGCCGGTGAAGAGATTGCCGTACGCGTCGAACACGATGTCCTGCGGATTGCGCAGGCCCGTGCAGAAGACCTCGAGGTCCGAGCCGTCGGGCTCGCAGCGCAGGATCGCGCCGGTCTTGAGCTCGATGTGCACGCCCTCGCGCGTCGTCACGTTCATTCCGCGGTCGCCGCACGAAAAATAGACGCGCCCGTCGGGCCCCAGGCGCAGCCCGTGCAGGTCGTGGCCGATCATCGCGGTCTGCACGCCGTAGCCGTAGGACAGCGACTCGCGCGTGTCGCTCAGGCCGTCGGCGTCGAGGTCGGCGAGCTTCCACAGGTGCGGCATGCACGTGAAGTACACGTCGCGCCCGAGCGCCATCACCGCCGCGCCCAGGCCGTCGGCCGGATCGCTGAAACCCTCGGCGAAGATCGTCGAGCGCTCGGCGCGGCCGTCGCCGTCGGTGTCGACGAGCTTCGCGATGCGTTCGCTGTGCGAGCGGAACTCGGCGTCGAACTTCGCGCCGGCGTCGCGGCGGTAGAGCGCGACGCGATCCTCGACCGTGCGGCAGGCGAGATCGTCGGCCAGGCGCTGCATGTGGTCGCGCTGATCGAGCACACCCTGGTGACAGCGGAAGGTCTCGGCGACGTAGACCGCGCCGTCGTCGCCAACGCACATCCCGACCGCATTGGCGAGCAGCGGTTCGGCCGCCCACAGCGAGACCTCGTAGCCGTCCGGGACGCGGATGCCGGCCAGCGCGGCCTTCCACTCGTCGCCGGCTGGTCGCACCTCGTCGGCGCGCGGCACGACGAGCTCGGCGGCCTGTTGGGCCCGGGTGGGGGCGGTCAGCGCGGAAACACCGAGCAGCAGCGAGGGCACGAGGCGCATGCGGCGCCATGTTGGCCGCCGCCGGCGCGCGCGTCTATCGCGATGCGGTCGGTTCGGGCGCCGAGGCCGCGAGCGACAGCCGCGGCGCGACCACCAGGGACTGGCCGTCGGGGCCCACGTCCCGCGGAGCATCGAGCGTCAGCCACAACGGCCAGGTGTCCGGACCGAGCACGAGCTCGCGCTCGAGCGGCCATTCGAACACGCACATCCAGGCACTGGTCAGCGCGGACTGCTCACCGCGGCAGTAGACCGGGATCTCGGCGCCGTCCAGGCCCGTCGATGCGAGCGAGAGCACCGCGTGCACACGGTCGTACAGGCCGGGCTCGAGGCGGCGCGTCGCGATCGGCAGCGACTTTCCCTCGGCGTCCAGCGCCGACAGGGTCACCGAGGCATCGAGGGCGCCGTCGAGCAGCACCGTCGTGCCCTGCGGGCCGGAGAGCCACAGCTCGTGCAGCGTCAGGTCCAACGTCGGCTCGTGCATCGTCTCGGCGTGCACGGCGGCCTGGCTGGACGGCGCCTGAGGTTGCACGGCGGCGGCGGGCAGTTCCCAGTCGATTTCGTCGCGCGGCGCGCGCGGCACGGCGGCGAGCGCGGCCAGTGCGAGCAACACGAGCGTGAATTGCAGGAGGCGGCGCGGGGAGGGCATGGCTTGCAAGCGTTCTCGGCGCTTTCGCGGCGCGCCCAAGAGTCCGGAAACGCTTTCCGCCCCTCGGCTCTTGCCGAGCGGCCCGCCGGCGGTGAAATGGCCGCCCCCATGACCGCTCCCAAGCGCTACTCGGTGCTGCGCGATCCGGTGCACGGCGACATCTACCTGTCGCACGAGGAGATCACGCTGCTCGACACGCCCGAGCTGCAGCGGCTGCGCGGCATCCAGCAGCTCGGCGCGGCGAGCTACGTGTACCCCGGGGCGGTGCACACGCGCTTCGATCACTCGATCGGCACGCTGCACTGCACGCACAAGCTGATCGAGGCGATCAACCGCAACTTCGAGCTCGACGCGCGCGGCTGCCTGTCGGTCGGCGAAGAGGAGGCGCGCGTGATCCGCGCCGCGGCGCTGCTGCACGACGTCACGCACATCCCGTACGGACACAACATCGAGGACCAGACCGGCCTGCTCGAGCGGCACGACAGCCAGGCGCGCTACGAGGACATGCTGTCGCCGCGGCGAGAGCTCGGTCGCGCGCTGGACCGGCTCGGAATGCGCCGCGACGTGTTCGCGATCCTGTGCGCGGCGGCCGGCGCGCCCGCCACGGAACGCGCGATCCCGCCGTACTGGTCGCAGATCCTGTCGGACACGATCTGCTCGGACCTGATCGACTACCTGCTGCGCGACGCGTACTTCACCGGGCTCAAGCTGCAGGTCGACCCGCGCGTGCTGTCGTACTTCCGCATCGAGCGCGCCGGAGGCAACCTGTGTATCGATCTCGCCAAGCGCGAGCTGTTGCGCGAGGACATCCTGTCCGAGGTCGTGCGGCTGCTCGAGGCGCGCTACTACTTTTCCGAGCGCGTCTACTACCACCACGCCAAGGTCGCCGCGGGCGCGCTGCTCGCGCGCGCCGTCGAGCTGTGCCTGCAAGGGAATGCGCTGCAGCCCGCGGAGCTCTACGACCTGACCGACGCCTCGCTGCGCGCGCTGCTCGCCGAGCGCGTGCAGAAGCTCGCGCCGGCCGCGCGCAAGCGCGGCGCGCACCTCGTGAGCTGCTTCTCGGAACGGCGCCTGTACAAGCGCGCCTGCGTGTTCCCGCGCTACGAGAACGCCGCGGTGCAGGACGAGCTCGTCGCCAAGTACTTCGCGCGCGGCCGGCACGCCGAGCGCGCGGCGGTCGAGGCGCGCATCGCCGATCTGGTGCGCTTCGCGACCGGGCGCGAGCTCGACGTGCTGGTGTACTGCCCGGCCGCGCGGATGCAGCTCAAGGAGGCGCACACGCACGTGCGCTGGCCGGGCGAGAGCACGGTGCGGCCGCTGTCGGAGAAGGCCGAGCGCGTGCCGCGGCTGGCGGACCTGGAGCGCTCGTACCGGGACCTGTGGAAGTTCTACGTGTTCGCCGACACGCGCGACCCGGCGCTCCTGCGGCGCGTGCAGCAGATCGCGCTCGCGGAGTTTCCAGGCGCGGTCAACGTGTATCGGATCGATGCCGAGGGCTAGCTGAAAGCGAGCCCGCGCCGTTCAACGCGCGTCACCCGGAACCAGCACCACGTACTCGTGCCGCCGGCCCGCCCGCCACGGTCCGTGCCGTGCGACGAGGCCGTCCAAGAGTGGCCGCGCGCTCGGCTCCTCGACCAGCGAACGCGTCAGCACGATCGCATGGCCCCGCGCGCGGTGCACGTCGATCAGCCCCCGCGCGAAATCGAGCGTGGACGGCAGCCCCGGATCCAGCGTCACCTGGTTCGAGCGCAAGCTGACCGCGTCGATCCGCGAGTGCCCCATGATCTCGACCCACTCCCAGTGCTCCAGCCCCAGCACGAGCCCGCGGTTGCCGAGCTCCTCCGCCAGCGTCGGGATCCACTCCTCGCCGCGATAACCGTGGTCGAGCTCGTGCACCCAGCGCCAACCGAGCCAGGCCTGCGCGACGACGAGCAGCGCGCACAGCGCGAGACCGACACGCCCGCACAGCGCGCCCGCGCGGCAGGCGAGCAGCGCCAGCCAGGGCAGCGCGCCGAGGTAGTAGGCGCCGCGGGTGGCGAGCGGCAATCCGACGATCAGCGCGACAAAGGTGAGGACCGCCAGCGCCGCCGCGCCCGGCACCAGGCTCGGTGCGCTGGACGCGGCCCGGTCCGACAGCCGCTGCCACGTTCCATGGAGCCACGCGGCGATCCCGGCCGGCGCCAGCATCGCGACCGGCAACAGGAACTCGCGCCACAGGCTCTCGAAGTTCCACGCGGACTGCAGGCCCTGCACGCCCATGCCGACGTAGCTGCCGCCGAAGGCCGCGGAGGGGACCAGCGTCCACCACAGCGCGACGCCGCCCAGGCCGACGAACGGCGCCAGCCACCACCAGCGCGGCAGGCGCCAGCCGCCCGGACCGCGCAGCGCGATCAGGGCCAGGGCCGGACCCCACAGACAGCCGGTCATGTGCGTGAACCACAGCGCGACGAGCAGGAAGGCCAGCGGCAGCGCGTTCGCGCCGAGCACGCGGCGCCGCTCCAGCCCGGCCAGGAACCACAGGCCGAGCGCGCATACGAAGTAGTACAGGGCGTACTTCTCGGCCACGGTCGCGTAGAACCACACCAGCGGCGAGAGCCCGGCGAGCGCGGTCCCGGCCAGGGCCGCGGAGCGGGACAGCGCGATGCGGCGCGCGGCGAGGTACAGCAAGGCGGTTCCGAGCGCGCCGCTCGCGACCGAGATCACGCGCATGGCGGGCTCCGGGTCGGCGCCGACGAGCGGCGCGAGCAGGGCGCGCAGCACGTGCACGCACGGCACGTAGGCGAGGTTGTGCATCGCCCACTGGCCGCTCATCACGATGTTCAGCAGGCCGCGCGCATCGGCGTAGTACGTGCTCTGCTGCGTGGCGGCGTAGAGCAGCACCAGCGCCAGTGCGATCGCGGCCGCGATCGCCTGGTCGCCGCGTCCGGAAGCTGCAGGGGCGGCGGCCTCGCTGGCGGCGGACATCACGTGCCATCGTCGCCGCGCGCGCGAGCGCGGGCAAGGGGCAGCGCGCGCGCCTCAGCGCTTGGACGCCGTGGGTCGGCGCGAGCTCAGGAACAGTCCGAGGCGCCGCAGACCCTCCTCGATGCGCGGCAGCCCGAGCGCGTAGCTCAGGCGGACGTATCCTTCGAGCCCGAACGCGCTGCCCGGCACGATTGCGAGGTTCTGCGCCTCCAGCAGGTCCTGGCAGAAGCCCATCGAGCCGCGCGCATCGAGGAAGCGCTCGACGTTCGGGAACGCGTAGAACGCGCCATCCGGACGCGGCGCAGTGAGCCCGAGCTGCGCTAGGACGCGCATCACGAGGTCGCGCCGCTTCTCGAACTCGGCGGCCATCTTCGGGATCTCCGGCGGATCGTGCAGCAGGCCCGCCTCGTAGGCGGCCTGCGAGACGGCGTTCGGCGAGCCCGTCATCTGGCTGTGGAAGCGCGCGATCGCATCGACGATCGGCGCCGGTCCGGCCGCGAAGCCGATGCGGTAGCCGGTCATCGCGTAGGCCTTGCTCGCGCCGTCCACGATCACCGTGCGCCGGCGCGCGGCGTCGCTGAGCTGCACCGGTGACAGCGCGCGCACCGCGCCGTAGGTCAGGCGGCGGTAGATCTCGTCGGAGACGATCCACAGGTCGTGTCGCTCCGCGACCGCAACGGCGCCGGCGAGCTCGTCGCGCGTCCACACCACGCCGGTGGGATTGCACGGCGAGTTGAGCAGCAGGCCGCGCGTGCGCGGCGTGATCGCGGCGGCCAGGCGCGCCAGGTCCGGGCGGCAGTCCGGCGTGCTGGGGACGGGCACCGGCACGCCGCCGGCGAGCCTGACGAGGTCCGCGTAGGAGACCCAGTAGGGCAGCGGCATCAGCACCTCGTCGCCCGGCTCGATCAGGCAGAACAGCGCGCCCGAGAGCGCGTGCTTGGCGCTGTGGCACACGACGATCTCGCTCGCGGTGTACTGAACCTCGCGCGTGGTCGAGACTTGCGTGGCGAGCGCCTTGCGCAGGCTCGGTGTGCCGGCGGCCTGCGTGTACTTGACGTCGCCGCTGCTGATGCGCGCGACCGCGGCTTCGCGACAGACGGCCGGAGCGCTGAAGTCCGGTTCGCCGATCGTCATGTTGACGACGTCACGGCCCGCCGATGCGAGTTCCTTGGCCCGGGCATCGAGCGCCAGGGTCATCGAGAGGGGCAGATCCGCCACGCGTCGGGACACGTGCATTCAGGAAATTGTCCCTTGCGCGAGGCGAGGTGGTCAAGCTCGGCGCGGCGCGGGCCCGGCGCACGGGAAGGAAATGCCGGTTCGCGCGTCCGTGCCCCGTTCCACGCCGCGCCCTACAATCCGCGCCCCGTTCGGTTCCCAACACCGTCCTACCCGATGGCCAAACCCACTTCGCAGGCGCGAGCCGAAGTCGCGCGCACCAGCCTGCGCCGGCGCTTGCTCAAGTACGCGCTCGTCGCGCTCGGCCTGATCCTCTTCACCGGCTATTTCGCGTTTCGCACCTTCGTCTTCGATCCGCTGGAGGAAGACGTCGAAGGGCATGTTTCGACGCTGGTGCCGCGCGACGTCGATTTCTATCTGGCCAAGGACCGGTTGAGCGCCGACTTCGCGCAGTTCCCGCCGTCGGCCGGCGGCATCGAGCTGCTGCGCGCGCTGCGCGGCGGCGAGAAGCTGCTCGAGCTGCCCGCGGTGAAGCAGCTGTTCGAATCGCCCGGCTACCGCGCCTGGGAGCAGCGCAGCGGGCTCGATCGCTCGCTGCAGGAGCTCAATGCGAATCTGGCCGGACTGCCGATCGCGATCGATCTGCTCGAGGCCTGCGGCGGCGAGAGCCTGTGCCTGGCCGGCTACCTGCGTGATCGCGCCCTGGCCGCGGCCGATTGGTGCGTGTACGCGCGGCTGGACTGGAAGGGCAAGAGCGCTTTCGCCGCGCTCGCGCACCCGGGCCTGGTCGGGCTCGACAAGCAGGGCTTCAGCATCGCGGAGGCCGACGGGCAGTTCACGCTGGCCGGCGGCGGGCTGCCGCGCACGCTCTTCGCGCGACGGGTCCACGACGTCGGCGTGATCGGAACGACGGCGCGGCTGGTCCAGCAGGCGGCCGAGCTCGAGGCGGTCAAGGGCCAGGACTCGCTCGGGCAGAGCGCGCGCTACGCGGACCAGATCCAGCGGCGCTTCGCGACCGGACGCGAGCTCGCCGCGCACGTCGACCTGCAGGCGCTGCTCGGATCGATCGGGCTCAAGGACCAGAGCTGGCCGAACCCGGCCGCGCAGGACTGGGGCCCGGCCTTCCTCGGCCGCCTGTTCCAGGCCGCGGCGGTCAAGGAGTTCCAGGGCGTGCTCGACCTCGAGGACGGCATCGGCCTGCGCATGCACGCCGAGCTGTCGAGCGAGCAGATGACGCCCGCGATGAAGCGCGTGTACCGCGCCAAGGGCTTCGACAAGAGCCACATGCTCGAGGTCGCGAAGCTCGCGACGGCGGACGCCGTCGTGCTGAGCTACGTGCAGACCAACATCGGCGACCTCTTGCGCCAGGCCTTCGAATCCTGGGAACCGGCCGGGCGCAAGAATCTCAATGACACCATCAAGAGCCTGTACGGCTATCCGGACACGTATCGGCTGATCGAGGAGGTCGATGCCGCGCTCAAGAACCGGGTCGCGCTGATCGTGCGGCCGATGGACTATCCGGACGAGGGCGAGGAGGGCCCGCAGCACGACGACCAGCCGACCTTCGCGTGGGCGGTCGTCGGCTGGATGGAGAATGCCGCCAAGGTCAACGACCTGCACCGGCGCATCGAGCAGAACCCGGGCATGCTCGGCATCGCCGGCCGCAAGCCCGGCGACCGCGGCGTGTACACCAACCGCGTCAACGGCATCGAGGTCTACGAGTTCTGGACGCCGTTCGTGCCCGGAACCGGCCACATCTCGACGTCGCGCACGCAGGACGGCCTGCTGATCGTGTCGAATCACCACCAGCTGATCGGCGACATCATCCGTGCCTACTACGACGTCGCGAAGGACCCGCGCAAGCGCGCGCTGAGCGAGCACGCGGACTTCGTGGCGCTGACCAACCTCGCCTTGCCGAGCTGCAACGCGTTCCTGTACGCGCAGCCGCGCGCGGGCGCGCAGACGCAGCGCAAGATCGCCGCGTACCAGGCCGATGTCGCGATCGATTGGAAGGTCGAGCGGCCGCGCATCGAGCGCGAGGTGGCCATCCAGGGCTTCGGCGGCAAGATCCCGGCCGACGACGGCAGCGACGAGCGCCTGCGCTTCGACGACGCGTACAACGCGGCGGCGCTGAAGTTCCAGAGCGAGTTCAAGCAGAAGAACCTCGGCGCGAAGCTCGCGTCGGAGACCGCCTGGATCGGCTGGGCCGAGCTCGCGCGTGCGCTGCTGGTGCAGCTCGAGCTCGACGAGAAGAAGATCGAGCTCGGCGCGCGCGCGATCGTGCCACTTACCGCAGCGTCGGAGAATTGAGGCCGCGCCTGCGCTGAGCTGGGGCAGGGCTGCGGCGGACCGAGGTGCGGGCGCAGGGCGCGCGCAAGGGAAGGTGGTGCCCGGGACTGGATTCGAACCAGCACGAGTTTTACCCCGCTAGCACCTCAAGCTAGTGCGTCTGCCAATTCCGCCACCCGGGCACCCTGATCGATTCCGGGGCTGGCATCACACCAGCGCTGTGGGGGCAGTTGCTTCGAAGGGGGCGGGGAGTCTAGCAGGGCCGCGAGCCGGTTCAAGACCCGAGCGGCGCGAGGCGCTCAACGCACCCGCAGCAGCGGCGTGAAGTAGCGGTAGTAGATCTCCAGGCTCAGCACGCACAGCGCCGTCGTGTAGCTCTTGTCCGCGGGCGTGTCGCGTGCGTACTCGGCGTAGGGATCGATCGGTCGCCACGAGCCGTCGGCGGCCTGCGCCGGGAGCAGCGTGGACTGCAGCGCGGCGTTCCAACGCTCCCACACGTCGCCGCCGCGCCGGAAGCAGGCCAGCGTCCCGTAGTACCAGAAGTACACATTGCCCGTTCCGCGCATCACGAAGGCATCGTCCCCTTCCCACGAGTAGCGGCGCGGCGCGCGCGCGAGCACGTACTGCCAGGTCGGCTCCAACCGCGGCGCGTCGAGCGGCTCGTCGACCAGCGAGAGCGCGAACAAGGCCGCCGGCGTGCTGGCCGGCAGCGTCGGCCAGGCCGAGCCGTGGCGCGCGGGGCGG
>VGZE01000112.1 GCA_016872755.1 Planctomycetota bacterium
GCGCTACCTGATCTACGTGAACATCCCGTAGTTCGAACGCGCCAGCGTACAGGACCGACGCGGCCCCGGCTCCGGCTGGGGCCGCGTTCGTTCGAGCAAGTCCGGAATCTCGAAGGGACCGAAGCGCGCGCCGCTTCTCCGTACAGCGCGAACGTCTCGTCGCTCTCGTCGGACACCTGCGTCGCGTCGGGTACGCTGGTCTGCATCCGCAACGCCAGCTCGGCCTGCGCGAGCCGCGCGTCGATTTCCGGATCGTGTGTGCGCTGCCGCGCGAACGCCGTCGCGCCGCGCTGGAGACGAAGGAACTACGCATGTCGAAGCCGAACGTTCAGCTGATCCAAGCCCTGTACGACGCGTTCTCCGCCGGCGACGTGCCCGGTGTGCTCGGGCGCATGAGTCCGGACATCGTGTGGAACGAGGCGGAGAACTTCCCGTACGCGGACGGCAATCCGTACATCGGGCCGGCCGCGGTCGCGAACGGCGTGTTTGCGCGCTGCGCCACCGAATGGAACGGGTTCGCCGTCGCGGTGGACGAGATCCTAGACGCAGGCGACACGATCGTCGTGCTGGGTCGTTACCGCGGCACGTACAAGGCGACCGGGCGAGCACAGAACACGCAGTTCGCGCACGTCTGGCGCATCGCGAACGGCAAGGCCGTGCGTTTCCAACAGTACGCCGACACACTGCAAGTCTCGCGTGTGATCGGCCGGCAATGAAGCACGGCGCCGACCCGCCGCGCGGCGCGAGCTAGCCGCGATAGACGACGTCGATCTTCCACGGACCGCTCCAGTCGGTCGGCACGTCGCGGCCGAGCGACCACAACAGCCCGTTGGCGAGCAGTCGCTGCAGCGCGGCGGCGCGGAAGTCCTCCGGGTGGCCGAGCGTCGTCATGAACGCGCGCCCCTTCCACTCGTTGTGCCACGTCCACGCCACCGGGCTCGGCACGGCCGGTCCGTGTTCGGGTTCGAGGCTCGTGCCGATCAGGAGCGAGGTCGCCGCCTTGGCCGGGTAGTCCGGCACGACGTGGTACAGCCACGAGCGCACTTCGAATGGACCGCTGACGCCGCGCAGCAGCTCGCTGTCGCCCGCGCCCGGTGCGAGCTCGACGCGCGTGCGGCTCGTGTGGCCGTAGTGCGTGTGCCCGCCAGCCCCCCAACCCGGCGGGCCGCCGAGCGCGAACTCGCCGAATGCGTTCCAGCGCGCGCTCGGGTGCCCCGACGGGTAGTTGAACGCGTGCGTGGTCGTGCGCATCCCGACGACGCCCTTCCCCGCGCGCAGGAACGCATCGATGTGCGCGAGTTGCTCGCTCTGCAGGCGCCGCCAGCGCAGGAAGAAAAGCGCGGCGTCGCACACGTCGAGCCACTCGAGTCCGGGGATCGATTCCTCGGCGTTCTGATCCGGCCAAGAGCGCAGCACAACGCAGTCGACATCGAACGCGCGGCCGAACTCGGCCGCGAACAGCGGCAGCGTCCGTTCGGACGAATACTCGTGGTCGCCGAGCACGAACGCGAGGCGCGGCCGCGACTTTCCCTGCCAGCGCAACAGGAAGGTCGAAGCGAGAGCCCACGCGCTGAAGCGGTGGAACTGGCGGCGCTCGAGGAGTTGCATGCGAGCAATGCTATCGCAACGGCCGGCCCGACTGACCGATTCCGCCGTACACTCGGGCGCGCTCCGCAGTAGGATCCGAACGTGACCTGGTACGGCGCTTTCCTCTGCGGCGGCTCGCTCGGCGCGCTGGTTCTCCTCGCGCAGCCGAGCCGATCCAGCGGCACTGCCGCGGCGCAGGCGGCGATCGACTTCAACCGCGATGTCCGTCCGATCCTGGCCGATCGCTGCTTTCGCTGCCATGGGCCGGATGCGGCGGCGCGCAAGCGCGGGCTGCGGCTCGACACCGAGGACGGCTCGCGGGCGCGGCTGAGGAGCGGCCTGCGCGCGATCGTGCCGGGCGCGTCGCACGAGAGCGAGCTCATCGCGCGGATCACGAGCACCGATCCGGACGAGCAGATGCCGCCGCCGTCGCTGAATCGGCCGCTCGACGCCGATCAGAAGCGGATCCTGGCGGAGTGGATCGACGCGGGTGGCGAGTACGCGCAGCACTGGGCCTTCGTTGCTCCGCGGCGCGCGGCGCCACCGCCGGTCCGCGACGCGAGCTGGGCCCGCGATCCGCTCGATCGGTTCGTGCTCGCGCGGCTCGAGCAGGAGGGCCTCGCGCCGGCGCCCGAGGCGGATCCGGCCACGCTGCTGCGCCGGATGTCGCTCGTGCTGACCGGCCTGCCGCCGTCACCGGAAGACACGGCGCGCTTCGCCGCGGATCGCTCGCCCGGCGCGTACGAGCGGGAGGTCGAACACTGCCTCGAATCGCCGCGCTACGGCGAGCACATGGCGGCGACGTGGCTCGACGTCGCGCGCTACGCCGATACCTTCGGCTACCAATCCGACTGGGATTGCGACACCTGGCCGTGGCGCGACTGGCTGATCGCGTCGTTCAACCGCGACCAGCGCTACGACGAGTTCGCGCGCGACCAGATCGCCGGCGACCTCGTGCCGGGAGCGACGCGCGACCAGCGACTCGCGACCGCGTTCAATCGGTTGCACCGGCTGACGAACGAGGGTGGTTCGATCGACGAGGAGTTCCGGCAGGAGGCGATCGCCGACCGCGTCGGTACGTTCGGGACCGCGTTCCTCGGGTTGACCGTCGAGTGCGCGCGCTGCCACGACCACAAGTACGATCCGATTCCGCAGCGCGACCACGACGGCCTCGGCGCGTTCTTCGGCGCGACCGACGAGGCGGGCACGTACGCGTACTCCCACCGCTCGACTCCCCCGCCTGCGCTCGCGCTGCCGACGACCGAGCAAGCGGCGGAGCTCGCTCGGCTCGATGCCGAACTCGCGGGGGCCGAGGCGCGCCTCGCGCGGACGATCGCGGATCGGCAGGCGACCTTCGTCGAGTGGCGCAGCAAGACGCCGGCGGTCGTGGTCGCGCCGCCGGTTCTGCAGGTGCCGCTCGATGGTGCGATCGACGGCCCCGGCGCCGGCACCGGCGCGGGTTCGCCGGCGCGAGCGACGCTGTTCGACGGCGACAGCGGAGTCTCCGTCGAAGGCGCGCCGGCTCTCGGCCGAGCCGATCCGTACAGCCTCGCATTCCACATCCGCTGCCCCGACACGCGCGAGCGCGCGACGGTCCTGCACACGTCGCCGTTCACGATCGAGTCGGATCCTCAGGGCTACCAGGTGCTGCTCGCCGACGGGCGCCTCGCCTGGCAGGTCGTGCACTTCTGGCCCGGATCGGCCGCGGCGATCCGCACGCGCGAGCCGCTGCCGAGCGGGCGCTGGATCCACGTCGTGCTGACCTACGACGGATCGTCGCGCGCGGACGGCCTGTCGATCCACGTCGACGGCGTGCGCGCTCCGGTCGAGATCGAGCGCGACACGCTCGACGGCGCGGCGACGGCGCGGCTGTTCCAGATCGGATTCCGCGATCGCGACCGTGGTTTCGCCGGCGGCGCGCTCGACGACCTCGCCCTGTACGACCGCGCGCTGACCGAGCCGGAGATCGCGGAGCTCCGCACCCCGGGCTCGGGCGCCGCGAGCTCCGGACTCGACGACTATTTCACGCACGCGGCCGATGCGGACTGCCGCGCCGCGCGCGAGGCGCTGCACGCGGCGCGCGCCGCGCGCTCGCAGTTCGCGGACGCGCTGCCGCGGATCATGGTGATGGCCGAAGCGCCGCGTCCGCGCCCGGCCTACGTGCTGAAACGCGGCGCCTACGACGCGCCGGACTTCGAGCGACCGGTCGGACGCGACCGCGCGATCGACGCGCTGCTGCCGTACGATCCGAGCTGGCCGCACAACCGCCTCGGGCTCGCGCGCTGGTTGACCGACGAGCGCAACCCGCTGCTCGCCCGCGTGCAGGTGAACCGACTGTGGGCGCAGTGCTTCGGTCGCGGCCTCGTCGCCACGCAGGAGAACTTCGGCCTGCAGGGCGAGTCGCCGAGCCATCCGGAGCTGCTCGACGAGCTCGCGCTCGACTTCGCGGCCTCGGGTTGGAGCAACAAGGCGTTGCTGCGGCGCATCGTGTGTTCCGCGACATTCCGCCAATCGTCGGACGCTCCCGCGGAACTGCGGGCTCGCGATCGCGAAAACGAGCTGCTCGCGCGCGGCCCGGCGTTTCGGCTCAGTGCCGAGATGCTGCGCGATCAGGCATTGCATGCGGCGGGCACGCTCGTCGAGCAGCTCGGCGGACCGAGCGTGCGGCCGCCGCAGCCGGCGGGCCTGTGGGAGGACGCCGGCGCGACCGGATCGTACGTGCCGGACAGCGGAGCGGCCGCGCACCGGCGCGGCCTGTACACGTTCCGCAAGCGCACGTCGCCGCCGCCGAACCTGCTGCTGTTCGACGCGGGCAGCCGCGAAAAGTGCGTCGCGCGACGCTTGCCGACGAACACGCCGCTGCAGGCGCTCGTGCTGTGGAACGACCCGGTCTTCGTCGAGTGCGCGCGCGAGCTCGCCGCGCTCGCGACCCGCGCGGCCTCGACTCCGCGCGAGCGCATCGAGTTCGCGCTCCGGCGCGTGGCGGCGCGCGACCCGCGCGACGCCGAGCTCGAGGCGCTCGAGCAGCTGTGGACCCGTGAGCGCGCGCGCTTCGGGGAGCATCCGGAAGCGGCGGCGGCGCTCGTGCCTGCGGCCGAGCCGGATCCGGGGCTCGCCGCGCTGACGCTCGTCTGCTCGACTCTGCTCGCCAGCGATGCGGCGGTGATGCTGAGATGATCCCAGGAATTCCCCTTCCCGACGCGTGGACGCGGCGCCGCCTGCTTGGAGCATCGGCGCTCGGCCTCGGGCGCATCGCGCTCGGCTCCACGCTGCTCGACTCGCTCGCCGCCCAGTCGGCGCCTCCCGCTCCGGCAGCGCGCGCCAAGCGCATCGTCTACCTGTTCCAGGCCGGCGGTCCGTCGCAGTTCGAGACCTTCGATCCGAAGCCGCTGCTCGAGGAGCACCACGGCCGACCGCTGCCGGACTCGGTGCGCCGGGGCCAGCGCCTGACCGGCATGAGCGGCAACCAGGCGATCCTGCCGCTCGCGGGCTCGTTCACCGGCTTCGCGCGACACGGAGAGTCGGGCCTCGAGATCAGCGACCTCCTGCCGCACACCGCGGCGATCGCCGACCGGCTGTGTGTCGTGCGCAGCATGGTCACCGAGGCGATCAACCACGACCCGGCGATCACGTTCTTCTGCAGCGGCCACCAACAGCCGGGCCGGCCGTCGATGGGCGCGTGGCTGTCGTACGGGCTCGGCTCGCTGAACGCGAACCTGCCGACGTTCATCGTGCTCGTCTCGAAGGACGCAGCGCGCGATCAGCCGCTGTACGCGCGGCTGTGGGGATCGGGATTCCTGCCGAGCGAGCACCAGGGCGTTCAGTTCCGCGCCGGCAGCGAGGCCGTGCTGTACCTTCGGAACCCCGACGGCGTGTCGACGGATGCGCGGCGCGCGATGCTCGACGCCCTTGCGCGCATCGACGGCGACGCGCGGCAGCGCACACACGATCCGGAAATCGACGCGCGGCTCGCGCAGGCCGAGATGGCGTTCCGGATGCAGACCAGCGTACCCGAGGCGACGCAGGTGTCCGACGAGAGCGACGAGACGTTCGCGCTGTACGGCGAAGCGGCGCGCACGCCCGGCACGTACGCGGCGAACTGCCTGCTCGCTCGCCGGCTGCTCGAGCGCGGCGTGCGCTTCGTGCAGCTGTTCCACCAGGGCTGGGACCAGCACGGCGGACTGCCAGGCGGCATCACGAACCAGTGCCGCCAGACGGATCGGGCGTCGGCGGCGCTCGTCACGGACCTCGCGCGCCGCGGGCTGCTCGACGACACGCTCGTCGTGTGGGGCGGCGAGTTCGGACGCACCGCGTACTGCCAGGGCAAGCTGACGCCCACCGACTACGGACGCGACCACCACCCGCGCTGCTTCTCGATTTGGCTCGCCGGCGCCGGCGTGAAGCCCGGGCACGTGCACGGCGCGACCGACGACCACGGCTACAACATCGCGGCGGATCCGGTGCACGTGCACGATCTGCACGCGACGCTGCTGCACCTGCTCGGAATCGACCACGAGCAACTCGTGTATCCGCACCAGGGACGCTACTTCAGGCTGACGGACGTGTCGGGCTCGGTCGTGCGCGCGATCCTGGCCTGAGGATCCTGGACTGAAGTCGCCGGTTCTTGCCCTGTCGATGCCGCGCAGCAGCCGCCGGAAGCATCGACAGCGCGGCGGGCTCGCCGGCCATCGTCGCGGTCAAGGTCGCGTGGGCGATCGAGAGAAACGCGCGGTTGACGTTCGTGCCTGCCAACGCTCGCGGTCGCTCAGAGCGGCTGGTTCCGCCACACGCAGGCAAGCGCAGCATCGACGCGCGGCGCCACGGAGTCGCCGGCGCGCTGAGGACCTCCGGCCTCCACCAGCGCGCGCACTTCGCTGCCGCACCAGTCCAGCACGACCAGCGCCGCCGGGCCGAGCGCCTCGACCGCCTTCACGCGCGCGCCGCCATCGCCGCCCGTGAGCGCCACGTGCTCCGGTCGCACGCCGAGTTCGGCGCGCGCGCCGCCCGGCACATCCGGCGCGCAGGGCGCGATGCGCGCGCCCGAGTCGGTGCTCCACCAGCCGTCGCGTGCCGCGACCGCGAGCACGTTGATCGGCGGGAAGCCGACCAGCCGCCCGACACGCGCATCGGCCGGCCGCTCGTAGACCTCGCGCGGCGTGCCGCTCTGCAGGATCCGGCCGTCGCCCAGCACGGCGACGCGGTCAGCGAGGGACAGCGCCTCCGCGTGATCGTGCGTGACCCAGACGACCGGCGCGCCGAGCTCGCGCGCCAGCCCGGCGAGCTCGACGCGCAGTTCCTCGCGCAGCTTGGCATCGAGATTCGACAGCGGCTCGTCCATCAGGAACAGGCGCGGCTCGCGCACGATCGCGCGGCCGATCGCGACGCGCTGCATCTCGCCGCCGGACAGCCGCCGCGCGGGTCGCTCGAGCAGCCGCTCGATGCGCAGCAGGCCGGCGGCCCGCGCAACGCGCTCGTCGACGACGGCCGGCTCCAGGCGCCGCCCCGGAGCACGCAGCGGGAAGGCGAGGTTCTCGCGCACGGTCATGCTCGGGTAGAGCGAGAAGTTCTGGAACACGTACGCGATGTCGCGCTCGGCGGGCGACAGCGCGTTCGCCGCGCGTCCGCCGAGCTCGATCGTCCCCGCATCGGGCGCCAGCAGGCCGGCGATCGAGCGCAGCAGCGTTGTCTTGCCGGAGCCGGTCGCGCCGAGCACGACGAGGAACTCGCGCTCGCCGACGTCGAGATCGACGCCGCGCAGCGCAGCGACGGCGCCGTAGCTCTTCGCGAGGCCGCGAATCGCGAGCAGCGGTTTCATGCCACCCTCCGGCCGCTCGCGGGATCGAACCAACACGCGTGCGCGGCATCGAAGCCGAGTGCGACCTCGGCGGCGGCGAGCGCCGGTGCGGCGGCGGACACGCGCAGCGCGATGCGCGTCCCGGGCGTGTCCACCCAGGCGTAGCGGCACGCGCCGTGGAACGCATCGAGCCTGCAGCGCCCGCGCAGCACCCCCCGCGGATCGACGCGCACGTGTTCCGGACGCAGGCCGAGCACGAGCGGTCCGTCCGGCGCTCGCACGTCGTCGGCGATGCGCGCGCCGGCGACCATGAAGCGACCGCCCGCGCAGTCGCCGGCGACGAGATTCATGCCCGGGCTGCCGACGAAGCGCGCGACGAACAGCGTCGCCGGCTCCGCGTACACGCGCGCCGGCGGCCCGCACTGCTCGATGCGGCCCTGGTCCATCACGACGACGCGGTCGGCCAGGCGCAGCGCCTCCTCCTGATCGTGCGTGACGTAGACCGTCGTCACGCCGGCCTCGCGCTGACGCGCGCGCAGGAACTCGACCATGCCGGCGCGCTGTCCCGCGTCGAGCGTGCCGAGCGGCTCGTCCATCAGCCAGGCCGCGGGCTCGCGCACCATCGCGCGCGCCAGCGACACGCGCTGCTGGTCGCCGCCCGACAGTTCGCGCGGCTTGCGCTCGAGCAGCGCTTCGATGCCGACGGAGGCCGCCACCTCGCGCACACGCCGCTCGCGATCGGCCTTGGCGACGGCGGCGCACATGAGCGGAAACGCGACGTTCTCGCGCACCGAGAGGTGCGGGTACAGCGCGTAGAACTGGAACACGAAGCCGATGTCGCGCTGCGAGGGTGCGAGCCCGGACACGTCGCGGCCGTCGATGTGGATCGTGCCCGCGCTGTGTCGCTCGAGCCCGGCGATCATCCGCAGCGTGGTCGTCTTCCCGCAGCCCGACGGCCCGAGCAGCACGACGAACTCGCCGCGCTCGATCGACAGATCGATGCCGCGCACCGCGTGCGTGCCGTCCGGGTAGCGCTTCTCGACACGCTCGAGCGAGAGGAAGCTCACCGTACGCCCCTGGCGCCGATCCGCGCGGCGACGTTCTGCAGCACCACGCTCGCGAGCACGACCGCGAAACCGACGGCCATCCCGCGCTTCCACCACGGCTGCAGCATCAAAGCGACGCCCAGCGCCATCCCCCACAGCCCGGCGCGCTCGAAGCCGCGCGCGCTCACTGCTTCACCGTCCCGAAGGTGATGCCGCGCAACAGGTGCGCGCGCGCGAGCCAGGTGAACACGACGATCGGCGCGACGAACAACAGCGCGCCGGCCGCGATCTGCGGCCACGGCATGCCCTCGATATTGCCCTGCAGGCCGGCGAAGTACGCAGGCACGGTGACCGCGCCCGAGCTGTTCAGCGTCATCGCGAAGCCGTACTCGTTCCAGGCCGAGATCAGGCAGAACACGGCCGTCACCGCGATCCCGGTGCGCGCCTCGGGCAGCACGACCCTCCACAGCGCCTGCGCGCGCGTGTAGCCGTCGACCAGCGCCGCCTCCTCGTAGGCGCGCGGGATCTCGTCGAGGAAGCCCTTCATCAGCCACGTCGCGAGCGACAGGTTGAACACCGTGTACAGGAGCGCGAGGCCCAGGTGCGTGCCCTGCAGATCGAGCGTGCGGTACATCAACAGCACCGGCACGACGACGGCGAGCGGCGGCATGAAGCGCGTCGAGAGCACGAAGAACAGCCAGTCCTTGGCGGCGCGGATCTCGAGCCGGCTGAAGCCGAGCGCACAGGCGGTGCCGAGCGCGACCGAGGCGAGCGTCGAGAGCACGCCGATCACGACGCTGCTCCACAGGTGGCTCCAGAAGGATGCCTGCGCGCCGGCGTGGACCTCGGACAGGTGCGCGTAGGCCGTGCCCGTCGCCTCGAACTCGAACGAGTGCGGGTCGGCGGGCGCTCCGAGCGCGGGCACGAAGTTCAGGTGCGGGCGAATCGCGTCCTCGCGCGACTTGAGCGAGGAGAGGCCCATCCACAACAGCGGCAGCGCGGCGAAGGAGAGGCCCGCGACGAGCACGAGCCAGCGCACGAGCCTCATCGCGCCTCGGCTCCCTTCAGGCGGTCGAGGTAGCGCGTGAACACCGTCGCCAGCGCGATCACGACGACCAGCACGACGCAGGCATAGGCGCTGCCCAGCCCGACCTTTCCGTCGCGGAACACGACCTGGTACAGCAGCGTCGACAAGGTCTGCGTGGCTCCGTCGTTGGGCCCGGTCGTCGCCATCACGAGGTCGAATTGCTTGAGCGCGTCGGTCGCGCGCAGCAGCACCGCCAGCCCGAGCAGCGGCGCGACCAGCGGCAGCGTGATGCGCCGGAACACGGTCCACGCGCCCGCGCGGTCGATTTCAGCGGCCTCGTAGATGTGCGGCGGGATCGATTGCAGGCCGGCCAGCGACACCAGCGCCATGAACGGAGTCCACATCCACACGTCGATCAACAGGATCGACCAGAACTTCAGGCCGCGGTCGGTCAGCCACTGCGGCTGCGCCAGGCCGAGCTCCCCGAGCACCTGATTCAGCACGCCGTAGTTGCCGTTCAGGATCAGGCCCCAGTACAGGCCCATCACGGCGGGCGAGAGCATCATCGGGACCAGCGCGAGCGTCAGCACGAGCGCCTTGCCGCGGAACTCGCGCTTGAGCGCGAGGGCGAAGGCGAACCCGAGCACGAGTTCGAGGCCGACCGCGCAGCAGACGAACAGCGCGGTGCGGCGCAGCGCACCGGAATAGAGCGGGTCGGAAAAGACGCGCGCGTAGTTCGCGCCGCCGACGAAGCGCGCGCCGTCGCCGACGAGCTCCGCGTTCGTGAACGAGAGCGCGAGGTTGTAGAGCAGCGGGAAGACGTTGAAGAGGACGAGCAGCAGCAAGGCGGGGGTCACGAGGCCCCATGTCAGTCCGCGCTCGTTGCGATATGTCATGCAAGGATGCCCGGTCGAGCCGCTACAGCAACCCCGCTTCCTTCAGGATGCGTTCCTTCTCGATCGCCAGCTCCTTCACCGCCTGCGCCGTCTCCATCTCCCCATCGACCGCCATCCCGACGTAGCGCTGCGTGACCGCGAGCAACTCGTTGAAGACCGGCACGTTCCAGAAGTCCTGCATCGCGTCGACCGAGTCCGCGAACGCCGCGTTGTACGGCGACGCCTTGCGGAAGGCCTCGCTCTTCAGGATGTCCGCATTGGCCGTGAAGCCCGCCGGCTTCGTGATCCACTGCTCCTGAACCTTGCGCTGCAGGAACCACGCGATGAACTTCTTGGCGAGTTCCTGCTGCTCCTTCGGGATGCGCGTCG
>VGZE01000113.1 GCA_016872755.1 Planctomycetota bacterium
CCGCGCTGGGCAGCGCGCTCGGCACGCTGAAATTGGAGAGCAAGCTGGCCGACAAGGACGGCGTGATCGAGCTGCAGAACGTGGTCGGCTACTGGCCGGGCTCGGACCCGGAACTCTCCAAGGAAGTCTTGATCCTCTCGGCGCACTACGACCACGTCGGCACGCGCAAGGGCGAGATCTACAACGGCGCCGACGACAACGGCTCGGGAACCTCGACCTTGCTCGCCGTGGCCGAGGCGCTCACCCAGTACGGGCCGCTGCGTCGCTCGGTGCTCGTGATCTGGGTCAGCGGCGAGGAGAAGGGGCTGTGGGGCTCGAAGGCCTTCGCCACGACGCCCTGGTTCCCGCTCGACGCGCGCGCCGTCGCGAACATCAACATCGACATGGTCGGGCGCAACGAGCCCGAGAAGCTGCTCGTCACGCCGACGGAGAAGCACGACAAGTACAACGGGTTGACGCGCATGGCCGAACGCTTCGCGCTCGACGAGGGCTTCGCGAAGCTCGGCAGCGCCGATGCCTACTACTCGCGCTCGGACCACATCGAGTTCGCGCGCCTCGGCATTCCGATCGTGTTCTTGTTCTCGGACATCCACGACGACTACCACAAGCCGGGCGACGATCCCGAGAAGATCGATTTCGACAAGGTGCGCCGCGTCGCACGCATCGTCACGCGCATGCTCGACGAGCTGCAGGGCGACAAGCTGGACCTGTAGCCGCATCGAGCCGGGGTTCCTCGCGGCTGTCGAGGCGCACGACTCGGGCGCTCCGGCGGCCGTTCCCCACGTGCCGAACCGCTACCTGGCGCGCTGAGCCCGGCGGCTGCTCTTGCGCGCGGCCGCCTGCGCCTGTTTCGCCTTGATCGCCGCCTGCGCCGCCGCCAGGCGCGCGATCGGCACGCGCCAGGGCGAGCACGACACGTAGTCCAGGCCTAGCTGCTGGCAGAACCCGATCGAGCTCGGGTCGCCGCCGTGCTCGCCGCAGATGCCGAGCTTCAGTCCCGGTCGCGCGGCGCGCCCGTCCTCGCAGGCCATGCGCATCAGGCGCCCGACGCCGATCTGGTCGAGCGTCGCGAACGGATCGCTCTCGAGGATCTCCTGCTCGATGTAGGTGCGCAGGAACTTGCCGGCGTCGTCGCGGCTGATCCCGTAGGTCGTCTGCGTCAGGTCGTTGGTGCCGAACGAGAAGAACTCGGCCGTCTGCGCGATCTCGCCCGCGGTCGCGCAGGCGCGCGGCAGCTCGATCATCGTGCCGATGAGGTACGGCACGCGCACCCCGGTTTCCTGGATCACCGCCTCGGCCACGCCGCGCACGAGCGCGGCCTGCAGGTCGAGCTCGCGCCTGGTTCCGACCAGCGGGATCATCACTTCGACGCGCGGCTTCTTGCGCGTCGAGCGCGCCACCGCGCAGGCGGCTTCGAAGATCGCGCGCGCCTGCATGCGCGTGATCTCGGGGTACGCGATGCCAAGGCGGCAGCCGCGGTGTCCGAGCATCGGATTGGTCTCGTGCAAGGAGGCGACCTTGGCCGCGATGTGCTCGGCCGGCACGCCCAGGCGCGCCGCGATCAGCGCCTGCGTCTTCGCGTCGTGCGGCAGGAACTCGTGCAACGGCGGGTCGAGCGAGCGGATCGTCACCGGCCGGTCCTGCATCGCGCGGAAGATGCCTTCGAAGTCGGCGCGCTGCAGCGGCAGCAGCTTGGCCAGCGCGCGTTCGCGCTCCTGCGTCGTCTCGGCCAGGATCATCTCGCGCATCGGAGTGATCTTGTCGCCCTCGAAGAACATGTGCTCGGTGCGGCACAGGCCGATGCCTTCCGCGCCGAAGGCGACCGCGACCGCGCACTGGTCGGGCTGGTCGGCATTGGTGCGCACGGCCAGCGTGCGCGCCGCGTCGGCCCAGCCGAGGATGCGCGCGAAGGCCTTGTACAGCGGCGTGCGCAGCGCCGCCGCGTCCTTCGAGAGCAGCGCCGCGGCGACCGGCGACGCCTGCGTCGCGATCTGTCCGGCGTAGACTTCGCCGCTGTTGCCGTCGAGGCTGATCCAGTCGCCCTCGTAGAGGCGCTGGCCGTTCACGACGATGGCGCGGTCGGCGTACAGGATCTCGAGCTCGCCGGCTCCAGCCACGCAGACCTTGCCCATCTGACGCGCGACCAGCGCGGCGTGGCTGGTCATGCCGCCGCGCGAGGTCAGGATCCCGACGGCGGCCTGCATGCCGCGGATGTCCTCCGGCGACGTCTCGATGCGCACGAGCACGACCTTCTCGCCGGAAGCGGCCCGGCGCTCGGCGTCGCCGGCGCTGTAGACGATCCGTCCGCTCGCGGCGCCGGGGCCGGCATTGAGCCCGCGCGTCAGGCAACGGCCGGCGGCTTTCGCGGCCTCCAGCTCGCGCGGCACGAAGACCGGCTGCAAGAGCTGGTTCAGCGAATCGGGATCGATGCGCAGCAGCGCCTCGTCGCTGCTGATCAGCTTCTCGCGCACCATGTCCACCGCGATGCGCACGGCGGCGAATCCGGTGCGCTTGCCGGTCCGGCACTGCAGCATGTAGAGCTTGCCGTGCTCGACCGTGAACTCGATGTCCTGCATGTCGCGGAAGTGCCGTTCCAAGCGAGCCTGGATCGCGAGCAGGTCCTTCCACGCGCGCGGCAGCGCCTGCGCGAGCGTCGCGATCGGCTCGGGCGTGCGCAGGCCGGCCACGACGTCCTCGCCCTGCGCGTCGATCAGGTACTCTCCGTAGAAGCGCTTCTCGCCGCTGGAGGGGTCGCGCGTGAATGCGACACCGGTGCCCGAATCGGCGCCCAGGTTGCCGAAGACCATCGCGACGATGTTGACCGCCGTGCCCCAGCTCGACGGGATGTTGTTCATCGAGCGGTACGCGATCGCGCGCTCGTTCTGCCACGAGCCGAAGACCGCGCCGATCGCGCCCCACAGCTGCTCGCGCGGATCCTCGGGGAAGGACCGGCCGGTGCGCTCGCGCACGATCTCCTTGAAGCGCCGCACCAGGCCCGCGAAGTCCTCGGTTGACAGGCCCTTGCCGTGCTGCGAGCCGCGCGCGTGCTCGAGTTCCTCGAGCGCGCTGTCGAAGGGATCGCGCTCGAGGCTGTTCTCCGGCTTGATGCCGAGCACGACGTCGCCGTACATCTGCACGAAGCGGCGGTACGCGTCGAACGCGAAGCGCGGGTTTCCCGAGCCGCGCGCGAGTGCCTCGACCGTCGTGTCGTTCAGGCCGAGATTGAGGACCGTGTCCATCATCCCGGGCATCGACACGCGCGCTCCGGAGCGCACCGAGACCAGCAGCGGGTTCTTGGTCGAGCCGAAGCCCTTGCCGGTGCTGCGCTCCAGCTGCTGCAGCGCGCGCTCGACCTCGGCCTCGAGCCCGGTCGGGTAGCGCCGGCCGTTGCGGTAGTACGCATCGCAGACCTCGGTCGAGATCGTGAAGCCCGGCGGCACGGGCAGGCCCAGACGACACATCTCGGCCAGGTTTGCGCCCTTGCCTCCGAGCAGGTTGCGCAGGCCGCGGTGGCCGTCGGCGCGGTCCTGCTCGAACGAATAGACATAGCGCGGCGCGTGCACGCGGGCTTTGGCTTTGCGAGGGGCGGACATCGGGGGGGGCTAGCGTGGGTCGATCGAACGGATCGCGTCGATCCGCCATTCCAGGCCGACGCGCAGCTCGGTCGCCGAGCGCGGGTCGAATTCCGCGGTGGGGTCGAGCTCGATGCGCGCCGTGGGCGGCTTGCTCGGCGAGTCCGTCGTCCCGAAGGCCGCGGGGACCGGCGCCGCATCGCGCGCCTCGTCCCACAAGAGCTCCTCTTCGCCCCACACCTCGGCGTAGCCGCTGGCGACGAGCTCGACCTCGAATTCGACCGTGCCGAACAGCGAACCGACGCGCGCTTGCAGCCGCGCTCGGGTCGGAGAGAGGCGCTGCTCCGCGGTGATTTCGGCCAGGGCCGCACGGCGCAGCCAGGGCTGCTCCCTCAGGATCTGCTCGCGGACTTCGCGGTAGCCGAGCTGGCTCGCGCCGCGTCGAAAGCTCGAGCTCACGCAGCGGTACTCGAGCGTGAGCGCGTCGGCGGCCAGCGCGGTCTGAAACGTCTTGAAGGCCTGGCGCGGGCTGCGGAAACCGACCGCCAGCCACTGCTCATTCCCGGGGCGAGGCGTGCGACAGCCGGGGGCCGTCGCAACCAGGACCCCCTGGGCCAGCACCAGCAGGACCGGGGCCCATCGTGGGGGACCGCTGGGGGGGGCCGGCATGCGTAACAAGTTACGGCAGCCCCTGTGGCTTGCAACGGAAAGCACGCCGCTCCGGCCCGATCCCAACGCCAGGGCCCCGCCCTGCGTACACGAAACGGTTACCCTGCTCCTCCGCCGCTGCCACGCGTGGAGTTCAAGCGGCACTCGGCGTTACAATCGCCACCACTGACCCGTCCGTTCGCGCTTTCCCGATCCGCCATGCTTACCCTTTCTCGCCTGCGTACCTCCTGGCTCCTCGGCTGCACGGCTAGCGCGCTGGCCCTGGTCGCTGTCGCCCAGTCCGCACGGCCGGCCCGTCTCGAGACCGGGATCGACCTGTCCAGGCTGAAACCGGCCACGCCGGCGGCCCAGCCGGCCAATCCGGCCCCGGCTCCGGCTCTCAGTGCGCCGCTGGTGGCTCCGCCGGCCGTCGCGAATTCTCCACTGGGTGCCGGGCACTTCGAGGGCGACGGCCACGACCAATCCCAACACAACCATGCGGCCATTCCCGCGCCGCCGCCGCAGACCGGCCCCGCGCCGAACCTGGTCTGGCTGGACGGCGAGAAGGACTTCGGCGAGCTGATCGCGGGCCAGGTCGTCGACCACTCCTTCAAGCTGAAGAACGGCGGCGAGGGCGACTTGATCCTGAGCCAGATCAAGCCGTCCTGCGGTTGCACGAACTCCAACACCAGCGTGATCGACGCGACCGGCGCGCGCACGCCGTACGTGCTCGGCGCGGCCATCATGCCGGGCCAGGAGTTCGAGGTCGCGATCACGTTCAACTCGCAGGGCAAGCGCGACCAGGCGCACGGGCAGGTCTCGCTGTACTGCAACGACCCGCGCACGGTGATCAATCTGACCTTCAAGGCCATGGTCAAGACCTTCCTCGATGTGCAGCCGAACTACCTGAACCTCGAGGCCATGGCGACGACCGACCTGCGCGAGGGGCACGTGGTCGTCAAGAGCACGATGGTGCCGAAGTTCAAGCTGATGCCGGCCCCGGACCTGCCGCCGGAAATCCGCGTCGAGTGCACGCCGCGCAACGGCGATCAGGAGACCGGCGCGGCCGAGTGGGACGTGCACGTCAAGCTCGGCCCCGGCGTGCCGGAGGGAACGTACAACCGCAACATCCGACTGCTGACGGACCAGCCGCTGAAGGGCTCTCCGGCCACGGCCGACGGCAAACCGGCGCTGCACGAGACGCAATTCATGCTGATGGCCCAGGTCAAGGGCATGATCAGCTGCGAGCCGATGTTCGTGTCCTACGGCATGCTGCGCCCCGGTCAGGCGGCCTCGCGCACGCTGAAGATCACGTGCAATGACCCTGCCTTCCAACTGCCCAATCCGAAGCTGACGCTGACCAATCTGAAGGGCGAGCCCTTCGAGTACGACGGGTACATCACGCGCACGGTCAAGCCGATCGCCGGCATGGAGGGCAAGGCCTACGAGGTCGAGCTCACCTGCACGGGCATGCCCGAGACGCTCAACGGCAATTTCATGGGTACGCTGACGGTCGAGACCGGCCATCCGACCAAGCCGAAGGTCGAGGTGCGCTTCACGGGCGTGTGTCGGCCGGGCGCGCCGCCGGCGGCACCCGTCGTGCCCGTGGGCCAGGTCAACCCGATCAGCGGGGGCTAGACCGCGGCTGTCTACTCGGCCCACCAACCCTGCTAGTCTCTGCCGGCCCGCGGTGCGCCCACCGCGGGCCGGCTGCCGTTCGCGGCCGTCACGCACAGAGCGCCGCTTGATCCGTTCCCTCCGTTCCTCTGCATGAGCACGCTGGCCGAGATCCTCGTCGAGAGCGGCCAGATCGACGCGGCGCGCATGCGCGAGGCCCAGGCGCTGCAGCGCAATCGAGGCGCGGCGCTGGCCGAGGTGCTGATCAAGCACGGCTACCTCGACGAGACCAGCGTCTATCGCGCGCTGGCCAAGGAGACGGGGCTGCCCTTCGTCGATCTGGCCAAGGGCAAGCCGCCCGCTGCGCTCGCTGCGCGCGTGCCGCGCGAGCTGGCGCTCGAGCAGGGGTTGCTCGCGGTGGCCGAGAAGAACGGCA
The DNA here is from genome assembly GCA_016872755.1 of Planctomycetota bacterium. GTDB lineage: Bacteria > Planctomycetota > UBA1135 > UBA1135 > GW928-bin9. Next base: position 6,274 of record VGZE01000113.1, read on the forward strand.
AGCTGATCGTCGCGATCGACGATCCGCACAAGCGGCTGTTCGTCGAACAGCTCGCCTTCGTGCTCGGCGGCGAGGTCGGCTGCGCGCTGGCGGCGCCCGGCCCGCTGGCGCGCGCGCTGGCGGAAGTGCACGGTCAGAGCGCGGAGGAGGCGGTCGCGGCCGGCGCCAAGGTCGAGCGCGATGCAGGCGTCGACGAGGCGCCGATCATCCGGCTGGTCGCGCGCATGCTGCAGGATGCGCTCGAGGCGCGCGCCTCCGACGTGCACGTCGAACCGCAGGCGGGGCGCCTGCGCGTGCGTTTCCGCATCGACGGCGTGCTGCGCGAGGTGGCCGAGCACCCGCTGCACCTGGCCGCGCCGGTGACCAGCCGGCTGAAGATCATGGCCTCGATGGACATCGCCGAGAAGCGCAAGCCGCAGGACGGCCGCATCGAGCTGGAAATGAGCGGACGCTCGATCGACGTGCGCTGCTCGATCCTGCCCTCGAGTCACGGCGAGTCGATCGTGATGCGCCTGCTCGACCGCACGCGCAACCTGATCGGGCTGACCGAGCTCGGTTTCGGCACGGAGAACCACGCCTGGTTCCGGCGCCTGATCCGTCGCCCGCACGGCATCGTGCTCGTGACCGGGCCGACCGGTTCGGGCAAGACGACCACGTTGTACGCGGCGCTGTCGGAGATCAACCGGCCCGACGTCAAGATCATCACGGCCGAGGATCCGGTCGAGTACCACATTGCGGGCATCAACCAGGTGCAGGTCAACCCGCGCATCGGATTGTCCTTCGCGCGCATCCTGAAGGCCATGCTGCGCGCGGCCCCCAACGTGATCCTGGTCGGCGAGATCCGCGACAAGGAGACGGCCGAGGTCGCGATCCAGGCCGCGCTGACCGGCCACCTGGTCTTCTCGACGCTGCACACCAACGACTCGACCAGCGCGATCACGCGTCTGGTCGACATCGGCGTCGCGCCGTTCCTGGTCTCCACGGCCGTGCAGGCGATCGTCGCGCAACGGCTGGTGCGCAAGCTGTGCGTCGAGTGCGCGCAGGAGTACGAGCCGCATGTCGGCGAGCTGGAGGCACTGGCCATCGATGCCGCACGCTCGGCCGGCCGCAAGCTCAAGCGCGCGCGCGGTTGCCGCGCCTGCGACGGCCAGGGCTACAAGGGCCGCCTCGGCCTGTTCGAGCTGTTCGAGCTCGACCACGGCGCGCGCGACCTGATATTCCGCGGCGCGCCGCTGGCCGAGCTGCGCGCGCATGCGCGTTCCGAGGGCCGGCTGCGGCTGCTGCTCGAGGACGGCCAGCAGAAGGTGCTCGACGGCCTCACCAGCGTCGCCGAGGTGCTGCGCGTGACGCGCGCGGCCGAGGACCACGCAGCCGGCGAAACCGCGACGGACAAGTCCGCGCGCTGAGGAGTACACGATGAACCGAGCACGCGAACTGATGGGGGAGGCGATCCAGCGCGGTGCCTCCGACTTGCACCTGAACCCGGGCCGGCCTCCGGTGTTGCGCGTCAACGGTGCGCTCGTTCCGCTGGCCGGCCCCGTGCTCGACGACGCCGCGGCGGAGCTGTTGTGTCGCGAGCTCGCCAACGATGCGCACTGGCGCGAGGTCGAGCAGGTCGGCACGACCGACTTCGGCCTGGCGCACGAGTCGGGCAATCGCTTCCGCGTCAGCGTGCTGCGCCAGCGCGGGCGCTACTCGGCGGTGCTGCGTCTGATCCCGTCCAAGCTGCTTTCCTTCGACGAGATCGGCCTGCCCGAGAGCGTGAAGGAGCTGTTGCGCCGGCCGCGCGGCCTGATCCTGGTGACCGGGCCGACCGGCTCGGGCAAGACCACCACGCTGGCCACGATGATCGACTGGATCAACACCAACGAGGACGCGCACATCATCACGATCGAGGACCCGATCGAGTACTTCCACGCGCACAAGAAGGGCCTGGTCACGCAGCGCGAGCTCGGTGCCGACGTGCCCGACTTCCCCGAAGCGATCCGGCGCGCGCTGCGCCAGGATCCCGACGTCGTGCTGGTCGGCGAGATGCGCGACCTGGCGACGATCGCGGCCGCGATCACGGCCGCCGAAACCGGTCACCTGGTCTTCGGCACCCTGCACACGACCGGCTCGGCGCGCACGGTCGATCGCATGATCGACGCGTTCCCGGCCAATCAGCAGGAACAGATCCGCGCGCAATTGTCGGTTTCCGTGCTGGCCGTGATCAGCCAGGTGCTGCTGCCGCGCGCCGACGGCAAGGGCCGCGTCGCGGCCTTCGAGGTCATGCTGATGAACGCGGCCATCGGCAACCTGATCCGCAAGAACGAGACGAACAAGATCCAGTCGACGATCCAGACCTCGCGGCGCTTCGGCATGATCACGCTCGACGACCACCTGCTCGAGCTGGTGCGGCGCGGGGCCATCACGCGGGCCGCGGCGCTCGACGCGTCGCAAGACCCGCGCGATCTCGAGGCGCGGCTGGCATGAGTGCGGCTGGCACGAGTGCGGCCGGCACGAGCCCGGAGGGGCGCCGCGCGCCGCGCGGAGCGCGCGAGTTGATCGGGCAGATCCTCAAGCGCCGCGGCGTGTTGAAGGAGGCGCAGGTGCAGGCCGGACTGGCCGAACAGCGCAAGCACGGCGGCCTGATCGGCCAGCACTGGATCGCGCTCGGTGCCTGCACGCCCAAGGACATCGCCGTCGCGCTGGCCGAGCAGGCCGGGCTCGCCTCGGTCGATCTCGAGCACACCAAGCCGCAGCCGGCGGCGCTCGAGCGCGTGGACGCGACGCTCGCGCACGCGTTCGGCGTGCTGCCGCTCGAACTCTCCGGCACGCGCCTGGTCGTCGCGATCGGCGACCCGCTCAACACTTCCCTGCTCGAGGACCTGCGCTTCTCGACCGGCCTGGAGGTCGAGGGCCGGCTGGCCGACGCCGAACTCCTGCGCAAGCGCGTTCGCGAGGCCTACGGCGAGGCGCAGTCGCTCAAGGACGCGATCGCCGCCGCGGCCGGCGCGGCCAAGGACGCCGACGCGAAACAGGCCGCGCAGAGCGCGCCGGTCGTGCGGCTGCTCAATTCGATCCTGCACCGCGCGATCCGCGACCGCGCCTCCGACGTGCACTTCGAGGTCTTCCCGGCCGAGCTGCGCATCCGCTATCGCGTCGACGGTGCGCTGTACGAGATCGAGTCGCCGCCCGCGCACCTGGCGCCGGCGCTGGTCGCGCGCATCAAGGTGATGAGCGATCTCGACATCGCCGAGACCAAGCTGCCGCAGGACGGCCGCATCCAGCTCTCGATCGACAACCGGCCGGTCGACCTGCGCGTCGCGACGCTGCCCGGGATCTCGGGCGAGGGCGCGGTGCTGCGCGTGCTCGACCGCTCGTCGGTCTCGCTGGACCTCGCCAGCCTGGGCCTGTCGAGCAGCGAGGTCGAGGCGCTCTACGAGCTGACGCAGTTGCCGCACGGGATCGTGCTCGTGACCGGGCCGACCGGCTCGGGCAAGACCACCACGCTGTACGCGATGCTGAACGCGGCCAATGATCCAGGCATCAAGATCATCACGGTCGAGGACCCGGTCGAGTACGACATCGAGGGCCTCGTGCAGGTGCCGATCAACGACGAGATCGGCGTCAGCTACGCGCGCGTGTTGCGCACCGCGCTGCGCCAGGACCCCGACAAGATCCTGGTCGGCGAGATCCGCGACTCCGAGACGGCTTCGGTGGCGGTCGAGGCCTCGTTGACCGGGCACACGGTCTTCGCGACCGTGCACACGAACGATGCGCCGAGCGCGGTGACGCGCATGCTCGACCTGGGGGTCGAGCCGTTCCTGATCACGGCCACGTTGGAGGCGATCATCGCGCAGCGGCTGGTGCGGCGCGTGTGCGCGAAGTGCAAGGCGGAGTACGAGCCGGACGAGGATCTGCTGATGGAGCTCGGCGCCGATGCGCACTTGTTGCGCGGCGCACGGCTGGCGTACGGGAAGGGTTGCGAGCAGTGCTTCCACACCGGCTACAAGGGCCGCACGGCGCTCTACGAGATCCTGCGCGTCGACGACCGCACGCGCGAGGCGGTGCTGTCGGGCAAATCGGCCGGTGAGCTGCGGCGCATCGCGGAGCAGAACGGCATGCGCACGCTGCGCAAGTGCGGGATCGAGGCGATCCGCGAGGGCCGCACGACGATCGAGGAAGTGCTGCGCGAGACGCTGTAGGTTCCACGCGCGCGGCCCACTATCATCCTGCGCACGCCCGGCATGGCCAAGAAGATCCAACGCAGCATGGCTCCGCGCGCGGCCGCGGCGCCCGTGGACGAAACCGCCGGCCCCTCCGCGACCGGCGCCTCCGCGCCCGCCGGTCCGCGCC
>VGZE01000114.1 GCA_016872755.1 Planctomycetota bacterium
GGGGGGGGAGGGGGGGGGAGGCTGGTTTATTTGGCTGCGCGTGTAGCGCAGGGTGGGGTCTGTTCGCTGCGCTCAGACCGATTCGCGGTGGGCGAGTGGCTTGCGCGCAGGGAACTGGGCCAGGGTCATGAGGGGGAAGGGGATGGGTGGAGGCGGTGGGTGATTGGGTGGGTGATTGGGTGGGTGATTGGGTGGGTGATCGGGTGGGTGATCGGGTGGGTGCGTGATGGGGGGCGAGGTGGAGTTGGGAGGCCTGGGTGCGTTGTGAGGTCGAGTTTCTTGGCTTCGGCGGAGCGTGGGGGCGGGCGGGATTCGCGGTCGGCTTGCCGTGACCGTTGTTGTTCAGGCGGCTAGGGTTGCGTGCTACCTTCACCGTCTTGATCTCCGTCCAGGATCTCGTCCGGCGCTACGGCTCCTTCACGGCCGTCGATCGCATCTCATTCCAGATCGGCCGCGGTGAGGTCGTCGGTTTTCTGGGCATCAATGGTGCTGGGAAGACGACCACGCTGCGGATCCTGACCGGCTATCTGCCGGCGAGCACCGGGAGGGTGATGGTGGCCGGTTTCGATCTCGCCACCCACTCGCTGGAGGCTCGTCAGCGCATCGGATATCTGCCCGAGGGCGTGCCGTTGTATCGCGAATTGCGCTTGACGGAGATGCTCGAATTCCAGGGGCGGCTGCACGGACTCGATCGCGCGCGGCTTGCGCGTCGCATTCCGGAGGTGCTCGAGCAGGTCGGGCTGGTCGATCGCGCGCGTTCGCTGCTCGGCGATTTCAGCAAGGGCATGCGGCAGCGCGCCGGGCTGGCGGTGGCGCTGTTGCCGGAGCCGGAGGTGTTGGTGCTCGACGAACCGACCAGTGGGCTCGATCCGTTGCAGCGCGCCGAGGTGCGCGAGCTGGTGCGCGCGGTCGGGCGCGAGCGCACCGTGATCTTCTCCTCGCACATCCTGTCGGAGGTCGAGGCGGTGGCCGAGCGCGTGATCGTGCTGCACAAGGGCCGCTTGGCGGCCGATGGTCGGCCGGCCGAGCTGGCGCGTGCGCTGGGCGGCGCGAGCCATGTGCGCTGCGAGGCCTTCGTCGGTCACGATGTCGAGGCCGCTCTGCGGCTGTTGCGCGCGCTGCCCGGCGCTGCGCGCGTCGATCACGGCGGTCGGCTCGGCATCCATCACGTGTTTCGCATCGAGTGCGCGGAGGATTTGCGCGAGGACGTCGGCGCGTTGGCCGCGCAGCGCGGCTGGGCGCTGCGCGAGCTGTCCTTCCAGCGTGCGACCCTCGAGCAGTTGTTCGCGCGGATCGCGCTCGAACTGCCGCAGCAGGGGGCGGAGCAGGCGCCAACGGCCGTTGTGAGCGCGCCGGTGGAAACTCCGGCGGGACTCGTGTCGCTTTCCGCGCCTGGACTGGTCGCATTGTCGGCGCCGGCGGCGCCGGGGAGTGCGTCGGTGACTGCGCCGGCGAGTGCGGCAGGGAATCCGGCGACGAGTGCGGCAGGGAATGCGGCGACGAGTGTCCCGGCGGGTGCGGCGACGACTGCGGCGGCGAGCGCGGCGACGCCTGCCGCCGAGAAGCCGCGCGTCGTCTACAACCTGAACCCGTTCGACCAGGGCTGGAAGCGCGACCTCGGAGTGCCCAAGCCGGTCGACCCGCCCGCTCCTCCACCGGCGACCTGACGTGCGCGGCACCGGTTTCATCGGCGGGAGCTGGGTCGTCTATCGGCGCGAGCTCGCGAACCTGTTCCTGCAGCCCATCGCGTGGGTGCTGCTCGCGCTCGCGCTTTTCCTCAACGGCTACTTCTTCAAGCTCTACCTCGTCGCGGCGGGCGGCGACGCCGATCTCGCCTTCGCGTACCTGTACGGCAGCGGCTTCTCGTGGTGGATGCTGACGCTGGTGCTGCCGCCCTTGCTCACGATGCGCATGATCAGCGAGGAGGCGCGCAGCGGACTGCTCGAGTTCCTGCTGACGGCGCCGCTGCGCGACGGCGCGCTGGTGCTGGGCAAGGTGCTCGCGGCGACCTCGTTCATGGCCGTGCTGTGGGCGGGAGCCTTCTTCCTGGCCGCGGCGCTGGCGGTCAGCGGCGCCTCGATCGACTGGACGCGGCTGCTGCTGGCCTGGGCCGGCGCGGTGCAGGGCTCGCTGCTGTTCTGCAGCGCCGGCCTGCTCGCCAGTGCACTCTCGGCGACACCGGCCATCGCGGCCTTCCTGGGCATGATGTTCGGCGCGGCGATCCTGCTCGCGCCGACGTTGGTCGGTCAGCTCACGTTCCTCTCGAGCGACCTGCAACGCGCGATCCACCAGCGCATCGACCTGGTGGGGCAGGTCGAGCAGTCGTTCCTGCGCGGCCTGTTCGATTCGTCGACCAGCGTGTTCCTGATCGCGTGCAGCGCGGTGCTGCTCGTGCTGTGCACGCGGCGCGTCGAGATGCAGCGGTGGCGCGCATGAGTGCGACGTCGGGGGGGAGCGGATACTCCGGCCGCGCGCGGCTCTCGTCCTTCGCGCAGGCGACCCTGTTGGTCGTGCTGAGCGCGCTGGTGGCCGGGCTGTGCATCGAGGCTTCGCGCATGAGCGCGCTGCGCGTGCGCGTGGATGCGTCGAGCCGGCGCGTGAACACGCTGTCGGACGCGACGCTGGACCGGATCCGCCAGCTTCCGCAGACGGTCGACGTCGACGTGTTCTTCCGGCCCGAACCGGGGCCGCAGCGGGCGCTGGTCGCGGACCTGCAGCGGCGCGTGCGCGAGCTGTTGCAACTGGCCAGCGCCGGATCGGGCGAGCGGCTCAGGCTGGTCGAGCACGACACCAGCGCACTGGAAGCGGTGCAGGCGCGCGCGCAGCAATTGCGGGTCGAGGACGTCGCGAACAAGGTCGTGCTGTCGCTCGGCGAGCGCAAGGTCGTGCTCTCCTTCGAGGAGTGGGCGCAGTTCGGTCCCGATCCGCTCGAGCCGCGCCGGCTCACGATCGCGTTGTTCAAGGGCGAGGAGCTGCTGGCCACCTCGCTGGCGCGCCTGTCGGCGATGGAACGGCCGCGCGTCGCGCTGGCCGCGCAGCACGGCGAGCTGTCGCTCGAGGGGGCCGAGCCCGGCGATGCGAGCCGGCTCGCCGCTGCGCTGCGCGACGACGGTTTCGAACTGCTGACCTGGGATGGCGCCGGCCCGCTGCCCGAGCGCACGGATGTCGTCGCGCTGCTCGCACCGGTGCAGCGCTACTCCGCCGAGGCCAATGCCGCGATCCGCGCGCACGTCGAGCGCGGCGGCCGGCTCTTCGCCTGCGCGTCGTCGCAGATCCACCAGACCGGGCCGGGCAGCGTGGCCGACCTGCTGGCCGGCTTCGGCGTCAAGGTGCTCGAAGGGCCGGTTTGCAAGGAGGTCGTCGATCCGGTCACGGGTCTCTTGGCCGAAGGCGATCCGCGCGTGGCCGTGCTGGCGCTGCACACGCAGATGCTCAACGCGCAGCATCCGATCAGCGCACCGTTCGTCAAGCACTCGCGGCGCGTGCTGTTCCCCGGTGCGCTGGCGCTGGAGCACCCGCAGCCGCCGGCGGGCAGCGCGGTCTACGATCTCGCCAGCTCGCCGCGCGACGCGTGGCGCGACTCGCTGGTCGACCCGCGCACGCGCAGCCGCAACTTCTCCTACGACGGTCCGCACGAGCCGACCGGGACCTTCGCGCTGCTGTGCGCGATCGAGCTCGGCACGACCGCCGGCGACCCGAACGAGCGCGGCCGGGTGATCGCGCTGGCTTGCACCAGCGCGCTCACCAACGAGACCTTCGACACCAATCGCGACCTGTGGCTGGCGGCTTTCAACTGGCTGGCGCGGCGCGATTTCCGGGTCGTGGTCGCGGGCACCGACCCCAATCAGGGCCGCCTGGACCTCGCGCGCGGTCCGTACCTGGAGCGCGTGGTCAAGGTCGGCTGGTACGCACTGCCGCTGGCCAGCCTGTTGATCGGCATCGCGATCTGGTTCGCGCGCCGGCGCAGTTGAGCCGCGACGATCCCTTCCATGCACTGGCGCACGATCCTGGTCCTGCTGGCCGCGCTGATCGCGCTCGGCGGCCTGTTGTGGTGGCAGCGCCGCTCGATTCCCCCGGCGCCGCCCTCGCCCGAGGCCGCGCTGGTCGAAGGCTTCGAGCAGGCGCGCCTGTGGGCGATCGAGGTCGATCATCGGATGCGCGGCGTGCAGGTGCGCCTGGAGCTCGACGATCGGCAGCAATGGCGCATCGTCGATCCGCTGCGCGGCGTCGCTGCTGACCCGGGGCTGGTGGCCGGCCTGATCGAGGTCGCCAAGAGCGGGCGCGGCGTGCTGCAGCTCGAATCCGATGCGGCCGGCGCGGAGCCCGCTGCTGCCGGCGCAGGCAATCTGCGCGAGCGCGCGCTGGCCAAGGTCGGGCTCGCGCCGCCGCGCGCACGCCTCGTTTGGATCGAGCGTGCGGAGTCCGGCGCCGAGCAGCGCCGCGTGCTCGATCTCGGCGCGCTCGACATCGACGGCCGCGGCGTTTGGGTGCTGGCACAGGGTCGCCTGATGCACACCACGCGCGCCCTCGACGCGCTGCTCGATCGCGGCCTCGACGACTACCGCGAGCGCCGCGCGCTGGACATCGATCCGGGGACGGTGACCGCGCTCCGGCGCGACAGCGCCGTCAGCGCTGATCCGTTCACGAGCCCCGGCGCGCCGTTCGAGGCTCAGGCGGACGGCATCGTGGGCGGCATCCCGGTTTGGCGCTGCGAGCGCCCGCGCGCGCTCGCGCTCGATCCGCTGGGCGTCACGGCCCTGCTGCGCGCGGTCTGCGTGCTGCCCGTGCTGTCCTTCGTCGACGACGCGCCGGCGGATCTCGAGCGCTACGGGCTGGCACGGCCGCGCTTCTCGATCACCGTCGAGCTGGTGGCGGGCACGCCTCGCGTGCTCGACTTCGGACGATTGCCCGGCGGCGAGGCCCTGCCGGTCGCGGACGGCGATTGGCTGTGCCGCGAGCGCGGCAGCGGACCGGTCTGGCGCGTCGAGACCCGCGAGGTCGCGCTGCTCGCGGCCGCGCTGGAGAACCTGCTCGACTATCGGTTGTTGCGCGTCGAGCGCGCGGCGCTGACGCGCGTGCGGATCACGGACCTCAGCGGAGCGCTCGAGCCGCTGGAGCTGCGCGCGCTCGAGCGGCGCTGGTTCCTCGGCGAGCCGGGAGTGGCGCCGCGCGCCGACGCCGGACGCGTGGAGGACTTGCTCGGTCGCCTCGAGGGCACCGAGTTGCACGCGTACCTGCCCGAACTCGACAGTGCGGCGCTGGCGCCCGAGCGGCGCATCGAGCTGTGGGCCGGCGACGAATGCGTGAGCCGCTTCGAGCTCGGCGCTCCGCACGCGGCGCGCGATGCGCGCGGCCGGCTCGTGCTGCGCGACGGCGACGCCGTGCCGGCGCTGGCGGAAGAGGCGCTGCACGCGCTGACCGATCCCCGCGCAGGTCCCTGGCGCAGCCGCGAGGTGTGGAAGTTCTCCGAACTCGAGCTCGCCTCGTTCGAAGTCGCCGCGCGCGGACGTCAACGCCGCTACGTGCGCGATCCGGCCGACGGGCGCTGGCTGCGCGATGGACAGCGCGACTATCAGGCGAACGAGCTCGAACCGCTGTGGCTGGAGCGGCTGTTCTCCGTGCAGGCGGCGGCCTGGCTGGATCCCGGCCCGGTCGCGGAGCTGGGCGAGCCGGCCGTCGCGACGCTGACCGACAAGGTCGGCCGCGAGCATCGCCTGCGGATCGGGCGCGCGGCCGACGGCACGATCGAGCTCGAATACGCCGGCGCGCGCGCGCGGCCGCGCTTTCCCGATCTGCACGCGGCACTGCTGCGCTGGATCGACGCGCCCTGACGCGTGCTCCTCTGCGGCGGAGCTTGCGGGGCCCGCGCGATCGGCCTAGGCTTCCACGTGGGGAGGCTCGAAGTCTTCTGCCCGGAGCCGCCGTGAGCCGCGATCCCGCACCCGTCCCCCCGACCGATCCGCTGACCCCGCTGCACAGCGGGGGCGCACTCCGACGCGACGACGACAAGTCCGCCGACGCGACCCAGGGAGGCGCGCGCCGCGCGCGCGCGTCGAGCAGCGTCGAGGAGCTCGTCGAGCGGTTGCGTTCGGATGCCGCGCTGGGCCGCAACTTCTCGCGCTGGCGTGTCGCGCCGCAGCGCGCGCCCCAGGCGGTGGACTGGCCGGCCGCGCTCGATCCGCGCATCGTCGAGCTGTACCGCCGGCGCGGGGTCGAGCGGCCCTACGCGCACCAGGCGCGCGCGATCGAGCATGCGCTCGCCGGTCGCGACGTGCTGGTGACCACGCCGACCGCCTCGGGCAAGACGCTGTGCTACACCGCCCCGGTGCTGCAGTCGCTGTTGGCCAGTCGCGGACAGGCTCGCGCGCTGTGGATGTTCCCGACCAAGGCGCTCTCGCAGGATCAGTCGAGCAATCTCAACCGCGCGATCTCCGATCTCGGCGAGCCGTGGCACTCGTTCACCTACGACGGGGACACCAGCCCGTCGATCCGGCGCACGCTGCGCGAGCGCGGCCAGGTCGTGCTGACCAACCCTTGGATGCTGCACACCGGCATCCTGCCGCACCACCCGAAGTGGGCCGACCTGTTCCGGCGCCTCGAGTACGTGGTGATCGACGAGGTGCACACGCTGTGCGGCGTGTTCGGCTCGAACGTGGCCGGCGTGCTGCGCCGCCTGATGCGCATCGCCGCGCACTACGGCGCGCGGCCGCGCTTCCTGCTGTCCTCGGCGACGCTGCACGATCCGCTCGGGCACGCGCGCGCGCTGGTCGGTCGCGAGGTCGAGCTGGTCGACCAGGACGGATCTGGCAGTGGTGCGCGCCACTTCGCGGTCTACAACCCGCCGCTGCTCGACGACGTGGCCGGCTTGCGCGCGAACGCGCTGGAGGAGGCGCGTAGGCTCGCGCAGCAGATCTGCGGGCCGGCGCACCAGACGATCTTCTTCGTCAACCGGCGCACGGCGGTCGAAGTGCTGACGCGCTACCTGAAGGAGGCCGCCGGCGAGCTCGGTCTGCGACCCGAGGAAGTGCGCGGCTACCGCGGCGGCTACCTGCCCGACCTGCGCCGCGAGATCGAGCAGGGCCTGCGCCGCGGCGAGGTCAAGGTCGTCGTCAGCACGAACGCGCTCGAGCTCGGGATCGACATCGGCGCGCTCGATGTCGCGGTGCTGGTCGGCTATCCGGGCAACCAGGCCTCCTTCTGGCAGCGCGCCGGCCGCGTCGGGAGGCGCGCGCGCGCGTCGCTGACCGTGCTGATCGCGCGCTCCGATCCGGTCGACCAGTACCTGGCCGCGCATCCGGAGTACCTGTTCGCCGCGCCGCGCGAGCGCACCGCGCTGGATCCCGACAACCTGGTCACGCTCTCGGAGCAATTGAAGTGCGCGGCCTTCGAACTGCCGTTCCGCGAGGAGGACGACGGCTCGGTGCGCGGCTTCGGACCGTCGTCGAACGTGCCGGGCATCCTGGACTACCTGGCCGAGGAGTCGCAGCTGTTGCAGAAGCGCGAGCGCACGTGGTTCTGGATCGCCGACGCGTATCCGGCGCATCACGTCTCGCTCGCGGGCAACGAGCCCGACAACGTGCTCGTGCTCGACAGCGAGACCGACAAGGCGATCGGCGAGATCGACCGCGAAGGCTCGCTGACCGCCGTGCACGAGGGCGCGATCTACCAGGTCGAGGGCCGCACCTGGAAGATCGAGCGCTTCGACTACGCGAATCGGCGCGCCTACGCGCGCGAGGTCGACACCGACTACTACACCGAGGCCGAGACCGACACGGATCTGCGCGTGCTGCGCCTCGAGCAGGCGGCACAGCGCGCGGGCGACTACGCGATCTTCCGCGGCGAGGTGCACGTGACCACGCAGGCGACCCTCTTCAAGAAGGTGCGCTTCTACACGCGCGAGAGCGTCGGCGCCGGGCAGATCCACCTGCCGGCCGAGGAGATCGACACCGAGGCCTTCGCGCTGGTGCTGGAGGAGGACGTCGCGGCGCGGCTCGAGCTCGACGGCGCGACCTGGCACGGCCTGGGCATGCTGGTGCGGCGCGTCGCGCCGCTGTACCTGCGCTGCCAGCCGCAGGACCTGGGACTCTCGTGCCAGATCCGCTCGGCGCACTTCTCCCGACCCGCGCTGTTCCTGTACGACCGCATGCACGGCGGAGCCGGGCTCTCGCCGGTCGTGTTCCGCGCGCACCGCGAGTTGCTCGGCGCGGCGCTGGAGGTCGCGCGTGCCTGCCCGTGCCGCGACGGCTGTCCTGCCTGCGTCGGTCCCGCCGACGAGGTCGGGCCGCTCGGCAAGGCCGGCGCGCTGCGCGTGCTCGAGCACCTGGTGGACGGTCCCGGACCGACGAGCGCCGGCATCGACGTGTTCGACCCGCCGTCGTGAGCGCGCCTTCCGATCCGCTGCGCGAGCGGTTGCGGCGCATCCTGCCGTCTCCGGCCGCGCCCGTCGAGCGCACCGCAGCTTCGGCAAGCTTGGCCGCGGCGTTGCCGTCCGCGCTCGTCGAGGAGTGCAATGCCGCCGGTTCGTTCCTCGCGCGCACGACGCGCTTCGGCGCGACGCACCGCCACGGCGAGCTCGAGCTCGCGTCGATCGAGCACGCGCGCGCCGCCGATCTCGCGCTGGTGGCGCGCGATCCGGCGCTGCAAGGGCTCGCTCCGCGCGACGGTCTGTTCCTCGACATCGAGACCAACGGGCTGCAGGGCGGCGCGGGCGGCATCGCGTTCCTCGTCGCGCTCGGCGCCTTCGTGCCCGCCCCGGCGGGGGAGCGCGCGTTCGAGCTGTGGCAGGGCTTCCTGCGCGGCCCGGCCGACGAGCGCGCGCTGCTCGTCGAGGTCGAGCGGCGCGTGCGCGCGGCGCCACTCGTCGTCACGTTCTTCGGCAAGTCCTTCGATCGGCACCGGCTGGAGGACAAGCTGCGCTTCCACTCGCTGCCGACGCCGTTCTCGGACAAGCCGCACCTCGACTTGTACTGGCCGTGCCGGCGGCTCTACGGAGCGGCATTGCCGAACGGGCGGCTGGCGACGATGGAGCGCGCGCTGCTCGGCTTCGAGCGCCAGGACGATCTGCCGGGCTCGCTGGCGCCCGCCGCGTGGCTCGACTTCCTGGCCGGGCGCGCGCACCGTCTCGAACAGGTCTTCGCGCACAACCGCGACGACTTGTTGAGCCTGGTCGGGCTGGTCGCGCACCTGGGGCGCGCCGAGGCGGGCGAATTGGCCGACGGAAGGCCGCTCGCTGGAAATGCAGAGACTCGCCTGCAGGCGCTGGACAAGTTGCGCGCGCCGCGGCGGCGCCGCTAGACTGCGCGCGTGCGCTCGTTCCAGGTAGTCGTGGCACTCGCTGCGCTCGTACTGCTCGTGTTCGGCGGTGCCGCGGCCTGTCACTGGTGGCTGGAGCCGCGCGGGTCGAGCAGTCTGGCGTGGACGGCGTCTCCGACCGAGCTTGCGCCGGGGACGAGCTTCGTCGCGGCCAGGGGCAGCGTCGGCGGCGCCTCGCGGCTCGTGTTCGAAGCGCGGCAGTGGCAGGGCGGACCGCTGCGCACGTGGGTCACGAGCGGCGGGATCGAGCGCGTGCGCGTCGGGCCGCAGGCGGGGGAGCTGTCGGGCACCTGCGAATTGCATGAAGGTCCCTTCGAGCTGCACGTCGAGAACGCCGACACCGTCGCGCGCATCGTCGACGTGAAAGCCAGGCTGGCGGACTAGCGCGCGCTGAGCCGCGCGAATCGTTCGCGCCGGCCGCCGAGGCGCGCCTACGCGGTCGCAGCGGCGAAATGCCGCTCGATCGCCTCCGGCAGCGCGTCGAGCTCGGCCTCGAACACGCGCGCCGCGAGCGCGTGCACGTCGTCTCCCGCGCGCACCGGCACGCGCCGCTGCAACAGGATCGCACCGCGGTCGTACTCGTCGTCGACGTAGTGCACGGTGCAGCCGCTCTCGCTGACCCCGGCCGCCAGCACCGCCGCGTGCACGCGATCGCCGTAGTAGCCCTTGCCGCCGAAGGCCGGCAGCAGCGACGGATGGATGTTGAGCGCCTTGCCGCGCCAGCGCGCCGAGAGGCGCAACTTGCGCAGGAAGCCCGCCAGCACGAGCAGCTCCGCGCCGCGCTCCTGCGCATGCGCGAGCGCGCGATCGGCGAAGCCCTGCTCGCCGCCGCAGCTCTTCCAGTCGACGACCAGCGGCTCGACCCCGTGCTCGCGCGCGATGTCGAGCGCGCGGATTCCCGGCCGATCGGCGATCACCGCGGCGATGCGCGCTTGCAGCCGGCCGGCGCGTTCGCGCGCGAACAGGTTGGCCAGGCTGCGGCCCGATCCGGACACGAACACCGCCAGCCCCGGACGCCGCTCGTCCGCGTCCGTCACGCCTCGCCCTCGCTCGCGGCGAGCGCGCGCGCGGCCGCCGACAGGTCGCTGCCAAGGCCGAGGACCCAGTCCTCGAGCGCGGCGGTCGCGCTCTGCGTCGCCGCCAGGATGCGCGCGAGATCGGCCGGCTCGGTGCCGCCCTCGGTGACCGCGACCAGCGCCAGCGCCGCGAGCCCGGCGTGCGCGGCGCCGAGCAGCGGTGCGGCCAGCCCCTGCACCGCG
>VGZE01000115.1 GCA_016872755.1 Planctomycetota bacterium
ACCTTCCGCGTCTTCGAGCTCGCGCCGCGCGCCGGTGTCGCGCTGTCGAGCGCGGCGGCCGCGGCGGCCGGGCGCAAGGCGCTGGCCAACGAGACGATCGAGCTCTTGCTCGCCGGCCGCGAGGACCTGCCCTACCGCGCGCCGGCCGGTCATGCGCGACGCGGCCGCGTCGAAGTGGCGCTGCTCGCACTGGACGACGCCGGCCTCGAGCAGCTGTCCAAGCGCGGACAACTGTCGCTGACGCTGCTCGAGATGCGCGCCATCCACGCGCATTTCCGCGCGCTCGGCCGCGAGCCGTCCGCGCTCGAGCTCGAGACGCTCGCGCAGACCTGGAGCGAGCACTGCAAGCACAAGACCTTCACCAGCCCGATCGACTTCCACGGCGAGCGCATCGAGAACCTGTTCAAGAGCACGATCGTGCGCGCGACGAAGGAACTGGCGCGTGACTGGTGCGTCAGCGTGTTCCACGACAACGCCGGCGTGATCGCCTTCGACCAGGGCCAGGACCTGTGCCTGAAGGTCGAAACGCACAACCATCCGAGCGCGATCGATCCGTACGGCGGCGCCGGTACCGGCGTCGGCGGCGTCGTGCGCGACATCCTCGGCGCGGGCCTGGGCGCGCGTCCGATCGCGAACACCGACGCGTTCTTCGTCGGCCCAAGCGACCTGCCCGAGAGCGCGCTGCCCAAGGGCTGCCTGCATCCGCGGCGCATCCTGCGCGGCGTCGTCGCCGGCGTGCGCGATTACGGCAATCGGATGGGCATCCCGACCGTCAACGGCGGCGTGTGGTACGACCCGCGCTACGTCGGCAATCCGCTGGTGTACTGCGGCACGCTCGGGCTGATCCCGCACGAGCGCGTGCACAAGGAAGTGCGCCCGGGCGACGTGATCGTCGCGGTCGGCGGCCGCACCGGCCGCGACGGCATCCATGGCGCGACCTTCTCGTCGCTCGAGCTGTCCGAGGACAGCGAGGTCGAGTCGAGCTCGGCCGTGCAGATCGGCAACCCGATCGAGGAGAAGCGCACGCTCGACTGCCTGCTCGCCGCGCGCGACCGCGGGCTGTACCGCGCGGTGACCGACTGCGGCGCCGGCGGCTTCTCGAGCGCGATCGGCGAGCTGGGCTCCGAGTGCGGCGCCGACGTCGACCTGTCCGAAGCCCCGCTCAAGTACCCGGGCCTGTCGAGCCACGAGATCTGGATCAGCGAGGCGCAGGAGCGGATGGTGCTGGCCGTGCCGCCCGAGCACCTCGACGCGCTGCTCGCGCTGTTCCGCGCCGAGGACGTCGAGGCGACTCCGCTGGGCCGCTTCACCGACACGCACCGGCTGGTCGTGCGCGACCAGGGCGAGCGGGTCGGCGAGCTCGACATGCACTTCCTGCACCAGGGCCTGCCGCGCGCGCTGCAGAGCGCGACGCACGTGCCGCCGCGCATCGCCGACCCGGGCGTGCCCGCCTGCGCGGAGGTCGGCGCGACGCTGCTCGCGCTGCTCGCCGAACCGAACGTCGCCAGCAAGGAATGGATCGTGCGCCAGTACGACCACGAGGTGCAGGGCATGAGCGTCGTCAAGCCGTTCTGCGGCCCGCGCGCGCACGGCCCGTCGGACGCGGCGGTGCTGCAGCCGCTGCCGTCGTCGAATCGCGGTGCCGCGCTCGCGCTGGGCGCCTGCCCGCGCTACGGGCTGCTCGATCCGCACGCGATGGCGCTGGCCGCGATCGACGAGGCGCTGCGCAATGCGGTGTGCGTCGGCGGCGACCCCGCGCGCACCGCGATCCTCGACAACTTCTCGTGGGGCAATTGCAAGAAGCCCGATCGGCTCGGCGCGCTCGTGCTCGCCGCCAAGGCCTGCTACGAGGGCGCCAAGGCCTACGGCACGCCGTTCATCTCGGGCAAGGACTCGCTGAACAACGAGTACCGCGTCGGCGACACGACCATCGCGATCCCGCCGACGCTGCTCGTGTCGGCGCTGTCGATCGTGCCGGACGTCGCGCGCGCGCTGACGATGGACCTCAAGCGCGCCGGCCACGCGCTGTACGTGGTCGGGCTGACGCGCGCGGAGCTGGGCGGCTCGCTGTACCTCGAGCACGCGCTGGCGCGCCGCGATCCGGGAAAGCTCGCGCCGCCGCTGCTGGGCGGTCGCGTGCCGCGCCCGGACCTCGAACAGGCGCCGCGCGTGCTGGTCGCGCTGCACGGCGCGATCGCCGCGGGACTGGTCGCGAGCTGCCACGACCTCTCCGAGGGCGGGCTGGCCGTGGCCGCCGCCGAGATGGCGCTGGCCGGCGGCCTGGGCGCGCGGCTCGACGTGTCCGCCGCGCCGTGCGAGACGCTGGCCGCGGGCTGCGATCCGCTTGCGACGCGGTTGTACTCGGAATCCTGCACGCGCTTCCTGGTCGAGGTCGCTCCCGACTGCGAGGCGGCCTTCGCCGCGGCACTCGGCGGGTGCAGCTTCGCCCGCTTGGGAACGGTGACCGAGGCGGCGGAGCTCGTGCTGAGCGATGGCGCGCGCGTCGTCGCGCGCCTGCCGCTTGCGCACCTCGAGCAAGCCTTCCGCGGAGCTCACCCGGCATGAACGAACGTCGTACCCTCGCTCGCGCGATCGTGCTGCGCGCCGCCGGCAGCAACTGCGATCGCGAGGCCGTGCTCGCGCTCGAGCTGGCCGGCGCGCGCGTCGAGCTCTTGCACCTGTACCGGCTGCTCGAGCAGCCGCGGCGCCTCGACGATGCGCAGATCCTGCTGCTGCCCGGCGGCTTCTCCTACGGCGACTACGTGGCGGCCGGCCGGCTCTACGCGCACGAGCTGCGCGCGCGCCTGTCCGACGCGCTGGTCGGCTTCGTCGCGCGCGGCGGCCACGTGCTCGGCATCTGCAACGGCTTCCAGGTGCTGGTCGAGACCGGCCTGCTCGAGGGCCCCGCGGTCACGCGCGGCGAGCGCCCGCGCTCGCTGGCGCTGGAGAACAACTTGTCCAACCGCTTCGAGTGCCGCTGGGTCGAGCTCGAGGCCCTCGCCAGCGCCTGCCCGTACCTGGAGCCCGGGCTGCGCCTGCCGGTGCCGGTCGCGCACGGCGAGGGGCGCCTGGCGGTGCGCGATGCCGCGACGCTGGAGGCGCTGTACGCACAGCGCCAGGTCGCGCTGCGCTACGTCGATCCGGCCGCCGCGAGCGGCGCGGATCCGCGCCGCGTGCCGTACCCGGCCTGCCCGAACGGATCGCTCGATGCGATCGCCGGCCTGTGCGACGCGAGCGGCCGCGTGCTCGGGCTCATGCCGCACCCCGAGCGCAACGTGCGCGTGTTCCACCACCCGACCTGGACGCGCCTGTCCGGTCGCCGCGAGGGCGAGGGGCTGCGCGTGTTCCGCGGCCTGGTCGCTTGCGCGCAGTCCTCGCTCACCCCTGCCCGCGTCTAGAGTCCCACCATGAACTTCCACCCCGTTTCCGCTTTCGCCTTCGCGCTGTCCGTTGCGCTGCTCACGACCGCCTGCCCGACGACGCCCGCGCGTCCGGAGCAGCCGCGCGCGCAAGAGGCCGCCTTCGATGTGCGCCCGATTCACCGCGAGGCGGAACTCGCGGCGGACGTCGAACCGGTCTGGAGCGCGCTCTCGCAACTCCTGGGTGAGCGCGCCGACCGCCACGCCGTGCACAGGATCGACTTCCCGCGCCGCGCGAGCTGCGCGATCGGCGGCGTGGAGATCACGGCCGCCGTCGACGTGCTCGACGTGGCACGCACGCGCGTGCGGATCTGGGCCGACCACCCGCTGCGCTTCGACCGAGAGATCGCCGGGCTGCTGCTCGACGAGACGGCGCGGCGCCTGGGTCTGCCGGCGCCGCCGGAGCGCGTCGTCGACGGGCCGCGCGAGAAGCTGCCGTAGCGCGCCGCGCGGAGGAGTACGCTCTCCGCGATGGATCCGTTCCTGTCCGACCACGGCGGCGACCCGACGCGCGCCGCGCTGCCGCCGGCGGAGTTCTACCGCTCCCCCGCCGTGCACGCGCGCGTGATCGAGCGCGCGTTCGCGCGCGCATGGCACTGGGCCGGCGAGGAGGCGCTGCCGCCGCCCGGCCACGCGCGCCCGTTCGTGCTCGCGCCCGGCGTGCTCGACGAGCCGCTGTTCTTCTCGAGCGCACCCGACGGTTCGCGCGTCGCGTGCCTGTCGAACGCGTGCACGCACCGCGGCGCGCTGCTCGTGCGCGCGAGCTGCAAGAACGCGTCGCTGCGCTGCGCGTACCACGGCCGGCGCTTCGCGCACGACGGCAAGCTCGTCGCGGCGCCGCACTTCGAGGGCGCGCGCGACTTCCCGGCGCCGGCCGACGATCTCGCGGCGGCGCGCTGGTCGGCGCTCGGACCGCTGCTCTTCGCGTCGACGCACCCCGCCTGCGATTTCGAGTCCTGGCTCGGTTCGCTGCGCACGCGCAGCGCCGGCCTGCCGCTCGAGCGCGCCGAGCTCGACCGCGCGCGCTCGCGAGACTACGAGTTCGACGCGCACTGGGCGCTGTACGTCGACAACTACCTCGAGGGCCTGCACGTGCCGTACGTGCACCCGGGGCTGAACCAGGCGATCGAGTTCGACACGTACCGGACCGAGCTCGAGCCCTGGGGCGCGCTGCAGATCGCCCGCGCCAGCGATCCGCGCGACGCGCTCGAGTTCCCGAACGAGCGCGACATCGGCGGGCTGTACTACTGGCTGTTCCCGAACACGATGCTGAACTTGTACGCGTGGGGCCTGTCGCTGAACGTCGTGCTGCCGCTCGGCGTCGCGCGGACGCGCGTGCTGTTCCGCTCGTACGTGTGGGATCGCGCGCGGCTCGAGCGCGGCGCGGGCGCGGGACTCGAGCAGGTCGAGCAGGAGGACGAGGACGTGGTCACGTCGGTGCAGAAGGGGCTGCGCTCGCGCCTGTACCAGCGCGGCCGCTACGCGCCGGCGCACGAATTGGGCGTGCACCACTTCCACCGGCTGCTGGCGCGCTGCCTGAACGAGCGCGCAAGCTAGACAAGCCGCGATCGACCGCGCGAGCAGCCTGCTGCGCGCTTTTCTGTCAAATCGAATCGTGTCGGCTGGGCACGCAGCGGAGGATGCGCTCGGCGTGACCCGCCGCTCAGCCCTGCACTATGCTGTGCTGATGGGCCGGAGCACCTTAGGTAGCCTGTGCTGGGTAGTCGTTGCGGCGCTGCTACTCGGAACCCTGGGAGGTTGGGGCCTGCGGCGTTGGGTCGATGCGCGCGAAGCGCGCGTCCCCATGCCTGTGCATTCCGAGCTCTCCCGCACGATTCGCGTGCGCGCGACGCTGGTCGCTCCCGACGGGCTCGTCTCCCCGCACTCGCTCGTCCGTTACTGGTCGCGCGATCTCGGCGCCTCCTACTCCTCGTCCGATGAACCGGATCATGCCGACATCGCCACGGTGAATGCAGCGAGCGCGATCGAGCTCGACTTTCCGCGCCCCGGCCCCGCCGCGCACATCCGGTTCATCGTGCAGACGCGCACCGAACCTCCGGTCGAAGGCATCTTCGAACTCGCGGGCAGTTTCCACTCCGAGACGTTCGACGCAGGTCGCGTCGAGCTGCGCCCCGTCGAGGTCATCGCATCCGGTCGCGTGATCGGAGTGAACGGAGAATCGGTTGTGGGCGCGCACATCGAGCTCGAGTCGCGTCTGCACGCCGCAGAGGTCCCCTCCGTGGATGCGGTCGTCGCGGCAGCAAGGGCCGATGGCTTCGAGCCGAATCAACTCCGCACCAAACTCACATCGGCCGACAGATGGGATACCGGGCCGCGGCGCACGACCTACAGCGCCGCTGGGGGGATGTTCTGGTTCGTGTCGAGCGAGCACATCGAGCGCGTGCGCGTGCGTGCGAGGCTGCAGGACGGCGAGGAGACCGACTGGCTCGAGCTCGAGTTCCCTCCGCGCTCCCCCTGCCGCCTCGAACTTCCTACGACGGCCACCCTGAGCGGCCGCGTGATCGTCGCTCCCGGCATCCCGCTCGAATCACTTGAACTCCGCGTGTTCGTACCGAGCGAATCCCCCTCGTGGTGGTCTCGATACCGCAGCGCAGCCGTGGCGAACGACGGCACTTGGAGGGTCACCGGTGTCCCCGTGGGCTCGCGACGCGCGCTCGAGGTCGTCGTCAACGGGTCGTCGCTCGCCCTCGCCAGGTCCGAGACGTTCCTCGTCGCGGACGGCGATAACGAACGGCCGCCGCTGGACCTCAGCGACGTACACGTCCTCGACCTCGATGTCGTCGACGAGCACGGAGCGCGAATCGGTGAGGTCGCCGCGAGGTGCGGCGCGAGCGGCGCTGGCGAGCGGCAATTCTTCTTCACCCGCGACGAGCGACTGCGTCTGTGGACGCGCGAACCCCACGCAGAGGTCTGGCTCGGCGCGCCGGGTCGACGCGGCGCGCACCTCGAACGCGTGACGAGCGGACAGCGTGTCGTGCTGTTGCCGGCGCTGAAGCTGCAGGTGTCGATCGACGGCATCGATCGACTCCCGAGTTCGAACTACGCGCTCGGCGCGAGCCTGCATCCGGTCGAAGGACCGGACGGCGCCCCGCCCGACTTCGACGGACACGAATTCTCCCTGCCGCTGGACGCCCGGGGCCGCGTCGAGCTCGAAGCAACGAGGGTTGGGCCACGCGACCTGAAGCTCTCCTTTCTCATGCGGACTTCGGGGCCGACGTGGGTTCTCCCCTTCTGGTCCACTCGCATCGAGGTCGGCGAGGCTCCGACGCAGGAGGTCACCATCGAACTCGGCGCGGACGCGCCCGCCGCGGCGCAGGCAATGCTCGACCGGCTCTGAGCACGCACTCGGCCCGAACGAGCGCGCGGGCCGGGCGACCAGCAGCCGCTTTCGCTCGCTCTCGCTGGCACTAGGGTCCGTGCGACGTGTCGGCCCTAAACCCGCGCCCTCGAAGTCGGGCTTCCGGGTCCGCGCCAACACGG
Source organism: Planctomycetota bacterium (assembly GCA_016872755.1). Classification (GTDB taxonomy): domain Bacteria; phylum Planctomycetota; class UBA1135; order UBA1135; genus GW928-bin9. The sequence goes on from VGZE01000115.1 coordinate 6,921, forward strand.
GTAGCATCGAGGTGGGAGGTTTTCCGCTCGTCCAGCCCACGTCCCACGCGGCGTGCGCTGCCCGAGCCAACGACTGTGCGACGAGGGTACGGACCAGCACGCGCAACAACTGGAGGCGGAGCTCGTGACGAGCAGCCGGCCCAGTGCGGCGTCATGGAGTTCGCTCCCGGTCCTGAAGGGCGCTCAGCGCTCCCACCGCCGGCCCCACTCGAGGCCCTCACGATCGGTCCACTCCGATGAGTCTCGCCCTCGTCGCACTGCTGCTCGCGCGACAGTCCGAGTGCGCGAATCCAGAGCCCGCCGGATTGCTGCAGCAGGTCGCGCTGTACGGAGGCGTGTTCGGACTTCGCGCCGACGACTTGGAGCAGGAAGTCGGCGCCGAGTTCCGCTTCCGCAAGTTTTGGTGGGAGCTCGAGCCGATCGTCGGCATCGAGCACGTCTCGCCCACCTCCACGTACCTGTACGCGGGCTTGCGGCGCGAGTTCGAGCTGGGTGAAAAGTGGTTCGCGGCGCCGAGCATGGCGGCCGGACTCTGGGAAGGCGGGAGCGCCGATCTCGGCGGCCCGCTCGAGTTCCGTTCCGCACTCGAGGTCGGCTATCGGATCAGCCCTCGCGTGCGGCTCAGCTTGACTGCCTCCCACATCTCGAACGGCTCGATCTACGAAGTGAACACCGGCAGCGAGTCGGTGCTGCTCGGCATCAGCTTCGATCTGTAAAACGAACCTCGCACGGGGCCGAGCGCTACGCTTGCGGGGCATGAGACGCAATGTGCTGCTGATCGCGCTGCTCGGCGCGATCACTGCCGGGGTGTTGTGGCTGCTGTGGCAGGAAAGGGCACCCGCGGCGCGCGTGGCCGAAGCGCCCGCGATCCAGGGAGCCTCGCAACAGCAGGCCCCGGCGCAACTCGAGATCGACGCGTCGGTGAAAGTGACGGGCAGCGCCGGCGCTGCGGTCGCGGTTCGGAGCAGCGTCGCAGCGTCCGAGGGCGCGCCCGCGCCGGTCGCCGACGCCGCGCGCTCCTGGGTCGTGCGCGTGCGCGACCGCGGCGGCCGGCCGATTCCCGACCTCGCGTGCGAGTTGCGCGAGCATGCGCTCGACGGCCGCTCGAGCGAGGCCGTGTGGAACGGGAGCACCGACGAACGCGGCGAGCTGTCCCTCCCGCCTGCGATCTGGCAGCGCATCGGTCCGGGCAAGCCGCGCCTGACCGTCGAGCCGCTCGCGCTGCTGACGAGATCGATCGCGCTCGTGCTGGAAGGTTCCGCACCGCCGCCGGGCGGCAGCGAGCTGTGGTTGCCGGAGCTCGGCCGCGTCGACGTGAAGCTGCTCGATCCTGAAGGACGCGTGTTCGAGGCCGATCTCGGGCACGGCGGGTTCGGCGACGCCTGGGTCCGCAACGCAGCAGCCGAGCGACCGCCGCTGCGCGCGGGACCGAACATCGCGTACGCGGTGCCGCGCGAAAGCGCGCCGTTGTACGCGGAGACCGGCCTGGAGCTCGAGGGCATCTACGTGCTCTCGAACCCGGAGGCGGAGGCGCTCGGGCGCGCGCGCGGGCCGCTGCAGCCGTTCGAGCGCGTCGAGTTGCCGATCCGCGTCGGAGCGCTGCTTCCGATCGCGCGCATGCGCGTGCTCGATGCGCAGGGACCGTACGCCGGAAAGGTGCTGCTCGTCGGCCGGCGCCGGCATCGGCCGGGCGGCTCTTCGAGTGCCGGAGGCATGGCCGGCCGCACCGACGGCGACGGCATCCTGCTCGTGCCGCTGCAACCGGAAGATGCCGCCACGCGCACGCTGCTCATGCTCGCCGACGCCGAGCCGCCTCGGCTGCAGGCGCTCGTGCCGTTGCCCGCGCTTCCCGCCAGCGGCTGGGTCGACGTCGGCGATGTGCGACTCGCAGCGCCGGAACTCCTCGTCGCGGGCGTCGTCGTCGACGAGTCGGGCGCGCCCGTGCCTGGAGCAGCCGTCACGGTGGTCGGCCGCCTGCGCGCCGAGTTCGACAGCGAGCCGCCACCCGAGATGCGCGCGCACCACGCGAAGTTCCCGTTCTTCGGTGGCCCCAGTTGGACCATCGCTGCCGACGAACAGGGCCGCTTCGAGCTGCGCGCGCACGCGTTGTGCGCGGAGCTGCAACTGCGTGCCAAGGCGCCCGGACTCCCGCGCACGGATCCGCAGGTCTGCGCCGCGGGCACGACCGATGTGCGCATCCTGATGACGCGCGGCGGCGCGCTCGAGGGCCGGGTGCTGCTGTCGCAACAGATGCAGCCGCAGGAACTGAGGCTGACCCTGGAGACCGAGTCCGTGCCGGGGGTCAGCGATTCGGAGGATCAGGTCCAGCCCGCGCTGGCCGCGGATGGCGTGTGGAGCGCGTCGGGGCTGCGGCCAGGTGAGTGGAAGATCCAACTGAACGACGCGCGCGTGTTTTCGTGGGAACCGCTGGTGCCGGCGGTCAAGGCCCAGGTCGTGGCCGGCACGACGATCCGTGTGCCGGACATCGACCTCGCCGGTGGCACGCGCGCGCTGAAGATCGAGGTCGTCGACGAGGCGGGGCTGCCGGTCGCGGCGGCGCAGGGCACCTTTCACGGCCCGGGCAGCAGCAGCAACAACGACATCGACGTGCGCGACGGCCGCGCGACGCTGCTGACGAAGCACGCGTCGGTCGAGGCCTGGTTCGGCGGGCCGGGCTACCTGTGCCAGCGCGTGGCGGACCTGCGCGACGGCGCGCGCGTCGTGCTGCGCGCCGCGCCGCGCATCGAGCTCGTGCTGCACGATCTCGCGGCGCTGCCGCCGGAGCCGTACCTGTTGTGCGTGCAGCTCGATCCGGGGCTCGGCGCCGACAACTGGATGCTCCGCGAGATCTCGAGCTCGTCGAGCGCGGCCTTCGACCGCGCCGGCCGCGCCAGTGTCGAGCTGCGCGCGACGGGTGCGCTGCACGTCGAAGCAAGCGTGCGCAGCGGCACTCTCGAATCGGACGCGCGGGTCGAGTGGTTGAGCGGCGCGAACGGCGGGCCGCTCGAACTCTCCGGCGTCGCGCCGGATGCCCCGATCGCGCTCGCCATCGACGCGGCTCTCGTGCAGGCCGCGCTGCAGAAGCTGACGGCGTTGCGCTAGCGCCCCCCGCCGTCCGACGCTTTCAGCGGGCCGCGCACGATCGACTCGATGCGACCTTCGGCCGACAGGCGCAGCGTCGTCGGCAGCGTCAGCCGGTCGAGGTCCAGCACGTCCTCCAGCGCGCGCGCACCGGCCGCGGGAGCCAGCGGCGCGGCGGGCGCGTAGTAGGACGGAAAGCGCGCGCCGGCGCGCGCGAGCCGCTCGCGCGCCAGCGCCAGCCCGCTCGGAGGATCCAGCGCGATCGCGACGATCCGCTCGCCGGACGCGTGCCGGGCCGCGAGCTCGGGGAGCTCCGCGACGCAGGGCGCGCAGAAACCGGCCCACAAGCAGAGCAGCAGCGGCCGGCCCCCACCCGCGGCGCGCGCGTCGAGCGTCTGCGCGCGGCCATCGGCATCGGCCACCAACAGCGGTGGCAGCAGCTC
>VGZE01000116.1 GCA_016872755.1 Planctomycetota bacterium
GGCTGTGGCCGCCGCAGAAGCTGCGCGACGAGCTCGAGAAGCTGCGCGGGCAGATGCTGCGCGCGGCGGAGGAGCTGCGCTACGAGGAGGCCGCCGCGCTGCGCGACCGCGTGCGGCAGCTCGAGACGCTGGAGCTCGCGCGCTGAGCCCATGGCCGCGCTGAGCGTCGCGCCCGAGGCCTTCGACGCGGCCGCGTTGAAGCGGCTGCGCGCGGCCATCGTCGGCTCGACGCACTTGAAGCGCGATCCGCTGAACCGCGACTTCGTCGGCGCGCGCGGCTTCGCGGTCGTGTTCCGCGCCTCCGAGCGCGCGCGCGTCGCGCGCGAGTTTCCGGCCTTCGCCGCGTACCTCGAACGCGCGCTCGATCCCGGTTGCAACGCGTTCTACCTGAACCCGCTGCTCATCGCCGGCGGCGGACGCGTGGACCCGCACGTGGACCGCAGCCTGCGCGCGTACTGGAAGGAGGTGCCGGTGCCGCTGCGCGTCAGCGTGCTGTACGTCGAGGTGCCGCCGGGCATGGCGGGGGGCGAGCTCGTGCTGCGGCGCGGCAAGCGCGAGCTGGCGCGGCACCGGCCGGCGGCGGGGGAGCTGGTCGTGTTCGACGGCGATCTCGACCACGCGATCACGCGCGTCGAGCTCGCGGCCGGTTCGAAGGCCGAGCGGATCAGCCTGGTGTGCGAGCAGTACGCGCTGGAGCCGGACGAGCTCGAGCGCGTGCCTGCCTTCGCGCTCGAGAGCGGCGCCGGCAGCCGTTACGGACGATGAGCGGCACGCCTCCTGCTACATTCGCGCGGCGATGAGCGATCCACGCTGGAGCCTCGACGGCGTACCCGAGCGTCCCGGCGTCTACATCTTCCGCGACGCGGCTGGCGCGGCGCTGTACATCGGCAAGGCGGCCAACCTGCGCGCGCGCCTGGCGAGCTACCGCCGCCCCGGCGGCGACGGTCGCCTGTTGATCCGCTTCCTCGAACAACAGGCGGCGCGCGTCGAGACGATCGTCACGCGCACCGAGTCCGAGGCGCTGCTCTTGGAGGACGAGCTCGTCAAGCGCGACCAGCCGCCGCACAACATCCGGCTCAAGGACGACAAGTCGTTCCTGATGGTGCGCATCGATCTCGACGAGCGCTTCCCGCGCCTGAAGCTCGTGCGCGAGCACTCGCCGCACGCCGGCAAGCGCGTCGCGAAGGCGCCCGGGCGCTCGCGGCTCTTCGGCCCGTACGCGAGCACCCGCGCGCTGCGCGAGATGCTCTCCGACCTGCACCGCGTCGTGCCGCTGCGCGACTGCACCGACAGCGTGATGAACCACCGCACGCGGCCGTGCCTGAAGCACCAGATCGGCCTGTGCGCGGCGCCCTGCACCGGCCTGATCGACGCGGGCGGCTACCAGCTGCTGATCGAGCGCGCCGTGCGCGTGCTGGAAGGCGACATCGACGAGCTGGTCGGCGAATTCGAGTCGCGCATGCGCGCGGCCTCGGCCGAGCTGGCCTACGAGCGCGCCGCACAGTGGCGCGATCGGCTGGCCGCGCTGCGCCAGGCCTCCGAGCGCCAGGGCGTCAAGACGCGCGAATCGGTCGACCGCGACGTATTCGCGCTGGCGCGGCGCGCCGATCGCGCCGTCGTGCACCGGCTCGCGTTCCGCGCCGGCCGCATGACCGAGAGTCGCGCGCACACGTTCAAGAGCGAACTGCCCGACGAGGAGCTGCTGCACGTCATGCTCAGCGCGATCTATGCGCCCGGGCGCGCGCAGCCGCCGCGCGAACTCGTGCTGCCGTGTCGGCCGGCCGAGCACGAGCTGCTCGCGCGCGCGCTCGGCGCGGGGGTCGAGTTGGTCGTGCCGACCTCGGGCGAGCGGCTGCGCATGTTGGCGCTGGCCGGCGAGAACGCGCGCAGCGAGCTCGAGCGCACCAGTGCCGCCGACGCGGCGGAGGGCGAGGCGCTGGCGCAGCTCGCGGCGCTGCTCGGGTTCGACGCACGCGAGCCGGACGAGCCGCCGCTGATGCTCGACTGCTTCGACATCTCGACCTTCCAGGGCAAGGAAACAGTCGCCGCGCGCGTGCGCTTCCGCGGCGGCATCCCCGACCGCGCCGGCTACCGGCGCTATCAGGTCAAGACCGTCGCCGGACAGGACGACTTCGCCGCGCTGCGCGAGGTCGTCACGCGCGCGCTGCGGCGCGGGCTGGCCGAGGAGGATCTGCCCGACCTGATCGTGATCGACGGCGGCGCACAGCAGCTCGCGTCCGCACTGACAGCGCGCGACGAGGTCGGTGCGTGGGACGTGCGCATGGTCGGGCTGGCCAAGGCGCGCGCCGAGCGCAACGTGCGCGGGAAGCGCAAGGAGCACAGCGAGGAACGCGTCGTGCTCGATCCCGACCAGCCGCCGCTCGAGCTGGCGCGGCACACGACGCTGCGGCACCTGTTCGAGCGGCTGCGCGACGAGGCGCACCGCTTCGCGATCACCTACCACCGCAAGCAGCGCGGCAAGCTCGAGAGCCGGCTCGATGCGATCCCCGGCGTCGGGGAGGCCAAGCGCAAGACCCTGCTGCGCGCGTTCGGCAGCTTGCATGGCGTCAAGGAGGCCAGCGTCGAGCAGCTCGCCGCGCTGCCGGGCATCGGAATGGAGTTGGCGAAGGTGATCGTCGAGCACCTGCAGCGGCCGGCGCCGCGTGCGTGACGGCGCGCCCGGATTGCGTCGGCGCATGGATGCGGAGAGTCTGGTGCGGAGAGTCGTTCCGCCATGCCGTCCTTGCGCCGGTGATGGTCACGGCGTGGAACTATTCGTCGGAAAATCGAGCCCAGCGCAACGATCGCCGCGGCGGCAGGTCCAGCCGAATCGGCGCTGCGCTAGAATTGCGAGTTCCATCGGACCCCGCGCCCATCCGTTCCGTACCGCCCACCCTTGCAGATGCGAACCCACTCCCTGACCGCGCTGTTCCTGTTCACCATGGCCTGCCCGTTCGCCGCGCAGAACGCGATCTTCTCGACCGGTGCCCTGACGTCCCCGTCCGGGCTCAGCGCAGACGGGACCGTTGCGGCCGGCACCAACAGCTCGCAGTACTTCGTTTGGACCGAGGCGGGCGGCACCCAGTTCATCGGCGGCGTGGCGGCCGGTACCGGACTGGTCGGCGGACAGCCCAAGATCTCGAACAGTGGCACGCGCGTGTGCGGCGTGACCCTCAATTCCGGGAGCGGCCTGCACGAGATGTCGCTGTACAGCACGGCGAGCGGAACCTGGACGCCGCTCGGCGGGATCGGCGCCTCCTGCTCGGTGGAGATCTCGTCGGGGTGGGGCATCTCGGGTGACGGTCTTTCGTTGGTGGGCCTGGGCTGGCTCGGCTGCGGCGGCGCACACGCGATCCAATGGAAGCAAACCACCGGGGTCGTGACCGACCTCGGCTCGACCGTCGTCAACCGCAGCTCGCGCGCCAACGGTACGGATCTCGACGGTGACGTCGTCGTCGGTTGGCAGGATGCCTCGAGCGGTTTCCGCCAAGGCGCGGTCTGGGTGAACGGCGTGCAGACGATCATCACGCATGCCGGAACCGGGGCCGTGCTCGGTGAAGCACAGGAATGCTCGGCCGACGGCACGTGGGCCGTCGGTCTCGGCGTGAGCTCGAATTCCTTCCAGGCCTATCGCTGGAGCGCGGCGACGCTAGGACAGTCGCTCGGCACGCTGCCCGGCGTGACGAATCCGCGCGGGGGGGCGTCGGCTATCTCGGCCGACGGCAGGATCATCGTCGGCTTCGTGCGGCCGTTCGCGTCCCCGGCAGCGTTCGGAGAGGGTTTCCTGTGGCGTGAAGACCTGGGCATGGTGAATCTCACCACCTGGGCGAAGGACATGGGAATCGCGGTTCCCGCCGGCACCGTGTTCGCGCTGCCGCTCGCGATCTCCGACGATGGCAACGTGATTGCCGGCCAGTCGCGCACCGCGAGCGGTTTCCAGGGATTCGTGCTGCGCATCAACGAGCTCAGCGCGAATACCTGGACCCTCTCGCAGGCCAGCGGCGGCTCACAGACGCTTGCCCTGAAGTCCGCGCCGGCCAACGCCGGCAAGCTCTACCTCGTGCTCGGCTCGACCTCGGGCACGATGCCCGGCCTGAGCTCCGGCGGCTTCACGCTGCCGCTGAACCTCGACGCGTACTTCAACCTGACGCTGAGCGCGCCGAACCTCGCGCCGCTGTCGACGACGCTGGGCTTCCTGAACGGATCGGCGCAGGGCTCGGCCGGCTTCGCGCTGCCGGCGGGCTATGACCCGAGCCTGGTCGGCCTGACCGCGCACCACGCGTACGTCGTGCTCGACGTGCCGGGCAGCGGCGCGCTGCTCGACACGAGCAACGCGGTGTCGCTGAAGCTGGTGCCGTAGTGCCTGCGCTGCGACGCGGCGGTTAACGGGCCGGCGTCAGCGGCGGAATCCAGCGCGTCGCGGCGCGCGTGTTCCATTCACGTCGCCAGCGTCGGTGCTCCTCGCCGTCGGGGAACGACTCGCCGGGGCCGTACGGATAGCCGCTCATGCCATGGAACGGCAGCGGCTCGACGAAGTCGGCCGCCAGCGTGTTCGGATCGCGATCCTTGGCCCAGCCGTCCAGGTACAGCAGGTAGTCGCGTCGCCAGCCCGGCGCCAAGTCCGGCAGGCCGGCCGCGGAGAAGCTCAGCCGCAGCGCGTCGCCGGCGCCCAGGATCGCGAAGCGGTCGTCGGCGTCGCCGAGCAGCGGGCCGACCTCACCGAGCCGCGTGTACATCCCGGGATGCTGGTTCCAGCGCGCGAGCGGTTCGCGCTCGTCCCAGGCAAACCACTCGCCGAAGCCCGATGGATGCGGAACGATGCGCGAGAATCCGCGCTGCCAAAGGTGCGCGCCGGTCAGTTGCACCGGGGTGGTGATCAGCGCGGCGTCATCGGCGTCGACGGCCAGGCGGATCGAGTCCCAGCCCAGTCGCAGCGTCGAGCGCAGCAGGATCCGCGGATCCGCCGGATCGATGAGCCCGCTCAGGTCGACGACCATCGTCTTCGCCTTTCCGGCCGGGAACCCGATCGATCCACAGTCGCGCCAGCCGCCGGTGTCGCAGGGCACGTAGAGCGTCGGCGGCGCGAACTCCAGATCCGGATGCGCGGCCACGGCGAGGTTCACGCTCGCGTCGGTCCAGTAGAACCACCCGTTCAGGAACAGCCGCAGCCCGGGCGCAGGCCGAGTGCGCTCGGCGTCGAAGCCGAGTTCGAGCGTGTGCTCGGTCGCCAATCCCAGGTAGGGGCCGGCGAGCGGTTCGAACGGCACGGCCAGCACGCGGTCGTCGCGCGCGAGTTCGCGCGCCCAGTCCCGACCGTCCTGGTCCAGCGCGCGCAGCGGCGACAGTGGGTCGCGCAGCGTGTGCGTGTGGGGTTGCGGGAACGGCGGAAACGAGAAGCGTTCGTTGGGGAAGACCTCGACGTCACCGGGGTGATCGACCGCTTCCAGGCGCACCGCGTCCAGGTACGTGACCTCGCGCAGCTCCTCGGTCAGCTGCAATTCGAACACACCGTCGCGCGGCGTGAGCTGTTCGCCTCGGACAAGCACGTATTCGTCGTGATCCGGTGGCACGAGCACGCCGGGCGCGATCGGAAGTCCGAGCGGCGTCGTGCCGAGCACGTCGGTCACGAACTCGTAGGTCGAGCCGTTCCACGCGTAGAGGAACGGGCAGGAACCGACCAGACCGGCGCGCTGCACGACCATGCATGCGCTGCCGGCGGGCAGGTCGAAGTGGCTCTGCACGACGCCGTTCGGCCAGGTCACGCGCACGACATCGAGCGGCGCGTCGCCGAAGCCGACCAACTCGGGCTGGCCGCGGTAGTACAGGCGCCGGTAGCGCAGTCCCGCGCGCAACTCGACGATCGCGCCGACGCCGCGCGCGTTGTCCTTGTGTCCCTGCAGCGACAATGCGATCCCGCGCGGCGCGCCGTCGCGGATCCACGCCGCCACGCCGGATTCGTCGGTGCGCAGGAGATCCAGGTCGCGATCCGCGTCGAGGTCGGCGACACACAGCCGCGCGGGGCCGGTGCGCGGGCTCGCGAAGCGCGGTCCCACGAGCCGCGGTACCGCGCCCTGCGGCATGCCGGGAGCGAGCAGAGCCGCGCAAGGATGCGACGCGCACGGCCACAACAGATCCAGCGCGCCGTCGAGGTCCCAGTCCGCGGCGACCGCGTCGGAGGTCGCGGGTGCCGGCAGGCGCACGCGGATGGGTCGGCTGCGCCAGTCGCCGAGCGGAGTGCGCGTGTGCAGCACGAGCTGATCGCGTTCCAGCACGGCGAGGTCGGTCCACGCATCTCCGTCGAAGTCGGCGGCCAGGACTGCGAGCGCGGGGGTCAGCGCCGGCAGGCTCGCGCTCTGGTCGGAGTAGCGGCCGCCGCGCTCGTTGCTCGCCAGCCGCCATTCAGCCGTTTCCACGCGCACGAACAGCACGTCGACGTCGTTGTCGCGATCGAAGTCCTCGCTGATCGCGCGCCAGTCCCCGGCGGACAAGGCAGGCAGTCCCGCCGCGGCACCGACCTCGTGCAATCCGCCCGTGCCGTCGAGCCCGTCGTTCCTCAACAGCCGCGCAGCGGGTCGCGCGAGCAGGTCGAGATCGCCGTCGTGGTCGTAGTCGAGAGCGAGCGGCGCGCAGCCCTGCGCTGCGCCGGCAAGCGCCGGCCCGAGCGGCTGCGCGCTCCACGCGCCCGAGCGGAACTCGAGCAGCTCGAGCGCGCCGCGGCGTTCGACGACCAGGTCGAGGCTCTGATCTCCGGCGGCGGAGCGCGCGATCGGACCTCGCGCGGCCCCGATGTTGTCGCGATCGAGCGGCTCGAGCGCATCGATCGGGCCGTCGAGCGCGTGTGACAGTCCGTCCTGCAGTGTGCCGATGCCGACGCCCTCCGGACCGTGCGCGACGATCGCGGCGCGCGGCTCGAAACCGCTGAGCTCGTCCGCGTCGTCGCGCGCGGACAGTGCCTCGCTCGGCACACGCTGCGGCAGCAACTGCACGACGCGCGCTGCGCGCGCCGTTTCCGCGCCGCGCAGCGGCAGCTCGCGCAGTTCCTCGGCGCCGGCCGTGGGCCGCGGCCAAGCCAGGCTCCCCGCCGAATGCGGTGGCACGGCGCCGAGCGTGCCGGGCTCGTGCGCGGGCAGGCCCGGCCGCACCACGCCGCGGGCTTCCAGCTCCTGCATCTCGGCCAGCAGTTCCGCGGCCTCGGTTTCGGCCCCGTCAGCGAGCAGGAGTTGGGCCAGCCGATGGAGCACGGTCATGCGCCAGGCGCCAGTCCGTTCGCGCGGCAGCGCGAGCAGGTCGCGCAACAGCGCGCGCGCGTCGCGCGCGTCCGCGTCCTCGGCGGTCTCGGCCAGCGCGAACGCGAGCGCCAGACCCACGGTCGGCTCGTCGGGCCGCAGCTCGCGCAGCGCGCGCAGCGCGGAGATCGCGGCGGGCAGGTCGTACTCGAGCCAGGCCATCCGGTAGTCGCACCACAGCACGCGCGGATCGCGCGGCGCCTGCGCGCGCGCTCGCTCGAGCCATTGCCGGGCGCGCGCGGTCCGAACGGCCGATTCTTGATTCGCCAACTCGGCGCACGTGATGCGCAGCAGATCCTCGAACTCAGCATCGCTACCGCTCACGAGAGGTAGAAGGATTGCGACGGCTTCCGACCAGCGGGCGCGAACTGCGTGGTCGGCGGCGCGATCCCGCGCCAGCGCGACTTCGGGTACAACAGCAACATGCGACGCACGCTCACTGCAGGCGCTGGCAAGCACGACACTCACCAGAATCGCGCAGCGCGCGGCGCGCGCAGTCGACGATCGCCGGCGCTGCGGGGCATTGCTCAGGAATCGCTGCATCACGGCGCACCGAATCTACTCGCTGCCTTGGCACAGAGAAGTCTGTTGTTGCTTTGCATGCTCGCGCTCGGCGCGTGTTCGGAGCCTGACGCGCCGGTCGGCAGCGAGCCGCCGCGCGCGACTCCGGCGGGTGCGGCGCCGGCGGCCGTCGTGCTGCCCGCGCGTGTCGACATCGCGGTGCCGGCTCGACCGCTGGTCGACTTGCAACAGGTGGAGGACGCCTCCGAATCCGTCGCGAATGCGCTGGTCGAGCTGGCCGACAAGCTGCGCCGCCGCGATTTCGAAGCGGCGAAGCCCTGGCTTTCCCCCGAATTCTGCGGCCACTCGCTCATGGGCATGACCGCGCGCGAGCCGGAACTCCTGCCCGCGTCGGTGCGCAAGATGGCCTACGACGTGACGAGCGCACGGGTCGTCGGACGGGACGACTTCCTGGCGGGCGCGGCGGACCTGCTCGGGGGCTGGCAGCGCGTCGAATGGGTGACGCCGAAGGTCAAGGCCGCCGAGTTCGAGAGCGGCACGCCGAGCTGGGGCCGCGTGCGCCAGCAGTGGAGCTTCTACGGAACTGCCGAGGACGGGGGGCCGTGCTCGGTCGTGATGTGGGCCTGGACCAACGTCGAGCACGTCGCCGGCCGTTGGCGCATTTCGCGTCTCGCGCTCGAATCGCTGGAGCGGACCTCGAGGGCGCGCGCGATCTTCACGGACGTCGCGAACGCGGTCGGGCTCGCGCGGGCCGGAATCCGTTTCGGGCGACCGGGCAACAAGAGCTTTGCGTGGAACGGTGCGGCAGCGGGCGACGTGAACGCGGACGGCGCGTGGGACCTGTACGTGCCTGCGCGGCCCGCGAATCAGCTGTACGTGTCCGCTTCCGCCGGTGGCTTCGAGGACCAGGCCGCTGCGCGCGGCGTGGCGCTGCCCGCGGGCGGGACCGGCGCGCTGTTCTTCGATTTCGACAATGACCTCGACTCGGACCTCGCGGTCGCGGACGTCGGTGGTCGTGACGGCGACGAGCTGATCGGCAATCCGCTGCGCCTGTACGTCAACGATGGGCAGGGCCGCTACGCGGAGCAGGGTGCCGAACTCGGCTTCGACGCGCTCGCGCACGCGTACTCGCTGTGCGCCTTCGATGCCGACCTCGACGGGTGGCTCGACGTGTACGTGTGCAACTACGGACGTGTCGAGGTCGAACCGAACGACTCGTGGTTCCAGGCCACCAACGGCACGCCCGACCTGTTCCTCCGCAACAACGCCGGGCAGGGCTTCCTCGAGGAGTCCGCCGCGCGCGGCCTCGTCGACACGAGCTGGTCCTACGCCGCCGCGGCGGCCGACTTCGACGAGGACGGCGATCCGGACCTGTACGTCGCCAACGACTACGGCACGAACTTCCTGTACCGCAACGACGGGCGCGGGCACTTCGAGGACGTCGCGGCGCAGCTCGGCGTCGAGGATCTGGGCAACGGCATGGGCGCGAGCTGGGGCGATCTCGACAGCGACGGCCGGCTCGATCTGTACGTCGCGAATATGTCGTCGACGGCGGGCAAGCGAATCCTCGAGCGCATGCCCGAACGCGACGAGCGCTGGAAAGACCTGTCGAAGTTGGCCGCCGGCAACACGATCTTCCTGCGGCGCGACGAGGGCTTCGAGCGCCTGCCGTCCGCGCGGGGCGGGATCGGAGCGAGCTGGGCCTGGGCGCCGGCCCTGTTCGACATCGACCTCGACGGCATGCTCGACATCTACTGCTGCTCCGGTTACGTGACCGGCGATACCGCCGCCGACACCTGAAGCACCTACTGGCGCCACGTGGTGGCGTCGACTCTCGAGCGCGCGCAGGGCGTCGCCGCACCCGAAACAGTGAACAGCCCCGGCTATCGCGGTTTCCACAGCGCGCAGATGTTCGAGCAGGGCTTCTCGTTCAGCGGCTTCGAGCGCAACAAGGTCTGGCTGAACGCCGGCGGACGCTTCGTCGACGTGTCGGATGTCTCCGGCGCGGACAACCCCAACGACTCGCGCGCGGCGATCGCCGCGGACTTCGACGACGATGGCGACGAGGATCTGTTCGTGCACAACATCCAGCGCGAGCGCCACAACCTGTACCGCAACGACGTGGTCGATCCCTCCGGCGCCGGTTTCCTCAAGCTGCGGTTGCGGGCCACGCGCGGCCAGCACGAGGCGATCGGAGCGACCGTTCGCGTGAGTTGCGGCGGCCGCAAGGTCTCTCGCTCGCTCGCCCGCGGGGACGGTTTCCTGTCCTGCGCACCGCCCGAGCTCGTGTTCGGGCTCGGCGGCGCAGCGCAGGCGGAAGTCGAGGTCGCCTGGCCGGGTGGGGCGCGCGAGTCCTTCGGTGCCGTCGCCGCGGGCACCCGCGCTCTGCTCGTCGAGGGCGCCGGCCGACCCGAGCCGTTCGCGGCGCGGCCGCGCGCGCTGCCCGATCCGCCGCTCGAGGGGCTGCGCGTGCGGATCGGCGAGCTG
>VGZE01000117.1 GCA_016872755.1 Planctomycetota bacterium
CCCACGCGCGCGTGCGCGCCGCCATGCGCGCGTGCCGCGCCCAGCGCAGGTCGAGCCCTTCGCGCGCGATCGCGTCGAGCTGCGCGTCGAGCGCGAACAAGTGCGACAGCGACGGCGTCGCGATCGGCTCGCCCTTGGCGAGCGCGGCCGCCGTGCGCGGGAAGTCGAGCAGGAAGCCGCGGCCCGGCAGCGTGGCTGCCTTCGCGAGCGCGCGCTCGGACAGCGCGAACAACACGATCCCCGGCGGCAGCGCGACGCACTTCTGCACGCCGGCGAACACGAGGTCCAAGTCCCAGGCGTCGAACTCGAGCGGCGCTCCGGCGAGCGAGCTCACCGCGTCGACGAGCACGAGCGCGCCGTGCTTGCGCGCGACCGCGGCGAGCTCGCGCAGCGGATTCATCACGCCGGTCGAGGTCTCGTTGTGCGTGATCGTGACGGCGTCGTACGAACCGCGGGCGAGCGCCGCATCGAGTTGTGCGGGCGTGATCGCCTCGCCCCATTCGACCGCCAGCGCGTCGGCCTCGCGCCCGCACGCGCGCGCGATCTCGAGCCAGCGCTCGCTGAACGCGCCGCAGGTCGTGACGAGCACGCGCTTCGCAACCAGGTTGCGGATCGCGGCCTCCATCAGCAGCGTCGCGGGCACCGACTCGAACAGCGCGCGTTGGCGCGTGCAGAACAGCGCCGGCAGCTTGCCCACCAGGCGCAGCACGAGCTCCTTCGCCTGCTGGGAGCGGTGGCCGATCATCGGCCGCGCCATCTGTTCGAGCAGCTCGGCGCGCACCTCGGTCGGACCGGGGAGGAACAGGATGTCGTGCGGTTTCATGCGTGATTCTCTTGCGCGCCGGACAACTCGAGCGCCTTGCGCAGCAGCGCCTTGAACGAGACGCGGTCCGCCAGGCGCTGCCATTCCGGGCCGGTGCACAGGTGCACCAGCACCGGTGCGAGGCTCTTCGAGCTGATGTAGACCGCGGCGTTGCGTTCAACCTCGGCGCGTCGCTCGACCCCGCCGAAACCGATGAACAGGTCGACCGCATCCGCGGCCTCGAGGTCGGTTGCGCCGTCGCCGACCAGCGCGCAGGGCCCGAGGCCGCCGGCCGCGCGCAGGCGCTGCAGGTACTCGCGCTTGCCGCCGCTCCTCGACAGGGGCGAGTGCGCATCGTAGGCCTCGTAGTCGCCGGCGCGATCGAAGGAGATCTCGACCGCGTGCACGCGCTCGTCGGGCACGTGCAGCGCCGCGGCGAGCTTGCGCACCGCCGGCGCGAGCCCGCCCGAGATCACGTGCACGCGCTTGCCGACCGCTTGCAGCGCCGCGAGCACCGGGCCGGCGTCGGCGACCTGCGTGTGGCAGTACGAGCGGCCCAGCCGCTCGACGCTGGCGCGCGTCGGCTGCACGAGCTCGAGCCGGCGCCGATACACGTCCTGCAGCGGCACGCGCCCCTCCATCGCGGCGCGCGTCAGCTCCGCCACGTCGCGCCGGCCGCGCGCGAGCTCGTCGATGCCCTCGAGGGTCGACAAGGTCGAGTCGCAGTCGAAGAAGACGTCCGCGTAGCGCTGCGCGGCCTTCATGCGCGGCTTCCGAGCACGACGCACAGAGCTTCCGACACGCCCGCGGTGCCGCGCAGGCGCTCGAGCAGCTGCGCCGTCGGCACGGCATCGAGGTTGAAGACGCCCAGCGCGAGCGAGGCGCGCTCGCGGGGCAGCCCGATCTGCAGTCGCTCGATGTTCAGGCCCGCCTCGCCGAGCAGCGTCGCGATGCGCCCGGCCACGCCGGGCACGTCGGCATGCTGGGTGACGAGCAGCGCGCCCTCGGGGATCGCATCGAGCAGGAACTCGTCGAGCTCGACCATGCGCAGGTGCCGTCGGCCGATCAGCGTGCCGCTGGCGTGGCAGGCGCCCGCATCCGTCTCGATCTCGACGCGCACGAGGTTGACGAAGTCCTGCTTGAGCGCGCTGCGCTCGGCGGCGGTGCGGATGCCGCGTTCGCGCGCGATGCGCTCGGCGTTGACCTGCGTGACCAGTGCGCCGTCGCTGCCGTGCAGCGCGCCGACCAGCGCGCGCACCAGCAGCGGGCGCACCGCGCGCTCGCCGATCTCGCCCTGCGCGAGCACGCGCAGCGCGCGCACCCGACCGGGGCGCAGCGCGGCGAGCAGGCGCGCCAGGCGTTCGGCGAGCAGCAGGTACGGCGCCAGGAACTCGGCGTCGGCGGGCGCGACCAGCGGCACATTGACGCCGTTCAGCACGAGGCCGGTCTTCAGGCACGCGGCGACCTGCCGTGCGATGGCCAGGGCCACCGCGTGCTTGGCCTCCTCGGTCGACGCGCCGATGTGCGGCGTGACGATGACGTCCGCCCGGGCGAGCAGCGGGTGCCCCTTGGGCGGCGGTTCCTGCTCGAACACGTCGAGCGCGGCGCCGGCGAGCCGACCGGACTCGAGCGCCGCGAGCAGCGCCGCCTCGTCGACGATGCCGCCGCGCGCGCAGTGCACGAGCCGCGCGCCGGGCTTGAGCTGCGCGAATTCAGCCGGCCCGAGCAGGTGTCGCGTCTCCTCCGACAGCGGCACGTGCACGGACAGGAAATCGCTCTCGGCGAGCAGCCGCTCGAACTCGACCAGGGTCACGCCGGCGGGCTCGGCGCCCGGCCGCACGAACGGGTCGTGCGCGACCACGCGCAGCGCCAGACCGGCGCCGCGCGCGGCGACGATGCGGCCGATGCGGCCCAGGCCGAGCACGCCGAGGGTCTTGCCGCCCAGCTCGACGCCGCTGAACTTGCTCTTCTCCCACTTGCCGGCGCGCAGCGATGCGTCGGCCTGCGGGATCTTGCGCGCCAGCGCGACCAAGAGCGCGATCGCGAGCTCGGCCGTCGTCGTCGCGCCGGCTTCCGGCGAGTTCATCACCGCGATACCGCGCGCGCTCGCCGCGGCGACGTCGATGTTGTCGACACCGATGCCGGCGCGGCCGATCACGACGAGGTTCGACGCTTGCGCGAGCGCGTCGGCATCGATGCGCGTCGCCGAGCGCACGACCAGCGCATGGTAGGGCGGCAGGACGGCGGCCAGCTCGGCCGGCTTCAAGCCCGTGCGCACGTCGACCGCGCCGACGCCGCGCAGGATCTCCAGTCCCGCTTCGCCGAGCTCGTCGGCGACGAGGATTCGGGGCCGCGCCTGCGTGTTCTGCGCCATCGGGGGCGCAGATGGTACCGGTACCGAGCCCGCCTCGAATGCGGCGAGTTGGCAAATGCGGAGCCCGCGAGTACGGAGCCCGCCTCGAATCCGGCGAGCTTGGATCAGAAGCCGAACTCGCCGGATTCGAGGCGGGCTCCGTACTCCTGAGGCGGGCTCCGTACTCCGCTCCTACCCGCGCGGGTGGTACATGCGGTGCAGGCTGCGCACGTGCTCCGAGTCCAGGTGCGTGTAGACCTCGGTCGTGCGGATCGACGCGTGTCCGAGCATCTCCTGCACCGCGCGCAGGTCAGCGCCGGCCTCGATCAGGTGCGTCGCGAACGAGTGCCGCAACCAGTGCGGCGAGACGGACTTGCCGATTCCCGCGCGCAGGGCCGCCGCGCGCACGATGCGCCAGGCGGCCACGCGCGAGAGCGGTGCCCCACGCGCGGACAGGAACACGCGCCCGCTGCGCGCCGCGGCCGGGAGTGCGGCGCGCCCGACCGAGATCCATTCGTCCAGCGCGCGCCAGGCCCGCCGTCCCAGCGGCACGACGCGCGTCTTGTTGCCCTTGCCGGTCACGCGCACGACGCCGGCCTCGCGCGCGAGCCCATCGAGTTCGAGCCCACACGCCTCCGAGACGCGCGCGCCGCAGGCATACAGCAGTTCCAGGAAGGCCCGGTCGCGCAAGTCCGTCGGCCGCGAGCCGTCCGGCGCCGCCAGCAGCGCCTCGATCTCCGAACCGCCCAGGGTCTTGGGAAGCACGCGCGCCAGGCGCGGGCTGTCGAGCGCGGCGGACGGATCGCGCGCGAGTCGGCCCTCGCGCACCTGGTGCCGCAGCAGCAGCCGCACGACGACCAGGTGATGCGCCACGGTGGCCTCCGCCAGCCCGGCCGCGCGCAGCTCGGCCAGGAACTCGACCAGGGCCGCGGGATCGAGCTCGTCCCAGCGACGCAGCCCGCGCTCGTGCATCCACTCGACGAAGCGCCGTCCCTGCAGGCGGTACGAACTCAGCGTCGAGCGCGCCGCTCCTGCCTCGGCGGCCAGCGCCTGCAACAGGTCGCTCAGGTCGTCCTCGAGAGGGGAAGGGGGCGCCACCGGAGTCCAAGGTCTCCTGAACCTGCATTTCGTTCAATCTCCTTTCTTGGCCGCTTGAGCCGCGCGCGCCCGGCTGCCTATACTTTTCGCCCGAAATTGGCCGATCCAGCGGCGACGTCCGCGGCGCCCAATTGCGCATTCGAATCGCACAGGCCCGACCGCGCGAGCCATTCGAGGACACCTTGCCCAGCCAACCACGAGACAACGCAGCGATCCCAGCCAAGAAGCCCACGCCGAGGGAGCTCGAGAGCTTCAAGCAGGCGCTGCTCGGCTTGCGCGGCGTGCTGAGCGGCGACATCAAGAACCTCCACGAGGATGCGTTCGGCATCAACGGCGAGAAGGCCACCGTGGACATCGAGGCCGATGCCGGCAGCGACAGCTTCTACCAGGAGTTCAGCCTGGAACTCCTGCAGCATGACGAGACGGCCTTGCGCGAGATCGACGAGGCGCTGGTGCGCTTCGAAGGCGGCAACTTCGGCAAGTGCGAAGGTTGCCAGGAGTGGATCAACAAGGAGCGCCTGCGCGCGGTGCCGTACACTCGATTCTGCATCGGTTGCCAGCGCAAGGCCGAGCGCGAGAGCTGAGACGCGCGGCTTGAACCCGGCCGACGCACGTCTCCTTCCTTCTTCGGACCCGTCCGCTTGAGTTCCCCGAACACCAGCGGGCTCGCGCGCTGGCGGCGCTTCGCGCCGCTGCCCTTGATCGTGCTCGCGGACCTGTGGTCGAAGAGCGCGGTGTTCGGCGCCTTCGAGGCCGGCCGCGTGCAGATCGAATACGACGCCTGCGGACACGAGCGGGTCCCGCTGCTCGGAGATTGGCTCGCGCTGATGCTCGCCACCAATCGCGGCATGGCCTTCTCCTGGCTCGAGGACGTGCCGTGGATCCTGGTATGCGGGCGGATCGCGGCCGCGGTGCTGATCGCGTGGTTGCTGTGGCGCGCGCGACCCGACCAGCGGCTCTTCCGGGTCGCGCTGGTCTGCGTGCTCGGCGGCGCCCTCGGCAATCTGCACGACAACCTGCTGCTGGAGCCGCCGTCCGATCACCCGCTGGGCGAGGTGCGCGACTTCATCGACTTCTACGTGCCGGCACTGGGTAACTTCGGCCCTTTCCACAACGGGCATTTCCCGACCTTCAACGTGGCGGATTCCTTCATCACGATCGGGGCCGTGCTGATGGTGCTGACGAGCTTGTTCTCGAAGGAAGATCCCCAGCCGGCGGAGTGATAGTGTGGAGGGGATGCGTCGCCGAGCCGTCCTGCTGCTGATCCCGCTTTCGATCGCCGCTGCCTGTCGCAAGGCCTCGAGCGAGTCCGGCTCGAGTTCCGCGGCCCTGCCGCCCTCTCTTTCCGGATCCGCCGGATGCGCGGGCGCGGACCAGAACTTCGCGCCCGGCCAGCTGCCGAGCGAGGTCGTGCTGACGACCACGGTCCTCGGGCCGCTGTCGCAGGTTTGCGCGGCGCGCGATGCCGAGATCCTGTACGTGACCGGCCCGAACGCCACCGTGTACGCGCTCGACTTCAGCGGCGGCGCGCCGGTCGAGACCGAGCTCGTGCAACCCGGAACGCTCGACCTGCTGCTGTCCGCCGCCGGCATCGCGCAGCCCGCGCAACTGTCGGGGCTGGCGGTCGTCGATGGCGGCAAGCTGTACGTGATGGAGCACACCAGCCACGTGATCGTCGCCGTGGATCGCACCGCGCCCGACACGGTCGAGCTCGCCTACGGCCTGCCGAGCACGATCGGCGGCAATGCGGATGGCTTCGGCCTGCTCGCGCGCTTCAACTTCACGCGTCCGTCGATGCTCGCCGCGACCAGCGATGGGCGCGTCTACCTCGCGGATCCCGGCAATCACTCGATCCGGCTCTTGCAGGCGGGGCTCGTCAGCACGACCGCCGGCAGCGGCGCGCCGTTCTGGGCCGATGGAATCCTGCAACAGACGTTCTTCGACACACCGACCGGCCTGTGCTTCGACTGTGACAACCACCTGATCGTGTCGGAGATCGGGGGTTCGCTCTCCTTTGGCAACCGCATCCGCGAGCTGACCCTCGGGCCGGCCACGTTCTTCGGACAGCAGGGTTCGAGCGCCACGCTGCTCGGCGACGGCAGTGCCGCAAGTGCCGAGGGCATCGGCAGCGCGGCCAAGCTGTCCTCGCCGGTGGCTCCTGTCCTCAGCGAAACGGGCGAACTGTACTGGATCGATGCCGGCACCGGCGTGCTGCGCGAGCGCTCGGGCCCCGCGGCGAGCGCGCTCTGCCCGCTCGACGTGGACTGCGCGAGCGCCGTCGGCGCGCCGACCTTCACGCCGGGCGCAACCCTGTCGCTGGCTCTGACCGAGAGCGGCGTGCTGTACGCGCTCGACGCCAGCGCCGCGAAGCTGCTGCGCATCAGTCCCTGAGGCGCGCTGGAGCGGCGCTCGCGATGTCCGAACTGCGCCACGAGTTCTCCTGGTCGGTGTCGCGCCGCGGCCTGGCGGAGACCTGCCTGCGCGCCTACTACCACCAGTACTACCTGGCCTGGCGCGGGTGGGAGCGCGACGCGCCGGCCGAGCGCGCGGAGTCCTACCGCCTGAAGAACACGACGCGTCTCCCGATGTGGGCCGGTGACTGCCTGCACCAGGCGATCGAGCAGTGGTTCGAACAGCGCGCGGCGGGTCGAACGCTCGGCGCGGAAGAGCTCGTCGAGCGGGCGCTCGCGCGCTTCCGCGGCGGCTACAAGCAGTCGCGCGACGAGGCCGCGCAGTGGCGGCGCGCGCCCAAGCGCCACACGCGGCTGCAGGAGCATCACTACGCCGAAGCGTGCGTCGACGAGCCGAGCGGGCGCGCACGCGAGTACGGCGGCCGCTTCGTCGAACGCATCCAGCGCGCCGCGCGCTGGTTCTGCGAGTCGAGCGAGCTGGCCGCGGTGCGCGCCGCGCCGCCCGAGCAGTGGCTGGCCTGCGAGCAGCTCGGCACGATCGAGCTGTTCAAGACGGCGATCCACGCGGTGCCCGATTTCGCCTATCGCGACGCGGGCGGCGTGCTGTGGATCCACGACTGGAAGAGCGGCTCGGAACGGCCCGAGCACGCGTTCCAGCTCGCGTTGTACGCGCTCTACGCCGAACAGCGCTGGGGCGCCGATCCCACGGGTGTGCGCTGCGTCGCCGACTACCTCGAGGAGGGCCGCGCGGTCGAGCACCGCTTCGACGCGGAAGCGCTCGAGGGCGTGCTCGGCGCCGTGCACGCGTCGATCACGGCCCTGCGCGAGTTGCATTTCGACGCGGGAGGCTCCGACGGCGAGCCCGCGCGTTTCCCGCAACTGTCCGTCGGCGCGAGCGCCTGCGCGACCTGCGCGTTCAGGGGGCCATGCGGGCGCTGACGGCTCGGCGGCGCAGCGCGCGCGTGCTCGCCGTCGTGCTCGGGCTGCTGCTCGTCTGCGCCATCGACGAGCTCGCTCGGCAGTGTGCGCCGGAAAGCGCGGCGCGCGCATTCCGCTTCGCGGGGCTCGCCGTGCGAGGAGAGGGCGAGCACCCGGATCTCGTGCGCGACGAGCGGCGCTTCTACACGACTGCTGCGCGGCACCGCGCGAGCGCGCTGCACGCCGGCGCCTGCGCAACCGCCGACTGGCCGTTTCGCGGCCGCGCCGCGCACCCGGCGCCGCCGGGCATGCTGCGCGTCGCGTGCCTGGGCGATTCCTGCGTGTACGGGACGGGACTGCTGCCGTCCCAGACGCTCTCGGAACAACTCGCGCGCGAGCTCGAGGGACAGGGCTGGCCGCGCGAGTCGGTGCTCGTGTCGAACTACGGCGTGCCCGGCTATTCGAGCGCGCAGATCGCGTGGTTGCTCGAGGACGTGCTCACGCGAGCGCGGCCCGATGTCGTCGTGCTGTATCCGGCGGCCTGGAACGACGGTGCTCCGGCCCATGCGGTGAACGACCTCGAGCTCGCGCGCACGCAAGCGGCCGCGCGCCTGCCGAGCTGGCTCGGAGACCGCGGTCTGGTCCGCCTCGCGCGGTCCTTGCGCGGCGAATCGGTCGGCACCGAAGAGGCGCCCGATGCAAAGGCCATCGAGCAGGCCTGGCTGGCCGGCCGGCCGCTGCACGGCACGCGCCTGGAACCGGCGCAGACGCGCGCGCTGCTCGGCGCGATGTTCGCGGCCTGCCGCGGCGCCGACTGCGAACCGATCGCCGTCGCGCCGGCGCACCCGCCGAGCACGCTCGAGCGCTTCCCGCGCACGCGCGAGGACGCGGCGCTCGTGCAGGCGGCCGCTCTCGAAGCGGACGTCGTCTGCGTGGACGCGCGGCCGTTGCTCGCCGGTCCCGCGCCCGAGCCCGGCCGCCTGTTCCTCGATGCGGTCCACCCGTCCGAGCCCGGGATCGCGCGACTCGTCGGCGCGCTCGCCCCGCAGGTGGCGCGCGCGCTGGTCGAGCAGGTCGCAAGGCGGCGCGCGTCCGGCAGGCAGGTGCCGCCGGTGCCTCCCGTCGGCGCGCGGCTGTCGCTCGAACCGAGTGTGCTGCCCTGCCTCGGCGACCGCCGCCTGCGCATCGAATGCGCGGCCGAGATGCTCGGCCCGGAGCTGCCGTGGGTGCAACTCGGCGGCGCTCCGCTGCTCGACCTTGCGCGCGTGTCGGCGACCGAGCTCGAGGGAACCTGTTCGGTCGATGCGCCGGGTCCGGCCGATCTGCTCGTGCAGTCTTCGCGTGGCGTGTGGATCGCGCGCGGAATTGCGCGGCGCGAGCCGCTCGAGCTCCGCTTCGAGGCCGGGGCCGTCGGCGGACCTGCCTTCGAACTGCTCAGCCGGCCCGGTGATCGCGTCGAATTGGTCGCCGCTCCGGCCGCGCTGCCGCAGCCCTGGCAGGAGCTCGCCGGGGCGATCGAGCTCGACCTGGCGCGAGCCTTCCCGGTCGTGTTGCGCGCCACCTGCGACGCGAGCGGGCGCGCGCGCCTCGAACTCGCGTCGGATTGGGTCGCGGGCACCGGCTTCGCGCAGGCGCGCGTCGAGCCGGCCGGTGCGAGCCCGGCGGATGCCCTTCTCAGCACGGCCTGCGAGTTCGCCTTCGCCGGCGCGCGCTGAGGCACGCGCGCGGCACATGTGCCGCGCACAGCCGCCAACGCTACGATCGCAGCGCCATGTCGTCGTTCCTCGCGCTGCTCCCGTTGTTGACGCCTCAATCCGCCGAACCGGCCTTCGATGCCGCCGCGCGCCTGCGCGAGGGTCTGGTCGAGCTCGCTGCCGATGCCTACGAGGGCCGTGCGCCCGGCACCGCCGGCGAGGAGCGCACCGTCGCGTACCTCGTAGAGCGCATGCAGGCGCTCGGACTCGAACCGGCCGGCGTGGACGGGACCTGGTTCCAACCCGTGCCGTTGCTCGGCGTGCAGGGCAAGCCGCGCCTGTCCTTCGTGCTCGGCGCGCAAGCCGAGCCGCTCGAGCCGCTGCTGCCGCACGAGGCGGTGCTGTCGAGCCGCAGCCACGGCGCGGCGGTCGCCGTCGACGACAGCGAGGTCGTGTTCGTCGGCTACGGCGTCGTCGCTCCCGAGCACGACTGGAACGACTACAAGGGGCTCGACTGCCGCGGCAAGACGCTGGTGATGCTCGTCAACGATCCGCCGGTCGAGGATCCGGCGCGCCCGGGCAAGCTCGACGAGGCGGTCTTCCGCGGCCGCGCGATGACCTACTACGGACGCTGGACCTACAAGTACGAGATCGCGAGCGAGCTGGGCGCGGCGGCCTGCCTGATCGTGCACGAGACCGGTCCGGCGGGGTACCCGTACGCGGTCGTGTCGGGGTCCTTCGGCCGCGAGAACTTCGACCTCGACGACCCGAAACCGCGACCGCGCGTGCAGGCCGAGGGCTGGCTGGCGGAACCGTTCGCGCGCAAGCTCTTCGGGGCCTCCGGGCAGGACTTCGACGCGCTCAAGCGCGCGGCAGCGCGAGCGGACTTCAAACCCGTCACGCTCGGCGCGCGCGCGCGCTTCGGCGTCGAGAATCGCGTGCGCGCGGTCGCCTCGCGCAACGTCGCCGGCGCGCTGCGCGGCAGCGATCCGGCGCTGGCGGGCGAGTGGCTGGTC